>DASSQE010000108.1:0-11631 GCA_035702645.1 Gaiellaceae bacterium
CCACCGGTGAGAGCAAGCTGACGCTCTTCTCGCCCGACCCGAGGGAGGACTGGGTCGGGCTCGCGGAGACGCTTCGGGAAGCATTCGGCGGAGCGTCCGAGCCGAGCATCCGCGCCAGCCACGCGGTGTTCGTCGTCGACGCCGATGCGGCAGATGCCGAGGCGTGGGTGCGGCTCGAGCGGCCGGCTCTCCGCGTCATGAGCGCGGGCACGGTCATCGAGATCTACAAGGAGACGGGCTCGCCGCGGGAGTTCGTCGAGGAGTTCGGCCTCGCCGACTTCTGCGGGACGCACGCGCTCGGCCATACCCGCATGGCGACCGAGAGCCGCGTGACGACCGAGGGCTCGCACCCGTTCTCGACGGGTCTCGACCTCTGCCTCGTTCACAACGGGTCCCTGTCGAATCACAACCGCCTGCGGCAGAGCCTCCGCGCCGAGGGGATCGCGTTCGAGACCGAGAACGACACGGAGGTCGCCGCCGGCTACCTCGCGTGGCGGATGCGTGAGGGAGCGACGCTCGAGGAGGCGCTCGAGGGGTGCCTCGACGACCTCGACGGCTTCTACACGTTCGCGGTCGGAACCGCCGACGGCTTCGCAGTGCTCCGTGATCCGATCGCCTGCAAGCCGGCCGTGCTCGCGGAGACGGAGGAGTGGGTCGCGATGGCTTCCGAGTGGCGTGCGATCTCGGTCCTCCCGGGCGCGGCCGAGGCGCGCACCTGGGAGCCGAGCCCAGGCGTCGTCTACGTCTGGGAGAAGCAGCAGGTGCCCGCCTGATGGCCGTCGCCGAGCGCCAAGAGGCAGGGGTCGAGGTCGTCGACCTCGAGACGACGTCGCTCCGCGAGCTGAACGGTCGGCTGCACGCGCTGGCGCTCGGTGAGGCCGCCGATGGGCCACGGGTCTGGCGTGTGGTCAACCCCGACGGAGCCCACGCGGTGGCATGCGGGCTCGACGCAGACGTCGAGGTCGAGATCGAGGGGCACGTCGGCTACTACTGCGCCGGGATGAACAAGCGCGCGACCGTCCGCGTCCACGGGAACGCGGGCCCGGGGCTGGCCGAAAACATCATGTCGGGCCTCGTCCTCGTGGACGGGAACGCGAGCCAGTCGGCCGGCGCGAGCGGGCGCGGCGGCCTCGTCGCCGTCCACGGCGATGCGTCCGCGCGCTGCGGGATCTCGATGAAGGGCGTCGACATCGTGGTCGGCGGCTCCGTCGGCCATCTGAGCGCGTTCATGGCACAGACAGGGCGGCTCGTCGTCTGCGGCGATGCCGGCGAGGCACTCGGCGACTCGATCTACGAGGCGCGGGTGTACGTCCGCGGCGAGGTCGCGAGCCTCGGAGCGGACTGCGTCGAGAAGGAGCTCCGCGACGAGCACGCGGCGGAGATCGCGGAGCTCCTGCGTGCAGCCGGGATTGCCGCCGACCCGATGGGCTTCCGGCGCTACGGCTCCGCGCGCAGGCTCTACAACTTCCAGATCGACAACGCGGGCGCGTACTGAGAATGGCGTCGTTGGAGACCTCGGACGCAGCGGCCGCGAAGCGGCCGCCTTCAGGGATCTCCGCCCGGCAGGAATCCGCACCCGCGGATTCCTGTCCTGCGCACGACTGGGGCCTGCGCGAGTCGTACCTCTTCGACCGCGCCACGATTGCCGAGATCCAGCGCGCGGCGCGCGAGGGCATCTACGACATCCGTGGGTTCGGCGCCAAGCGCCCGCTCCCGCACTTCGACGACCTCCTCTTCCTCGGCGCGAGCGTCTCCCGCTACCCGCTCGAGGGCTACCGCGAGCGCTGCGCGACCGACGTCGTCCTGGGCGACCGCTTCGCGAAGAAGCCGCTCGAGCTGAAGATCCCGGTGACGATCGCCGGGATGAGCTTCGGCGCCCTCTCGGCGCCGGCGAAGGAGGCGCTCGGGCGCGGTGCGAGCGAGGTCGGAACCTCGACGACGACCGGCGACGGCGGCATGACGCCGGAGGAGCGCGAGCACTCGAGGACGCTCGTCTACCAGCTCCTCCCGTCGCGCTATGGCATGAACCCGGACGACCTCCGCCGCGCCGACGCGATCGAGGTCGTCGTCGGCCAGGGGGCGAAGCCGGGCGGCGGCGGGATGCTCCTCGGCCACAAGATCTCGGACCGCGTCGCGGAGATGCGCGACCTGCCGAAGGGGATCGACCAGCGGAGCGCGTCGCGCCACCCCGACTGGACGGGCCCCGACGACCTGGAGATCAAGATCCAGGAGCTCCGCGAGATCACGGACTGGGAGAAGCCGGTCTTCGTCAAGGTCGGCGCCACCCGCACGTACTACGACGTCCAGCTCGCGGTGAAGGCGGGCGCGGACGTCATCGTCGTCGACGGGATGCAGGGCGGGACGGCGGCGACCCAGGACGTCTTCATCGAGCACGTCGGCATCCCGACGCTCCCGGCGACGCGGCTCGCGGTCGACGCACTTCAGGAGCTGGGGATGCACCGGAAGGTGCAGCTGATCGTGTCGGGCGGGATCCGGAGCGGGGCGGACGTGGCGAAGGCGCTCGCGCTCGGTGCCGACGCGTGCTCGATCGGCACCGCCGCGCTGATCGCGCTCGGCGACAACAGCCCCGAGCACGAGGCGGGCTACCGCGAGATCGGGAGCGCCGCCGGGTTCTACGACGACTACCAGGCGGGCCGCGACCCGGCGGGGATCTCGACCCAGGACGACGCGCTCGCCGCACGTCTCGACCCCGAGCTCGGCGGCCGCCGGGTCGCGAACTTCCTCCGCGTCCTCACGCTCGAGGCACAGACGCTCGCCCGGGCGTGCGGCAAGTCGCACGTCCACAACCTCGAGCCGGAGGATCTCGTCGCGCTGACGATCGAGGCGGCCGCAATGGCGCGCGTGCCGCTCGCCGGGACGGACTGGATCCCCGGCTGGAACGGCGCCTGATCACGGCCTCGTGGCGACGGGAGAAGGCCTGACCCTCCACCTCGAGAGGACGGTCCCCGCGTCGCCGGCGGAGGTGTTCGCCGCGTGCGTCGAGCCCGAGAAGCTCGCCGAGTGGTGGGGCCCAGCGGGATTCACGTCGCCGAGCGTCGAGCTCGACCTGCGCGTGGGCGGCCGCTACCGGATCACGATGCAACCGCCCGACGGCGACGCGTTCCATCTCCGGGGCGAGTTCCGAGAGGTCGAACCGCCGCGGCGCGTCGTGTACACGTTCGAGTGGGAAGAGCCGGACCCCGACGACCGGGAGACGGTGGCTGAGCTTTCGTTCGTGGACGACCCGGAGGGAACGCGGGTCGTGCTCGACTAGGCCGTTCGAGACCACGGCCCGCCGCGATCTGCACGAGGCGGGTTGGACCGACACGCTCGACCGGCTGGCGGCGTTCCTCGGAGATCTGAGCTCGTAGCACCGAGACTCGTTCTCAGTTCGCGATGATGCAAGGGGTTCGGTATCGGCTGTTCACCGTGCCCGCTACGGTGAGCGGATGGCCTCGACGGAGAACAGACTCGACCTCACGCAGCGCTCTTCGATCGAGAAGCGAATCGCGAACGGCCTGGTCTCTGCCGCGGACTCACACGGCCCGATTACGAGGGCCAACGTCTCCTCCGCTGCGAAGCGCATCTTCAGCGAGCTGAAGGCTGAAGCGCGAGAGCAGCGACGCCGGCGAGCGTGACGTCGAATTAGCTCGGCCGCCAGCCGAGCTCGCGCGAGATCGTCTCGGCTCGCTCGAGGAGCAGTGGCCGTGCGGCCTCGATCGCCGCCGCGTCGAATCTCGAGCTCGGCCCCTGGAGCGCGACGATCGCCTCTAGCTCACCGCGGCTCGAGTGGATCGGGGCGGCGATCGCAGACAGGCCGGGCTCGCGCTCCTCGACCGCCTCCGCCCAACCGCGCTCGCGGACGTCCGCGATCTGGCGCGCGAGAACCCGCGGGTCTGTGATCGTCTGCGCCGTGTATGCGCGGAGCGGCCCGTCGGGGAGCTCGCGCCCCGAGAAGGCGAGCATCACCTTCCCCGCCGAGGTTGCGTGCGCGATCGACGGCCGACCGAGCCGGGAGACGGGCTGCACCTGATGTGCGCCGGGAACGAAGTCGATGGTGACGGCGTCCTCCTCGGCCGGAACGGAGAGCGTCGCCGTCTCGGCGGTCGCCTGCGCGAGCGCGACGAGATGCGGGCGCGCGACCTCGCGGACGTCGAGCCGCGCGAGAAGCGCGTTCGCGAGGTGGACGAGGCGGATCCCGAGCCGGTAGCGGCCGGTCGCGGCGACGCGCTCGACGAGGCCGGAAGCGGCGAGCGTCCCGAGCTGACGCGATACGGTGCTCGGCGTCATGCCCGTCCGCCGCGCGATCTCGTTCGTGCCGAGCTCACCGCCCTCGGCGACCGCGTCGAGGACGGCGATCGCGCGTTCGGCGGCGCCGATTCGACGCGTGGACGGTTGACGAGTGCGCGCCATCGGACTACTGTCGTTGCGGATTCTGGCACGCTGTTGCTGAGAGTGCAATTCTAAGCCCGGATGTCGTTTCTCCTCCCGTGCCCTTTCTGCGGTCCCCGGCCGGTCGACGAGTTCGCCTACTCCGGTGAGGTCACGCGGCGGCCGACGGAGTCGCCGACGCTCTCCGAGCTCACCGACTACGTCTACTTCCGCGACAACGTCGCCGGGGCGCAGAGAGAGTGGTGGCAGCACCGCCTCGGCTGCGGCGAATGGTTCCTCGCCGAGCGAGACACGCGCACGAACGAGGTGCTCGAGGTCTTCCTCCCCGAGCCCGGAGGGTCGCGGTGAAGCGGAAGGAGATGAGGCTCGCTCCGCGCGAGGGCGAACGTATCGACCGCTCGCGCGAGGTCTCGTTCTTCTTCGACGGCTGGCGGGTCACCGGGTTCGAAGGCGACACGCTCGGGTCGGCGGTCGCGGCGTCGGGCCGCCAGGTCTTCTCGCGCTCGTTCAAGTACCACCGCCCGCGCGGGCTCTACTGCTGTTCCGGGCACTGTCCGAATTGCCTGATGACGGTCGACGGCGTGCCGAACGTGCGCGTGTGCGTCGAGCCGATTCGCGAGGGGGCCGTGGCGGCAGCGCAGAACGTGGTCGGCGGCCTCAACACCGACCTCATGTCGGCCGTCGACAAGTTCGGCGGCCCGTTCACGCCGGTCGGCTTCTACTACCGCACGATGATCCGACCGCGGCGAATGTGGCCGCTGTACGAGAAGTTCCTGCGCAATGCGGCCGGACTGGGTCGTGTCGACGAGCGCCGCGGCAGCTCCCGGCGCTACGACACGGAGCACCGTCGCGCGCGGGTGCTCGTCGTCGGCGGTGGGCCGGCCGGTCGTGAGGCGGCGCTCGCCGCCGCCACGGAAGGCCCGGATGTGGTCCTCGTCGACGAGAGCCTCGCGCTCGCCGGCACGCAGCTCGACGGAGTCGAGGTCCTCACGCCGGCGCGCGCGCTCGGAATCTGGGAGGGAAACCTCGTGCCGGTCGAGTTCGGCACGACGATGCTCCGGTTCCGCGCCGAGCGGATCGTCGTCGCGACGGGTGCGCTCGAGCAGCCTCTCGTCCACCCTGGGAACGACCTGCTCGGCGTGATGCTGCCGGGTGCGGCGCGGAAGCTCGTACGCGACTACTCGGTGAAGCCGGGCGAGACCGCAATCGTGATTGGCTCCGACGCCGAGGCGCTCTCCGTGGTCGGCGACCTCGAGGAGGCCGGCGTGGAGATCGTGCGCGTCCTCGACCTGCGCGACGGGCGCCCACGCGACCTCGAGGCGCAGGGGTGGAAGGGCCGCCTCCGGCGCGTCCTGATCGACGGACACCGCATCGACTGTGCCGTTCTCGTCGCGTCGTCCGGGCGGCAGCCCGCGTACTCGCTGCTCGCGCAGGCCGGCGCGCGCATCGAGTACGACGGCGCGCTCGGAGCGTTCGTTCCGACCGAGCTCCCGGCCGGCGTCGAGGCGGTCGGCGCGGTCACGGGCCGGGGTCTCGAGCGAACCGACTCGACGCCTGCCTACGGTGGGCACGGGAAGTGCTTCGTCTGCATCTGCGAGGACGTCACGACGAAGGACGTGAAGCGCGCGATCGCCGAGGGATTCGACTCGATCGAGCTCGCGAAGCGGTACACGACCGTGACGATGGGCCCCTGCCAGGGGAAGCTCTGCCAGCTGCCGAGCATCAAGCTCTACGCGCAGCAGGTGAACGCGTACGAGGCCGAGCTCGGGACGACGACCGCGCGGCCGCCGTGGGCGCCGGTCGAGATGGGGCTCCTCGCCGGTCGCAACCACGAGATGGCTCGGCGCACGTCGCTCCACTTCCGGCACGAGGAGGCGGGCGCCCGGATGATGTGGGCGGGGCCGTGGAAGCGTCCGTACGCCTACGGCGACCACCCCGAGCGCGAGGTGCAGGCGGTGCACGAGTCGCTCGGCGTCATCGACGTCTCCACGCTCGGAAAGCTCCTCGTCGAGGGGCCGGACGCGGCGGGGTTCCTCGAGCGGCTCTATCCGAACCGATTCGCGGACATGGCGCCGGGCCGGATCCGCTACGGCGTCCTCACCTCGGACGGCGGCCGGATCATGGACGACGGCACGGTCGCCCGCCTCGCCGACGATCTCTACTACGTGACGACCACCTCCACCGGGGCCGACGCGGTGACCGCCTGGTTCGAGTGGTGGAACGCGGTCTGGGGCTACGACGTCGACATCGTGAACGTGACGGGCGCGCTCGCTGCCCTGAACCTCGCGGGCCCCCTCGCGCGTGAGGCGCTCGCCCGTCTCGTCGAGGACCCGGACGACGTCTCCGCCGAGGAGTTCCGCTACCTCGACGCGCGGCAGATCGACGTCGCCGGCGTGCCCTGCCTGGCGCTCCGGATCGGCTTCGTCGGCGAGCTCGGCTACGAGCTCCACTTCCCGAGCCCCGCGGGCGAACACATCTGGGACGCGCTCGTCGCGGGGGGCGCGCGGCCGTTCGGGCTCGAGCCGCAGCGCATCCTCCGGCTCGAGAAGGGACACATCATCGTCGGGCAGGACACGGACTCGGAATCGAACCTCCTCTCGTCCGGGATGTCCTGGCTCCCGAAGCTCGACAAGGACGACTTCGTCGGCAAGTGGGCAGTCGAGCACTTCGGCGAACGAGAGGAGCGCGAGAAGCTCGTCGGGTTCCGGATGGAGGAGAACGTCGTGCCCGCCGAGGGCGCGCAGATCGTGATCGAGGGCTACCCGGTCGGGCGGATCACGAGCGCAAGGCGGAGCGAGCTCGTCGGCGAGGTGATCGGGCTCGCCTGGGTGCCGCCCGAGCGCGCCGACCCGGGCACGCGTTTCGAGGTGCGCGTCGAGCGGCGCATGGTCGGCGCGCGCGTCATGCACGGCGCGTTCTTCGACCCGGCCGGGGAGCGGATGCGCGCGTGAGTGCTCTGGCCTTCCTCTCGCCTTCGGGTTGTGAGCCCGAGCTTCTCGCCTCGCCGCTCGTGCGGGCGCTCGAAGGGGTGGACCCGGCCCTGGTGACCGATCTGTCGCTGGACGGGAAGGTCGAGCTGCGCGGCGACGTCGACTCCATCGCGGTCGGCGAGGGGGAGGAGCTCGTCCGCCTCTCCGCGGGGCGCGGCCTCCTGCTCACGGACGACCCGGCGGGCGCGATCGACCGAGTACGCGCCGGCGGCCTCCGGGGCTACGACGCGACCGGGCTCCTCGCGGGATTTGCGGTTCACGGCGAGCAGCTCATGCGCCGGCTGACCGACCTCGACCTCGACGCGCTGCCTGCCGCGGGCCCGTTCGCCCACGTCGCCGCGATCGTGCTCCGCGACGACGGCGACCGCTTCCGCGTCTACGTCCCGCAGGAGCTCGGTCACGACGTCGTCCATGCCGTCCTCGATACGTACGCGGGGTTGCCGGCATGGCCGTGAAGGACATCTTCCAGGTGAGCCGGATGTGGAAGCCGCGGCCCGAGCTCAAGCGCCGCTACGACGTCGTGATCGTCGGCGGCGGCTCGCACGGCCTCGCGACCGCGTACTTCCTCGCCAAGCGGCACGGCATCCGCAATGTCTGCATCCTCGAGAAGTCGTACATCGGCTCGGGCGCGTCGGGCCGAAACACGACGATCATCCGCGCCAACTACCGCACCCCCGAGGGCGCGGAGTTCTACCGCGAGAGCGTGAAGCTCTACCAGCGGCTCTCCGCCGAGCTCGACTTCAACCTCATGTTCTCTCAGCACGGGCACCTGACGCTCGCCCACTCCGACCGGGCGATGGTGACGATGCAGGAGCGTGCCGAGGTGAACCAGATCCTCGGGATCGACTCGAAGGTCGTCGGGCCGGAGGTGATCCGCGAGCTCTGTCCGCAGATCGACCTCTCGGACCATCCCGCATACCCGATCCTGGGCGCGCTCTACCACCCGCCCGGCGGGATCATCCGGCACGACGCCGTGGTGTGGGCGTTTGCCCGCGGCGCCGACCGGCTCGGCGTCGAGATCCATCCCTACACGGAGGTGACCGGCTTCGAGCGCGAGGGCGACCGGGTGACCGCGGTCGAGACGACCCGCGGCCGCGTCGAGTGCGGTCAGGTCGTGAGCGCGACGGCCGGCTGGTCGTCGCTCGTCGGCGGCCTGGCCGGGCTGCGGCTCCCGATCACGACGCACATCCTCCAGGCCTTCGTCACCGAGCCGATGAAGCCGTTCATCGACGTCGTGATCGTCTCCTCGCAGCTGCACGTCTACGTGTCGCAGACCGACCGAGGCGAGTTCCTGATCGGCGCCGAGATCGAGCCCTACACGACCTACAAGAGCACGGGCACGCTGTCCTTCCTCGAGTACTCGTCGAGGCACGTGCTCGAGCTCTTCCCCCAGCTCGAGCGGGTGAAGGTGCTGCGCACGTGGACAGGGCTGTGCGACCTCTCGCCTGACTACAGTCCGATCCTCGGTCCGACCGAGATCGAGAACTTCCATGTCTCCGCCGGTTGGGGCACCTACGGGTTCAAGGCGGCGCCGATCGTCGGCGTCACGCTGGCCGAGCTCGTCGCGAGCGGGAAGAACCCGGACCTGATCGCGCCGTTCGCACTCGAGCGCTTCCACACGGATACGCTCGTGTCCGAGCTGGCCGCCGCGGCGGTGAGCCATTGACGACCTCGATCGCCGTAGGGGCGGGGCCCGTCCCGCCCTCGAGAGAAGGAGCCTGATGAAGACCCAGATGCCCTCGAGCCTCGAGATCGCGCAACAGGCGACGCTGCGGCCGATCGCCGACGTCGCGGCCGATGCGGGCCTCCTCCCCGACGAGATCGAGCCGTACGGCAGGTACAAGGCGAAGGTCGACCTGTCCGTGATCGAGCGGCTCTCCGACCGTCCGGACGCGAAGCTGATCAACGTCACCGCGGTCACGCCGACGCCGGCGGGCGAGGGGAAGACGACGACCTCCGCGTCGCTGACCGAGGGCCTCGGCGTCTTGGGGCGGAGCCCGGTGCTGTGCATCCGCGAGGCGTCGCTCGGCCCGGTCTTCGGAGTGAAGGGCGGCGCCGCCGGCGGTGGCTACGCGCAGGTCGTGCCCATGGAGGACCTGAACCTCCACTTCACCGGCGACCTGCACGCAATCACGGCGGCGAACAACCTGCTCGCGGCCATGATCGACGCCCATCTCCTGCACGGGAACGAGGCGAACCTCGATCCGCTCTCGATCTCCTGGCGGCGCTGCCTCGACATGAACGACCGCTCGCTCCGCGACGTCGTGACGGGGCTCGGCGGCAAGGCGAACGGCTACCCGCGCCAGACGGGCTTCGACATCACCGCAGCGAGCGAGATCATGGCGCTCGTCGCCGTGGCCCGCGATCTGGCGGACCTGCGGAAGCGTCTCGGCGCGATCACGATCGGGCAGACGGTCGGCGGTGAGCCGGTCACCGCCGAGCAGATCCACGCTGCGGGCGCACTCGCGGTCATCCTCAAGGAGGCGATCAAGCCGAACCTCGTGCAGACGCTCGAAGGGCAGCCGGCGTTCGTCCACTGCGGGCCCTTCGCGAACATCGCGCACGGCAACAACTCGCTCGTCGCCGACCGGGTCGCGCTCAAGCTCGGCGACTACGTGATCACGGAGTCCGGCTTCGCCTCGGACATGGGCATGGAGAAGTTCTTCGACATCACCTGCCGCATGGGCGGCCTGCGGCCGGACGCGGTCGTTCTCGTCGCCACCGTCCGCGCGCTGAAGCACCACGCCGGCGACATGGACGGCGGCATCCGCGAGATCGAGGTCGGCGCGCAGAACCTCGGCCGCCACATCGCGAACGTGAAGGGCTTCGGCCTCGAGGCGGTCGTGGCCGTGAACCGCTTCCCGACCGACACCGATGAGGAGCTCGAGGTCGTGCGCAAGCTCGCGCTCGAGCACGGCGCGCACGCCGCCGAGGTGAACGAGGCGTTCGAGCGCGGCGGCGAGGGCGCGACCGCTCTCGCCGAGGCGGTGATCGACGCAGCCGATCGGCCCTCGAGCTTCGACTTCGCCTACCCGCTCGAGGCGTCGATCGAGGAGAAGATCCGCGCGATCGCGACGAAGGTCTACGGCGCGGACGGGATCGAGCTCCTGCCCGCGGCGAAGCAGAAGGCTGCGGCGTTCGAGGAGTCGGGGCTCGGGAACCTCCCGATCTGCATGGCGACGACGCACCTCTCGCTCTCGCACGATCCCAAGCTCAAGAACGCACCGACCGGGTTCACGGTGCCGATCCGCGACCTGCGGCCGTACACGGGCGCTGGCTGGCTCGTCGCCCTCTGCGGCGACATGATGACCATGCCCGGTCTCGGGAAGACGCCCGCGGCGTTCGCGATCGACATCGACGAATCGGGCGAGACCGTCGGACTGTTCTGAGCCGCCAAGCTGGCACGTCGATGCTCCGGGAGGTCCGCGCCGATTAGCGCAATCTCGGGAGTTGCGTCGCAGCCAGAGAGCGCGACGGTCGCCACTCTCGCTAGATCCCGCTAGGGACCCAGACCGAGAGCTTCTTCTGTGCCGCCGCGATCGCGCGGAACGCCTCACGCAGGTCCTGGCGCATGAGCGGCGGGAGTGCCTTCGGGTCGATGTAGTTGTCGGGAGGGCGGCCCGCCTCGATGCAGTTCGCGTGATGCTCGAGCCGGACGCGCCAGGCGACGAGGAACGCCTCCCGCAGGACAGTGGCGTCCTCGCGGTCGAGCGCGCCGAGCTCCTCGATCGCGACGAGCCGGTCGAGGGTGGGCGAGATCGTCACCTGATGCGAGAGCGAGAGGAAGCGGGCGATGTTCACGATCGGGAGGATCCCGCCTCGCTTCACGTCGAAGGTCCCCGCGGGAGCGTCGCCGTCGCGGCCGGTGACGAGTGCCTTGCGGAACCCGAGCGGCGGCTTGAAGTCGGTCGCGGTTCTCGCGAGCCGCCGCACGAAGTCCGGATGCTCACCCGCCTCCCGTAGGCGCGCGACGAGCGGCGAGACGATCTCGAGCCCTCCGGCGACGTGCCGGAAGTCGAACGCCACGGTCGCGCGGATCAGGTGCGACTCGTCCGGCTTCCCGAAGCAGGCGACGAACGTCTGCTCCCAGTCGGCCGCGCTCATGCGCCAGAGGCGCTCGCTCGCGAGCACCTGGTTCGCGTCGAGCGGGAAGCCGCAGCGGACGAGGCCGTCGACGACGTCCTTCGCCACCGAGGCGAAGTACGCGTCGATCTCGCGGCCGTTCTCCGCGTACGCGAGCCCGTGGTCC
>DASSQE010000109.1:0-33497 GCA_035702645.1 Gaiellaceae bacterium
CGGGAGCCCGCGGGAACGGTTGCCGGGGAACGACGTGACCCACTTGAGCAGGGCGAATCCGCCGCCGATCGCGGGCATCGCCCGGAAGTCCCCCGCCGGATAGTTCGCGACGTACACCTTGGGCGACATCGACCATTCGCCCCTCGCGTACGCGACGAAGGCGTCGCGGACCGCGTCGTACGCCTCGTGCGGAGAGACCGCCTTCTCGACGTCGTTCGCCCGGAAGACGGGGATCACCCAACGAGCCTAGCGCTCTGGTTGAGTGCGTCACCGTGAGCCCCGCGATCACCGTACGAGGCCTCCGCGTTGCCCGTGGGGGCAGGGAGGTGCTCCATGGGATCGACCTCGACGTCGAACCGGGCTCGGTCACCGGGCTGCTCGGCCCGAGCGGGAGCGGGAAGACGACGCTCTTGCGTTCGATCGTGGGCGCGCAGATCGTCGCGGACGGGTCGGTGTCAGTCCTCGGGCTGCCCGCGGGAGCTCCGGCGCTCCGCGCTCGTGTCGGCTATCAGACGCAGGCGCCATCCGTCTACGCCGATCTCACCGTTCTCGAGAACCTCGACTACTTCGCGCGCATCCTCGACGTGGAGCGGCCGGCCGTCGCCGAGGCCGTCCGTCTGGTCGACATGGGCGGTCTCGAGGGACAGCTCGCGGCGACGCTCTCGGGCGGCGAGCTCGCGCGTCTCTCCCTGGCCGCCGCGCTCGTGAACCAGCCGGAGATCGTCGTGCTCGACGAGCCCACCGTCGGCCTCGATCCCGTTCTCCGGCAGAGTCTCTGGCAGACGTTCCACGACCTCGCCGGGCGCGGCACAACGCTCGTCGTGTCGAGTCACGTGATGGACGAGGCGTCGCGCTGCGACGCGCTGGCGCTCCTCCGCGACGGGCGCGTCCTCGCGACCGGCACCCCTGCGTCCCTCCTCGAGCAAACGGGGACGGACGACCTCGATGCCGCGTTCCTCGCGCTGGTCGACGAGGCGGCGGGAGATGGGCGATGAGCGTTCGGCGGACGCGGGCGACCGCCCTCCGTGTGCTCCGTCAGCTGCGCCACGACCCGAGGACGGTCGCGCTCCTGCTGATCGTCCCCTGCGTGCTGCAGATCCTCGTCCACGCCCTGTTCACGGACCGCCCCAACGTCTTCCAGACGCTCGGCGTGCCGCTGCTCGGCCTGTTCCCGTTCGTGGCCATGTTCATCGTCACCTCGATCACGATGCTGCGCGAGCGCGTCTCGGGCACCCTCGAGCGGCTGCTGACGACGCCGCTCGGGCGCGGAGACCTTCTCGTCGGATACGGGATCGCGTTCGCGCTCGTCGCGGCCGTTCAGGCAGCGCTCGTGTCCGCACTCTCGTTCGGCCTGCTCGGCCTGGATGCAGGGCACGCGGTGGTCGCCGTCGTGGCCCTCGCGATCGCGAACGCCGTCCTGGGGATGTCGCTCGGCTTGTTCGCAAGCGCGTTCGCACGCACCGAGTTCCAGGCGGTGCAGTTCATGCCGGCCTTCGTGCTCCCGCAGATCCTTCTCTGCGGGCTGATCGTCCCGCGCGAGGAGATGGCGTGGTGGCTGCGGGCCATCTCGGCCGTGCTCCCGCTGACCTATGCGTACGACGCGCTCGCCCGGCTGGCGTCGAGTGCTCCGCTGGGAGCGCGGTTCTGGGCCGACGTGCTCGTCGTCCTCGGGGTGACGCTCCTTGCGCTCGTGCTCGGCGCCGGGACGCTCCGGCGCCGCACTCCCTGAGCTCCTGTACTACGACGCCTTGACCGCCGTGATCAGCTTGAGGACCGACTCCTTCGCGTCCCCGAAGAGCATCGTCGTCTTGGGATCGAGGTAGAGCTCGTTGTCGATCCCGGCGAAGCCCGGGTTCATCGAGCGCTTGAGGACGACGATGCTCGCCGCCTTGTCGACGTCGAGGATCGGCATCCCGTAGATCGGGCTCGAGGGATCGCTCCGCGCAGCCGGGTTCGTGACGTCGTTGGCGCCGATGACGAGGGCGACGTCCGTCTGCGCGAACTCGGGGTTGATCTCGTCCATCTCGAAGAGCTGCGTGTACGGCACGTTCGCCTCCGCGAGGAGGACGTTCATGTGGCCGGGCATGCGGCCGGCGACCGGGTGGATCGCGTACTTGACGTCGACGCCGCGTTCTTCGAGGAGATCGGCGAGCTGCCGCACGTCGTGCTGGGCCTGCGCCACCGCCATTCCGTAGCCGGGGACGACGATCACCTTGCGTGCGAACGAGAGCTGCACGGCGACGTCGTCCGCCGTCGTCGCGCGCACCGTGCGGCCGTCGTCGGCGCGCGCCTGGCCCGCGCCGGCCTGCACCTGGCCGAACGCGCCGAAGACGACGTTCGCGATCGAGCGGTTCATCGCCTTCGCCATGAGCAGGGTGAGGAGCGTTCCCGAGGCGCCGACGAGCATCCCGGCGACGATGAGGACGGTGTTGTCGAGGACGAAGCCCGTCGCCGAGGCGGCCACGCCCGTGAAGGCGTTGAGGAGCGAGATGACCACGGGCATGTCGGCGCCGCCGATCGGGAGCACGAACATGACGCCGAAGAGCAGCGCGAAGAGGATCAGCGCGACGAGGACCCACTGGCCGTTCGCGCCCGCGATCGCGGCGATGCCGAACCCCATCGCCCCGAGCAGGACGAGCGCGTCGACGACGTTCTGGGCGGGGAAGACGATCGGGCGGCCGCTCAGGAGCTCCTGCAGCTTGGCGAAGGCGACGAGCGAGCCGGCGAAGGAGATCGAGCCGATCAGCGCCGAGAGGACGATCGAGACACGCTCGTCGCCCCCCGGCTCGGCGACGTTGTGCCACTCGGCGAGCGCGACGAGCGCAGCCGCGCCGCCGCCGACCCCGTTGAACAGGGCCACCATCTGCGGCATCGCGGTCATCTTCACGGTGCGCGCGCCGATCACGCCCGCAGCCGAGCCGATCAAGCCGCCGACGACGATCAGCACCCAGTTCCCGATGCCCTCCAGGGAGAGCGTGGTCGCGATCGCGACGACCATCCCGACTCCCCCGACCCAGTTCCCGCGGCGCGCGTGCTTCGGCGAGGAGAGGAAGCGGAGCGCCAGGATGAAGCAGACGATCGTGAAGAGGTAGAGAAGGTGGACGACGTCCGGGTCGGAGATCACGCGGGCTTCTTCTCCTTCTCTGACGGCGGCTCGGGGCGCCGCTTGAACATCTCGAGCATGCGGTCGGTGACGAACCAGCCGCCGACCACGTTCGCGCTCGCGAGCACCATCGCCAGGAAGCCGATCACCTTGAGGAACGTGTCGTCGGCCTCGCCGAGGACGATGATCGCGCCGACGATGATGATGCCGTGAATGAAGTTCGTCCCCGACATCAACGGGGTGTGCAGCATCGTCGGCACCTTCGAGATGACCTCGAAGCCGAGGAACGCGGCGAGGACGAGGATCGTCAGCTCGATGACGAGAGAGACGCTCATGCGGTTGCTCCTTCCTCGGGCCTCGTGACACATGCGCCGGAGGTGATCTCGTCCTCCCAGTCGAGGGCGAGCTCGCCGTTCGGCGCGAGGTGCTGCAGGAGGGAGGCGACGTTCCGCGAGTAGAGCTGGCTGGCGTGGAACGGCATCTGGGACGGCAGGTTGGTCGTCCCGACGATCGAGACGCCAGCCCGCTCGACGATCTCTCCCGGCACCGTCAGCTCGCAGTTCCCTCCGGTCTCTGCCGCGAGGTCGACGATCACCGAGCCGGGCCGCATCGCCTCCACCGACGACGCGGGGATGAGCCTCGGCGCCGGTCGCCCCGGGACCGCCGCTGTCGTGACGACGACGTCGAAGTCGGGGATCCGCTCCGCGAGCGCGTTCTGCTGTTGCGCCTGCTGCTCCGGCGTGAGCTCCTTTGCATAGCCGCCCTCGGTCTCCTCGCCGCGGATGCCGAGGTCGAGGAACGACGCGCCGAGGCTCTCCACCTGCTCCTGCACTGCCGGTCTCACGTCGAAGGCGGAGACGACGGCGCCGAGCCGTCGCGCGGTTGCGATCGCCTGCAACCCGGCGACCCCCGCGCCGATCACGAGCGCGCGGACGGGAGCGATCGTCCCGGCGGCCGTCATCAGCATCGGGAAGAGCTTGGGCACCCGGTCGGCCGCGATCAGGACTGCCTTGTAGCCGGCGACGGTCGCCTGGGACGAGAGAGCGTCCATCGACTGGGCGCGCGTGATTCTCGGTATCGACTCCATCGCGAACGCGACCACACCACGGTCGCGGAGCCGGGCGATCCCCTCGGCGTCTGTCAGCGGCTCGAGGAATCCCACGAGCACCGTTCCTGGTGCCAGCGCGGCGACGTCGTCCGGGGACGGTTTCGCCACGCGAACGACGGCCTCGACTCCGGCGAGCAGCGCGTCCGCATCCGACACGGTCGCGCCGGCGTCGGTGTAGGCGGTGTCGAGGAAGCCGGACGCCCTGCCGGCGCCGCGCTCGACGACCACTTCGAACCCGGATGCTCCGAGCTTCGAGATGGTCTCGGGGACGAGCGCGACGCGGCGCTCGCCCGGAGCCGTCTCCCTCGGAACCGCGACTCGCATGCGGGTCGAAACTCTACGGACGGAGCCGACGGGACGTGGCTCGAAGGGACGCTGCCGGGGAGGTCAGAGCGCGGCCCAGACCTCGAGCTTCGTCCGCGTGCGGCGAATGACGTCCTCCGTGAACGCCGACGTGCCGTAGTCGCCCCCGAGGTCGGCGGTCCGTACGCCCTCGGCGACCGCCTCGAGACACGCCTCGCGGATCGCCCTGCCGGCCGCCTGGCACTCGTCGGCTTCGGCGTGGGAGAGAAGTGCCGCTCCGGCGAGGATCATCGCCATGGGGTTCGCGACGTCCTTACCCTCGAGCGAGGGCGCGGTGCCGTGCGCAGCCTCGGCCATGAGCGCGAGCGGGATGTAGTCGTCCCCGAAGGCGACGAGAAGCGATTCGGAGCCCGCGATCGAGCCGAAGAGTGGGAGCACGAGATCGGAGAGGATGTCCCCGTCCCGGTTGAGCGCCGGGATCACCATCGGCGCCCCGCTCGACGACACGAGGAGCGCGAATGTCGCGTCGATCAGCTGCGGCTCGTAGGGGATCTCCGGATGGCGCTCCGCCGCGGCGTCCATCTCCTCCTTGAGCATCCCCTCGTAGACGGGGCTGACTGTGTACTTCGGCCCGCCGAAGACCTTCGCGCCCATCCGCTCGGCCTGACGGAACGAGAACTCCGCGACCGCGTGGCAGATGCGCCGCTCGATCCGCTCCGTGCGGAAGGCGACCTCGTCCTCGCCGTCGCCCTCGCGCCATTCGGTCGCGCCGTACGCGTCTCCGACGGCCATGCGCACGACCGAGATCGGGGAGTGCACTCCGCCGAGCGGGACGACCCCCGGGATCCGCCGTCCGGTCCGGACGATCACCTTGCCGCCGATCTCCTCGCGCAGGATGCGGTTCGGGGACCCGACGTCCGCGCGACCTTCCGGGGTGATTGTCGCGGCCTTGAGCCCGAAGCCGTGCTCGCGGATCGCCGCCGCTGCGTCGTGGACGATCGCGTTCCCGGACCCACGGCGACTCTCGAGCGAGAGATCGAAGCGGGGAAACTCGACGTCGATTCCGGTGACGTCCCCCGAGAGGACCCGCAGCGACTCCTCGAGCAGCTCCTGGCCCGTCTGGTCCCCTTCGAGCACGACGATCGTGGTCACGCGTTGATCCTACTGGAGCCGTATAGCGTCTAGATTCCCGTCCTGAGTTTCGAGTGGCATTTCCGAGAGCTTTTCCTCTATCCTTTGGCCGCCAGCGACCGAACAGAAGGAGAATATCGTGGCCCGAAAGACCATCCTCGTGTGCGACAACTGTGGGAAGGAAGTCGCCGAGTCGAGGGGCGCCGTCATGCGCCTCAACTACACGGATGCGCGGCGCGGATCGAAGCAGGCCGATCTGTGCGACGACTGCGCCGCGGGCATGCCCGGGAGCGCGGTCGCTCGGCGCGGGCGTCGCCCGAAGTCGGCAGCCGCCTAGCGTTCTGCCACGACATGCGAGGGACGACTCTTGTACGACCCTCGTGCCGAGGGCCCTTGCGCTCGTCGTGTCGCCACACGAACAGGTGAGCCGACCCATTCGGTCGATTCACGCCGTTTGGCGCTCTTTGCGGGCCGCTCGTTTCCGCGTACGAAAGACCGCGTGAACCCGGGACTACGATGGACGAATGGGCCTCTCCCTGGTGGTCGGGCCGGCGCATGCCGGAAAGGTCGCGCTACTTCTCGAGCGCTATCTCGACGCGCTCGAGCGGGACCCCTGGCTCGTCGTCCCGAACCGCTCGGACATCGAGCGGGTCGAGCTCGACCTCCTGCGGCGGCGGCCGGCGTTGCTGGCCGGTCGCATCGGCACGTTCGACGACCTTTTCGAGCAGCTTGCGTTCGCACGTCCGGATGCGCGACCGGTCGCGAGCGAGGCGCAGCGCGCCCTCGCCGTGCGGCGTGCAATCGCGCTGACTCCCCTCGACGGGCTCTCGCGCTCGGCAGGATCACGCGGGTTCGCTGACGCGCTCGGCGCAGCCGTGGGCGAGGTCGACGCGGCGCTCCTCGACGCGGACGAGCTCGGCGGTGACCTCGGTCGGCTCGTAGCGTCGTATCGCACGGAGCTCGACCGGCTCGGGATGTGGGACCGGGATCGGGTTCGCCGGCGAGCCGTCGAGCGGCTCTCGGAGGACCTGGACGCCTGGCACGGGGAGCCCGTGTTCGCGTACGGGTTCGAGGATCTGACGGGCGCCGAGTGGGCGCTCCTCGAGGCGCTCGCAGGACGTGCCGACGTCACGGTCTCGATCCCGTACGAGCCGGGGCGGGTGGCGTTCGCGGCTCTGGAGCGCACGGTCACGGATCTCGCGAGGCTGGCGGACGGCGCGGTCGAGGAGCTCCCGCGGCGACCGGGCGCCACCCCACCGAGCCCACTCGAGCATCTCGAGCGCTCGCTCTTCGCGGACGACTCCGTGCCTTCCTCGCCGCTCGACGGATCGCTTCGGTTCCTCGAGGGCGCGGGGGCACGTGGCACGGCCGAGCTCCTCGCCGCAGATGTCCTCCAGCTCGTCCGCTCCGGGACGCCTGCCGAGCAGGTCGGCATCGTCTGCGACTCAGTCGAGAGATGGCGTGCGGTTCTCGCCGCGACCTTCGGCGCCTTCGGGGTCCCGTACGTCGTGGAAGCGCCCGCGCGGCTCGGCGAGACCGCGCTCGGTGGCGCGCTGCTCTCGCTGCTGCGGTTCGCCTGGCTCGGCGGCGGGCGATCGGAGCTCTACGGCTATCTGCGCTCGCCGTTCTCCGGGATCGAGCGACGTGCGGTCGACTTCGCCGAGGGCCGTCTGCGCGGTCGGGCGATCGCCGATCCCGAGCGGGTCGAGGAGGAGACCGAGCGCCTTCGCGGCGCACCGGTGCCCGCGCTCGTCGAGTTGCGTGCCGCGCCCGATCCGGTCGCCGGAGCGAGAGCGGTCCTGCGCTCGGCGGTGCGGCATGCATGGGGGCTCGAGTCGCCGCCGACGAACGACGATGCCAGGGGGGATGCCCGCGCCTTTCGTGCGGCAGAGCGGGTGCTCGGCGAGTTGGAGGAATTCGCCGCCCTCGACGGGCGGCCGGTCGCTGCAGAAGACGTGGTCGTCGCCCTCGAGCAGAGCTCGGTCCGCCCGATCGCCCCCGGCGAGAGCGGGCGGGTCGCCGTGCTCGACTACGGTCGCGCACGCACCCGTCTCTTCGACGTCGTGTTTCTCCTCGGGCTCGAGGAAGGAAGCCTTCCGCGACGAGAGCGGCCGTCTCCATTCCTCGACGACGACACCCGGCGGGAGCTGGGCGGCCGGCTCGAGCGTCCCAGCCCTGTCGACTACAGCCGGTACCTCTTCTACACGGCGTGCACGCGTGCCACGGTGCGGCTGGTGCTCGTCCGTGAGGCTGCAACCGACGATGGAGCTCCCCGGGAGCCGAGCCCGTTCTGGGACGACGTTCGCGTGCTCTTCGACCCGGACGACGTCGCGCGTGCGACGCGCCGGCGTTCGCTCTCGAGCTCGACCTGGCCGCTCGAGTCGGCACCGAGCGACCGCGAGCGACTCCGCGCCGTCGCGCGTCTGTCCGTCGGCGAGTCCGAGGAAGCGCGCGCGCTAGCCGCGGCGAACGGCTGGTCTCGCCGGCTCGTGCGTGCACGGTCGGCATTCGATCGGCCGACTGAGCTGAGGGCTCCGGCGGTGCTCGACTGGCTCTCGGCAAGAACGGTGTTCGCCGCGACCGAGCTCGAGCGCTTCGCCGACTGCTCGTCCGCCTGGCTCGTCGACCGCGTCATCGATCCGAAGAAGATCGACGCGGAACCGGACGCGCTGCTCCGCGGGCAGGTCGTCCACGCCACGCTCAGCCGGTTCTACTCCGTCCTCCCGAAGGAGCTCGGAGCCGACCGCGTGACGCGCGAGAACCTCGGCGCCGCGCTCGAGCTCGTACGGCGCTGTCTCGACGAGTCGCTGGAGTCGGGGGTGCGGCTCGACCTCACCGATCTGCAGGCGGCGGAGCTTCGGCAGACGTTGCTCACGGATCTCGAGGGCTTCGTCGGCGACGAGGCGGCGTCAGGGGTCGCGTTCGTTCCGCGCCGCTTCGAGGTCGCTTTCGGTTCGGAGCGGGCCGCGCCCGAGCTTCAGCGCGGGCTCCCGCTCGCCGACGGGCTGTGGCTCTCCGGGAAGATCGACCGGATCGACATCGACCCCTTCAGCGCCCGCGGGATCGTCCAGGACTACAAGTCGGGGGCCGGGGCGCACTCTGCGCGGGACATCGACCGCGAGCTGCGGCTCCAGATCCCGCTCTACGTCCTCGCACTCGGCGACCTGGTTGGGGTGGAGCCGCTGGGTGGGGTCTACCGTGCGCTCTCCGGCAAGCGCGTCACACGCGGGATGCTGCGCGAGTCGGCGAAAGACGATCTCCCCGGCTTCTCCCGCGACGACTACCTCGGCGAGGACGAGTTCTGGGCGCAGGTCGAGTCTGCGCGCGCGCGGGCCGGTGCGAACGCTCAGCGCATCCGGGCCGGGGACGTCCAGCACGATCCGCGGTGGGACGGTGCGTGTCCGTCGTGGTGCGACCTCTGGCCGGTGTGCCGGGTGAAGCGGGCATGAGCGCAGTGGCCGAGACGAGCTCGGCACCGCTGAACGAGGAGCAGCTCGCCGCGGTCGAGGCGGCGGGCGACGTGTTCGTCTCCGCGGGCGCGGGCACGGGGAAGACCTCCGTGCTCGTCGAGCGCTACGTGCGCGCCGTCTGCGACCGCGGTCTCGACGTCGACTCGATTCTCGTGATCACGTACACCCGGAAGGCGGCGGGCGAGCTCCGCACGCGCATCCGCGCGGCGCTCGTCGATCGCGGGCGCCGCGATCTCGCGCGCGAGCTCGACGGCGCCTGGATCTCGACGATCCACGGATTCTGCAACCGCCTGCTGAAGTCGCACCCCTTCGGAGTGGGGCTCGACCCGCGTTTCCGCGAGCTCGAGGAGTCCGGAGCGGCCGTCCTCCGCGGCGAAGCCTTCGAGCGCGCGCTCGAGCGGTTCTGCGCCGACGGCGATCCCGAGCGCATCCGCTTGCTCGCCACCTACCGCGCCGGCGGGCTGCGAAGGATGCTGACCGGTGTCTACGAGACGCTCCGGTCCGCCGGGCGCGACTTGGTGCTCGAGCTCGGGGAGCGGCCGAGTGTGACGCACGCAATTGCGTCGTTTCGCGCAGAGGCGCAGGCGCTCGCCTCGGACGTGGCCGCGACGCCGACCCAGGTGGAGACGGCGACCGAGGCCACGAGGATCGTGACGGACGGGGCACCGCCCGAGCGCGTCGTCGACCTCGCCGCGCTCAAGTGCCGCGGTGCGCGGGCCGAGTCGTACGAGCTCGCACGCAAGGCGCTGGAGCGCGCCGCGCTGGAGGAGCTCGCCGCGCACGACCGCGACCTCCTCCAGGAGCTGCTCGAGCGCTTCGCGGACGAGTACTCCCGCGCAAAGCGGCGCGAGTCGGTGGTCGACTTCGAGGACCTCCAGCTCGCCGCGCGCGATCTCCTCCGCGACGACGAGGGCGTGCGTGACGCGATCCGGCTCCGCTTCCGGCTCGTCATGGTCGACGAGTTCCAGGACACGAACCGGCTGCAGTGCGAGCTCGTCGACCTCGTCTCCCACCCGGATGCAACCGAGGTCTTCACCGTCGGGGACGAGTTCCAGTCGATCTACGGGTTCCGGCACGCGGACGTCGACGTCTTCCGCGAGCGCCGCGCGGAGGCGACGAACCTGCTGTCGCTCGAGAGCAACTACCGGTCACGACCGCAGGTCCTCGCGGCTGTCAACGAGCTCTTCGGCGGCGAGTTCGGCGACGAGTACCAGTCGCTGACGGCATCAGCGGAGTTCCCCGATCCGGTGTTCGGACATCCGGTCGAGCTCTTGGTCACGGACAAGTCGGCCTACCGGGACTCGGGCGAGCACTGGCGGCAGGGGGAGGCGCGCGCGATCGCGACCCGTGTGTCCGAGCTCGTCGAGTCGGGAGCGGCGCTACCGGGGGAGATCGTCGTCCTCTTCGCCGCGGGGACGGACGCGGAGCGGTACGAGGAAGCCCTCCGCCGGAACGGGCTCGCGACCTACCGGGCGACCGGGCGCGGCTACTTCGGTCAGCAGCAGGTCACGGACCTGCTCGCGTACCTGCGGCTTCTCCAGAACCGCTACGACGACGTCGCGCTCGCATCCGTCCTCGCGTCGCCCTTCGTCGGCGTCTCGAACGACGCGCTCGTGCTCCTACGCCGCGGGGCGCTCCGACGCCCGCTCTTCACGGGGCTCGAGCGCGGCATGCCCGAGGGGATCAGCTCGGACGACGAGCGCCTCCTGCGCGCCTTCCTGCAGCGCTACGAGCGGCTCGCGCGCGCAGCTGCACGCCTTCGGCTGGAGCAGCTCTGCGAGCGGATCGTCGCCGAGCACGACTACGACCTCGCCGTGCTCGCATGCTGGGACGGATCCCGCCGGTTCGCCAACCTGCGCAAGCTCGGCCGGCTGGCGCGGGAGTACGAGGCGGTGCGAGGGGCGGACCTCGCCGGGTTCGTACGGTTCGTGCGCGACCAGGGGGCGCTCGGCGCGAAGGAGCTCGAAGCGCTCGCCGAGGAGGAGGGATCCGACGCAGTGCGCCTGCTCACGATCCACGCCGCGAAGGGTCTCGAGTTCAAGGTCGTGATCGTCGCGGACGCCGGTCGCGAGGGTGGTGTTCGCGGTGCGGACGAGATCGTCGCGCTCTCGGACGGCCGCTTCGGCTTCCGCATGGTGCATCCAACCCGCGGCGATCGGCGGCCGGTGTTCGACTTCGAGGAGATTCGCTCCGCCGAGCGCGACCAGGAGCGGGCGGAGCGTCTCCGCCTGTACTACGTCGCGATGACGCGCGCGATCGATCGTCTCGTCGTGTCGGGGGCGATCGATCCCGAGCGCGCAGCCGACCGCGAGACGCCGATCGGCTGGGTGCTCGATCGCCTCGACGCGCACGAGGCCGTGGCGTCCGCAGGGGAGGATCCCATCGAGCTCGAGCGGGGCGACGCGAGGTTCCTGCTTCGCGTCGACCGAGCTCCCTCGGCTCCGGCTTCGAGCGCGCAGGAGCCCGCGAGCGCTGACACGGAGGACGCCGGGGGAGCCCAGTTGAGCCTCTTCCGCGACCTTCCGGCTGGAGCTGCACCCGTCGCGCTCGAGCTGCCGGGCCTCGCGAGCATCCCGAGCCCGCCAGTCCACGACGTGCGACGCCTCTCGTACTCGGCGCTCGCGCTCTTCGAGCGCTGTTCCTATCGCTACTTCGCGGAGCGCGTGCTCGGGCTCTCGCCGAGTGGCACGGAGGAGCCGTGGTTCGGGGGCGACGAGAGCGACGACCGCCCAGGCCTCGCCGCGACGGAGATCGGCGACGCCGTGCACCGCTTGCTCGAAACGGTCCCGCTCGGCGCTCCGGTGCCACCCGCCCGGACCGACCTCGACGCGACCGTCCGAACCTGGTATCCGACCGTGAACCAGACGGAGCTCGGGCGCATCGCGGGGCTCGTCGACGCCTACTGCGCCTCCGGGCTCGCGCAGCGCCTGGCGAGCCTCGAGGGCGCCCGACCCGAGCGGCCATTCGCCTTCGAGCACGACGGGGTCCTGCTCCACGGACGTCTCGACGTGCTCTGGCGCACCGGTGCGGACGCGCTCGTCGTCGACTACAAGTCGAACGCGCTCGAAGGGCTCGATCCCGCAGACGTCGTCGCTGCCGAGTACCGGCTCCAGCGCGTGGTCTACGCGCTCGCATGCCTGCGCGACGGCGCCGAGAGTGTCGAGGTCGTCTACCAGTTTCTCGAGCGGCCGGACGACGTCGTGAGCCTGAGCTTCGGCCGCGAGGACGTCGAGACGCTGGAGTCGGAGCTCTCGGCTGCGATCGCCGCGATCCGCTCGGGCTCGTTTCGGCCGACCCCGAGCGAGTTCGCGTGCGCCGGCTGCCCCGCGCTCGACCTCGTCTGCGCCGGGCCTGCTTTGCCGCTCGCGATGTAGCCTCGCGCCGTGCGGGTCGCCGCGCTCTCGGACATCCACGGGAATCTCCCTGCGCTCGAGGCCGTGCTCGTGGACGTCGACCGCGAGGACGTCGACGCGATCGTCGTGGTCGGCGACGCGATCTCGGGACCGTGGCCCGTCGAAGTGTTCGACCTCCTCGAGGCGCGCGGGGCGAAGGTCGTCCATGGAAACGCCGATCGCGAGGTCGTCGATCGCAGCGACCGTTACGGGCCCCTGGGCATCTGGTGTGCCGAGCGCCTCGGAAACGCACGCCTGGAAGCCGCGTCAGTATGGCCAACGACACTCGAGCTCGACGTCGACGGCATCGGACACGTGCTGTTCTGCCACTCGACCCCCGAATCGGACGAGCCGATCTACACGAGCCTCACGCCGGACGGAGACCTCCTCGAGCTCTTTTCCGGCGTCGCCGCCGACGTCCTCGTCTGCGGCCATACCCACATGCAGTACGACCGCGTCCTCTCGAGCGGGCTGCGCGTCGTCAACCCGGGAAGCGTCGGGATGCCGTACGAGGGCCGGCCGGGCGCGTACTGGGCGGTGCTCGCGCCGCAGGTCGACTTCCGCCGGAGCGAGTACGACGTCGGCGCGGCGGCTGCGGCGATCGAGCGGCTCGGCGCCCCCGTCTCGGAGCAGCTCCTCTCGGAGCTCGTGGATCCGCCGACGGCGGACGCGACGGCCGCGTACTTCGAGTCGCTGCGTGGCGCGTAGCTACGTCCGCGAGGCTCGCCGTCGCGGCCTCGGCCGCCGGCGCGAGCGGATCGGCCCGATCGTCGAGCGTCTCGCGGCAGAGCACGCCGACGCGGAGATCGCGCTCCGCTTCCGCTCGGACGTCGAGCTCCTCGTGTCCGTGATGCTCTCAGCCCAGACGACGGACACGAACGTGAACCGGGTCACGGAGGCGCTGTTCCGAAAGTACCGGAGGCCCGAGGACTACCTCGCCGTTCCGCAGGAGGAGCTCGAGCGCGACATCTATGCGACCGGCTTCTTCCGGCAGAAGGCGAAGGCGATCCGCGGGACGATGCAGAGGCTGCTCGAGGCCTACGACGGGGAGGTCCCGAAGAGGCTCGACGATCTCGTCACCCTGCCCGGCGTCGCACGCAAGACCGCAAACGTCGTCGCCGCCGAGCTCGGCCACGCGCAGGGGATCGTCGTCGACACGCACGTCCGGCGTCTCTCGCAGCGCCTCGGGCTGACGCGGAACGACGACCCCGTGAGGATCGAGCGCGATCTGCAGAGGGTCGTCCCGCGCGCAGACTGGGCGCGCTTCCCGCACCTCTTGATCTGGCACGGCCGCCGGATCTGCGACGCACGCAGACCGCTCTGCGCGGAGTGCGTTCTCGAAGACCTGTGCCCGTCGTCACGGCTCCCAGCGGCTCCCGTCCCGCGTGGCGCGACGCGCAACCGGTAATCTCCTCCCTTCTTCGGCGTCGACTCGGTTCAGGCCGTTGGATCGATGAGTTGCGCCGCACGGGCGAGTCGAAGTACCGAGATCCGGAGAACCGCGAGGGGGTTTCACGATGACCGACGACGTCAGAGAGCTGGAGATCGACGCGAACGGAACCGCGGCTGTGGGCCCGCCGCCTCCTGCCGTCGACCGCGCCGCCGCCCACGAGCGGCGCTCGACGGGTGCGCTCGCGAGCTGGTACCGCGCCTGCGCATCGCGCCCGCGAAGGGTCTTTCTCTCGTGGCTGGCGATCATCGTCGGGCTGATCGTCCTGGTCGCCACGATCGGAGGCGGCCTCAAGGACCAGTTCAAGATCCCGGGCTCGGACACGCAGAAGGCGACCGATCTGATCGAGTCGCAGTTCACCTCCGAGCAGGGCTCCGTCCTGAACCTGGTCTTCGCGGCTCCGGAAGGACAGCGTCTCGACACGCCGCAACGCAAACAGGCGATCGAGGCCGCCGTCGCGAAGCTCAGGGCCGACTACAAGCCGAAGGACGGCAAGGCGGGCATCGAAAGTGTCGGGAACCCCTTCGCGAAGCGGACGTTCTCCAAGAGCGGGCGAATCGCCTACGCGGAGGCGCAGTTCTCGCAGACGATCGAGACCGCCGACCGATCCCAGGTCGTCGCGGTCGAGGATGCGGTGCGCCAGACGGTGGAGCCGGCGGGCGTGACGGCCGAGTTCAACGGCGAGGCGGAGGCTCCGCCCATTCAGCAGGGGATCCAGGAGCTGCTCGGCTTCATGGCGGCGTTCATCGTGCTCCTGATCGTGTTCCGCACGCTGGTGGCCACCGCGATCCCGATCGCGCTCGCGATCGTGGCCGTCGGAACGGCGTTCGTCCTGCTCTTCATCCTCGCCGGGCTGACGGACATCAACACGATCACGCCGATCCTCGTGTCGATGATCGGGATCGGCGTCGGGATCGACTACTCGCTCTTCATCGTCACCCGGTTCAGACAGCTGCTCCACGAAGGGCTCTCGCCGCGCGACGCTGCGGCCGAAGCCGGATCGTCGGCGGGGCGAGCCGTGCTCTTCGCAGGGCTCACCGTTGCCATCTCGGTCACGGGCCTTGCCTTCTTCGGCCTCGACTTCGTCACGAAGCTGGGCATCGGGGCGGCCCTCGGCGTCCTGACGACGGTGCTCATCGCAAACTCGCTCTTGATCGCGGTGCTCGCGAAGCTCGGCCACAAGGTCGACCGGCTCAAGGTGCCGTTCCTCAAGCCGATCGACGACTCCGAGACGGGTCGCGAGAGGACGTTGATCGCTCGCTGGGGTCGCTTCGTGACTCGCCGTGCGAAGCCGGTCTTCTGGATCCTGCTCGCGATCGGGCTCGTGCTCGCCTTCTCCTCGGCGCTCGTGCGCCTCGGTGCGTCCGACCAGGGGACCCAGCCCACGAACCAGACGGCTCGTCGTGCGTACGACCTGCTCGCCGAGGGCTTCGGCCCCGGATTCAACGAGCCGATCCCGATGGTCGTCGCCGTCAACGGCGACAAGGGCGCCCCGCAGCGCCTCTACGACGCGGTGCGCGGTCTCCAGGGTGTCGACTCGGTCGTGAAGCCACAGTTCAACAAGAAGAAGAACGTGGCGATCGTGTTCGTCACGCCGACCTCGGCGCCGCAGGACGAGCAGACCGCAAAGCTCGTGAACCGGCTCCGCAACGACGTGGTGCCGTCCGTGACCAAGGGGAGCGAGGCCGCCGTTTACGTGTCCGGCCTCAACGCGGCGTTCATCGACATCGCCGACCGGATCATGCAGCGGCTTCCGCTCTTCCTGCTCTACATCATCGGCGTCACGTTCATCGTGCTCGCCATGGCGTTCCGCTCGATCGTGGTGTCGCTGACGGCGGCGATCACGACGATCCTCTCGGCGTTCATCGGGTTCGGCGTCCTCACGCTCGTGATCCAGGAGGGCTACGGGATGGGCCTGACCGGGCTCGACAAGACGGGGCCGATAGAGACTTTCGTGCCACCGATCGCGTTCGCGATCCTGTTCGGCTTGTCCATGGACTACATGGTCTTCCTCACCAGCCGAATCCGCGAGGAGCACGTCCACGGTCTGCCGACGAAGGAGGCGGTCGAGCACGGGATCGCAGCGATCGGCCGTGTCATCGTCGCTGCCGCGATCATCATGGCGACGGTCTTCTCGGCCTTCATCCTCACGCCGGACAGAATCTCGAAGGAGTTCGGCCTGTTGCTCGCGGTCGCGATCCTCACCGATGCGCTGGTCGTGAAGATGACGCTCATTCCCGCCTTCATGACGCTCCTGGGCGAGCGCACCTGGTACATCCCCGGCTGGCTCGATCGGCTCCTTCCGAACGTGACGATCGAGCCGCCACACGATGGTGCCGAGGAGGTGGAACCTGGAGCCGCGGAGCGCCCGCTGGAGGCCCCGGGCTAGTTGCGAAGGCTAGATCCAGCGACGCCAGCGGAAGATCGCGAGCTGGAGGACCGTCGAACCGAGAATGAGGCCGAGCGAGACGCCGAAGGTCCAGAACGGCCTGCTGAACTCTCCCTCGAAGTTCTGGCCGTAGAAGCCGACGATCAGGGACGGGACGAGGACGAGCGACGCGATCACGGTCAGTGTCTTGACGATGTCGTTCTGGCGCTCGGCGATCACGGACTGGTGGTAGTCGCGCGAGCTCGAGAGCAGGTCGCGCGCGACGTCGAGATCCTCGCCGGCCCGGAAGAGGGTCTCGTACGTGTCCGCGAACATGCGCTCGACCGGCTCGGGGAAGAGCTTCTCCGTGCCGATGTCCAGCCGTTTGTCCACGATCTTGCGGACCGCGGCGCGGGTCGCTCCGACGGTCCGTCGTGCGTGCAGGAGGTCGTGGCGGAGGGCGCCTAGCTCGCGTCTGACCTGGTTGCTCGGCCAGTCCTCGATGTGATCCTCGAGGGTGTCGATGCCGGTGTCGGCTGAGTCCACGACGTCGAGGAAGGACTCCGCGACGTCGTCGACCACGCGGAACAGAAGCTCTCCCACGCTCGCGCCTTCGGATGCAGGGCCCTCGAGCGGCTCCGCGTGCCACGGACCGCATTCGGGAGACGACTTCCGAACCGTGACGAGCAGATCGGGAGTCGCGACGACCGCCACCTCCCGGTACGAGATACGTCCGTCCGCACCGTTCGGGAGCGCGTCGAAGAACGCCCCCACCACGTAGCTCCCATGGCCCTCGAGAAAGGGGCGGGGCTCGCGAATGCCCCCTGTGCGGGTCGCGAGGACCTCGACGACGTCCGGGTCGACGCCGCTGGGAAGCGCCCCGACCAGCTCCTCGCGTGTCGGGTCGAGGAGGTCGATCCAGCGCCCACTCACCGTGTCGCGAGCGTAACGACCGGCTCGGCCGGAGAAGCGGGCGATGCCCGCCGAAGGTGCTTAGCCGCGCGAGGCGGAGGCCAGCGACTCGACCTGTCCGCGGCCGTCGGCCGAGGTGCGGTGACTCTCCTCGTCGAGGAACCGCTGGGCGTCGAGCGCGGCCATCGTCCCCGAGCCCGCAGCCGTGACCGCCTGCCGGTAGACGTGGTCCTGGACGTCCCCGGCGGCGAAGACGCCCGGGATGTTCGTGCGGGTCGAGCCCGGCTCGGGCGCCAGGTAGCCCTGCTCGTCGTGGTCGAGCCAGTCGAGGAAGAGCGCTGTGTTCGGGTCGTGGCCGATGGCGACGAAGAGCCCGTCGATCCCGAGCTCGCTCGTCTCGCCGGAGACGGTGTCACGGAGCCGGACGCCGGTCACTCGTCCGTCGTCCGCTCCGAGCACCTCGTCGACGACGGCGTTCAGGACGAATTCGATCTTCTCGTTCTCCCGGGCCCGGTCGACCATGATCGGGGACGCGCGGAACTCGTCGCGGCGGTGGACGACGTAGACCTTGCTCGCGAAGCGCGTGAGGAACGTCGCCTCCTCCATCGCCGAGTCGCCGCCGCCGACGACGACCACGACCTTGTCGCGGAAGAAGGCGCCGTCGCAGGTCGCGCAGTACGAGACCCCGCGTCCCTGGAGCGTCTGCTCGGAGGAAATGCCGATCTGACGGGCGCTCGCGCCCGTGGCGACGATCACCGCCTTCGCGCGGTACTCGTCGTCGCCGACGTAGACCCGGAACGGCCGCTCGGAGAAATCGACGCGGGTGACGTCGTCGGTCAGGAAGTCCGCGCCGAAGCGCTCGGCCTGGCGGCGGAAGTCGGACATCATCGCCGGCCCGAGGACGCCGTCCGCGTACCCCGGGTAGTTCTCGACGTCGCTCGTGATCATGAGCTGGCCGCCCCAGTTGAACCCCTCGACGACGAGGGGATGGAGGTTCGCGCGGGCCGTGTACAGCGCGGCCGTGAAGCCCGCGGGACCGCCGCCGATGATGATCACGTCGCGCACGTCGTTCACGTTCGGTCCTCCGGAGAGATCATGCCCCAGCCGTCCAGGGCGACACTTGGTTCAACGGCCGCACCGCCTCGAGTGTTCCCGGATGCAGCGCTTTCCACGCTCAGGCTGCGTCGGCGCCCGTCGCGACGAACTCGACGGCCGGCTCGTCCGGGTCGACGAATTCCGCCGCCGTGAGCGCGCGGGTCTGCCGTTCGACGGGATGGAGCTCGGGAAGCTCGATTCCGGTGATCCCGTGCTTCTCGAAGCGCCGCGCCTGCGGGAGCACCTGGCGTTCGAGCGATCCGACGGTCTTGTTGAACGCGTCCACCGAGCCTTCGAGCGACCGCCCGAGCTTGGAGAAGTGCGCTCCCATGGTCGCGAGACGCTTGTACAGCTCACGGCCGAGCTCGCTGACCTCTCGGGCGCTCTCGGCGATCGTCTCCTGGTTCCACCCGTAATGCATGGCGCGCAGAAGCCCGATCAGGTTCGTCGGTGATGCGGGAACCACGTTGTTCGACCACGCGAGCTCCTCGAGGGACGAGTCCTGTTCGAGAGCGGCACGCATGAACGTCTCGTCTGGAAGGAACATGACCACGAGCTCCGGCGTTCCAGGGAGCTGCCGCCAGTACGCCTTCTGGCTCAACTTCTGGATGTGCTCGCGCACGTGCCGGGCGTGATCGGCGAGGAACGCTCGCCGTGCCTCGTCCGTGATGTCGTCGCGGAACGCGTCGAGGTAGGCGACGAGCGGGACCTTCGAGTCGATGACGACGTGCTTCTTCCCGGGCAGGTGGACGACGACGTCGGGGCGCAGGACGTTGCCGTCGGCGTCCGTCGTCGTCTGCTGCTCCTCGAAGTCGCAGTGCTCGACCATCCCGGCGAGCTCGATGACGCGGCGGAGCTGTACCTCTCCCCAACGGCCCCGCACGTGCGGCGCGCGGAGCGCCGTTACGAGGTTGCCCGCCTGGGCACGCAGCCCTTCGCTCGACTGGCGAAGCAGGTCGAGCTCCTTGTGGATCTCGCCGTACGCACGCTGTCGGCGCTCCTCGAGCGTCTGCACGTTCGTCTCGACCTTCTCGAGCGACTCCTTGAGCGGCTTCACGTACTGGTCGAGCCGGCCCATGGTCTGTTCGGCGAACGTCGCCGAGTTTTCCCGGAGCGCCTGGGCCGACATGTCCTTGAACGCCCCGACCATGCGCTCGTCGGCTGCCGCCTCGGCCACCTCGAGCCGCGCGGACGTCTCCGCGAGCCTGCGCTCGAGCTCGATCACCTGCTCCGTGCGGCGGCGCCGCTCGAGGAGCGCAGGCCGCGCGACGACGGCGAAGACGCCGAGCGCGCCGGCCGCGAGACCGATGAGGAGTGCGACGATGACCATCGGGTCGACGAACGGTAGTCCGGCCTGCGGACGGCGCCGCTTACGCAATCCGGGCGCAACAGGGCGTGTTGCTACCCTCGCCGCGGCATGGCAGACAAGCCCCGCGTCAAGGCCCCGCGTCAGGTGAAGGCTCCCCGCCAGCGCGGGGACCAGAAGGTCGACACCGACCGGAGGCGCCGCCTCCTCATCGCCGTCGGCGCCGGCGGGGCGCTGCTTCTCGCAGCGATCGTGGCTGCGGTCGTCGTCGGCTTCAGCGGCGGCTCGTCGTCCGTGCAGAGCAAGCTCGAGGCAGCCGGCTGCACGTACCACGAGTACCCGGGCGTCTCGCGCCAGCACATCACGAACGCGAACGCACGGCCGAAGTCCTGGAACTCGTTCCCGCCGACGTCCGGGCCGCACTACTTCACGCCAGCCGTGTACGGCTTCTACGCGCAGCCGTTGCAGCTCGCCCGTGTCCTGCACAACCTCGAGCACGGCGGCGTCTACATGCTCTACGGCTCGAAGACGCCGGCGGACACCCCGGATCGCCTGCGCACGATCTACGACAAGGATCCGCGGGGGCTCGTCGTCGCGCCGCTGCCCGAGCTCGGGAACAAGATCGCGATCGGCGCGTGGACGTCGCCCAACCCCGGCAGCGCCGAGATCGGGACGGGTCATCTCGCCAAGTGCACCGTGGTGAACGAGGGCGCGATCGAGGCGTTCATCAAGGCGTACCGCGGCCGCGGCCCCGAGGGCGAGCCGCTGAGCGCGCTCCAGCCCGGCGGTATCTAGAGCACTCCCGAGGTCGTACACTCGGTCCGCCGGGGTGGCGGAACGGGTGAGACGCGCCCGCCTTAAAAGCGGGTGTCCCCACTGGGGGCGTGCGGGTTCGAGTCCCGCCCCCGGCATCGGAAGGTTGGTCCGCAGATCGGAAACCGCGAGCGCAGTTTCCGATCGCGAGAACCCCTGATGCGCGACGGCTTCGCCGTCGCGATGTGAGCGACAGACAAACGCGCACGTTTCCTTGGCCTTCGCCAACCCCTCGCTACACTCCGCCGGCCGTGGCGAGCCTGCCGGAAGCGCTTGGCGAAGCCCATCTCGAGTGGGACACGCCGCTCTACCGCACGGCCGTCGCCCAGTTCGACCAGGCGATCGAGGCCGCCGACATCGACGAGGAGGTCGCGGAGCGGCTCCGCTACCCGGAGCGGTCGATCATCGTCAGCATCCCCGTCCGGATGGACGACGGCAGGCGCGTCGTCTTCCCCGGCTACCGCGTACAGCACTCGAGCATCCTCGGGCCGACGAAGGGCGGGATCCGCTACGACGAGGAGGTCACGCTCGGCGAGTGCGCCGCGCTGGCCATGTGGATGACGTGGAAGTGCGCGCTGCTGCGGCTCCCGTACGGCGGCGCGAAGGGCGGCGTCCGCTGCGATCCGCGCGCGCTCTCGAGCCACGAGATCGAGCGGCTCACGCGTCGTTTTACCTCGGAGCTCCTGCCGGTCATCGGACCACAAGCGGACATCCCCGCCCCGGACATGGCCACGAACGAGCAGACGATGGCCTGGATGATGGACACGTACTCGATGCAGCGCGGCTACGCCGTTCCCGAGATCGTGACCGGCAAGCCGATCGCGATCGGGGGCTCCGTCTTCCGCCACGAGGCGACGGGCGCCGGCGTCGTGATGGTGATCGCACGGGCATGCGATCGGCTCGGGTGGCCGCTCGAGGGGCTTCGCTGCGTGGTGCAGGGATTCGGGAACGTCGGCGGGATCGCGGCGCACGAGCTCCACGAACGCGGTGCCTCGGTCGTGGCTGTCTCGGACGTGTTCGGCGGCCTTCACGATCCGGCCGGGCTCGACGTCCCGACCTTGCAGGCACACGTCGTGGAGCACGGGTCGCTCGAGGGCTCGGAGGCCGGGCGGCTCATCTCGAACGACGAGCTGCTCGAGCTCGAGTGCGACGTCCTCGTCCTCGCCGCGCGCGAGGACCAGGTCACGGCCGACAACGCGCCGCGGCTTCGCGCGCGGATGATCGCCGAGGGCGCCAACGGCCCGACGTCGATCGTCGCCGACGCGATCCTGCAGGAGCGCGGGATCCCGGTTCTCCCGGACATCCTCACGAACGCGGGTGGCGTGACCGTCTCCTACTTCGAATGGGTGCAGGATCTCGGACGGCTCTTCTGGACGCGCGACGAGATCCGCGCGAAGCTGGCGGAGAAGCTGAGCGACGCGTTCGACCGCGTGTGGGACGTGGCGGCGGAGCGTGAGAGCTCCCTGCGCACGGCCGCCCTCGTCGCCGGGATCCACGAGGTGTCCGACGCGCTCGAGGCGAGGGGGATCTTCCCGTGAGGGCCGCTTGAGCACGGTCCGCGAGGCGATGGTCGTCGAGCCGCGGAGCCTGGCCGCCGATGCATCGGCACAGGAGGCGGGCGACCTGCTGCTGCGCGCCGAGGTGCGTGCCGTCTACGTGACCGAAGGAGAGAGGCTCGTCGGCGTCGTCACGCGGAAGACGCTCGTGCGCGAGGTCGTCGCCGCGGGTCGGGATCCTCGCGAGACGCGGCTCGGGGGCATCGCCGAGCCCCCGCACTACACCATCGGTCCTGACGTCCCGGTCGAGGATGCGTTTCGCTTCCTCGAGGAGCAGGATGCCGAGCGCGTGCCGGTGGTCGACGACGAGGAGCGGCTGATCGGCGTCCTCTCGCGCAGCGTGCTCCAGCGCCGCCTCGCGGAGGACGAGGAGCCGCCGGACCCGGACGAGAACGAGCCGCAGCTGCCGCCGGCGGCGTGAGCCACCCACCCGTCGGGGCAGCCGGGTTGGTACGGTGAGCTCGCGACCGCGCATGGCGGCTCTGGACATCAGGCTCAGGCGAGCGTACGAGCCGCCCGCGGAGGACGACGGGTACCGCATCTTGATCGACCGGATCTGGCCGCGTGGCGTCACCCGCGATGAGCTCCGGATCGACGAGTGGGCACGCGAGCTGGCGCCGAGCACCGAGCTCCGCAAGTGGTACGGGCACGAGCCCGCGAAATTCGAGGAGTTCCGGCGCCGCTACACGGAGGAGCTCGCGGCGCACGCGGACGCGCTCGAGCGCCTGCGCGCGCGAGCGGCGGCGGGGCGGCTGACGATCGTGTTCGGCGCTCGCGATATCGAGCACTCGAACGCCGCCGTCCTCGCCCGCGTCCTCCGGGACCTCGCGGCGTGACCTCCGCTCCCCCGGCTCTCCGGTCTCCGCACAGGGCTGGAGCCCGTCGGCTCGAGCGCGCGGTACGGCCGCTCTACCCCGGGTACTTCGCCCTCGTCATGGCCACCGGAATCGTCTCCAACGCCTTCTTCTTCCTCGGCCACAAGACGCTCTCGGACGTGCTCCTGGGGATCAACCTGGTCGCGTACCCGACCCTTGTCTGCGCGACGATCCTGCGAGCACTCACCTGGCCGCGGGACCTCTGGAGAGATCTCGTCGATCCACGCCTCGTGTTCTCGTTCTTCACCTTCGTGGCTGCGAGCGACGTGCTCGGCCTGCAGCTCCACGTGCGCGGTCACGACTGGGCCGCGACAGCCCTCTTCCTGGTCGCGCTCGCGGTCTGGGTGCCGCTCGGGTACTTCAGCTTCGCGGTCCTCACGTTCGACGACAGCCAGACCGGCGTGGACGTGGTACACGGCGGCTGGCTGATCGCCATCGTCGGGACGGAGTCCCTCGTCCTGCTCGGTGCTCCGCTCGCCCCCGAGTTCGGATCCGCCGAGCGGATCACGTTCATCGCCGTGTACACGTTCTAGGGCATAGGGATCGTGTTCTACGGGATCTTCGTCACGCTCTTCGCGTACCGGATCTTCTTCCTCAGTGTGGACGCGGTGGAGATGAACCCGCTCTTCTGGGTCGTGATGGGGGCGGCTGCGATCGCGACCAACGCCGGGTCCACCCTCATCCTCAGCGAGCCCGACCTTCCCTTCCTGACCGACATGAAACCGTTCTTGAACGGGACGACCCTCGTCCTGTGGGCCTGGGCGACGTGGTGGATCCCTCTGCTCGTCGTGTTCGGCGTGTGGCGGCACGTGGTGCGAAAGGTCCGGCTCCGCTACCACCCGATGTACTGGAGCCTCGTCTTCCCGCTTGGTATGTACGCGGTCGCGACGTACAAGTTGTCCCTCGCCGCGGACTATTCGCCCATCAACATCTTCGCGAAGGTCATGGTCTGGATCGCCCTTGCCGCCTGGTGCGCGGCGTTCGCCGGACTGGTAGGGTCGATCGTCCGGCCGGAGTCGCCCGTGGGCGGGAGCTCGACGGTCCGCGCGGGCTCTCAGCAGCAGGTGTAGGCGCCGGGGGGCGCCTCGCCCTCCTCCGGCTCGGGGAGCTCCGCTGCGGCGAGCGCGGCGCCGTCGAGGATGTCGTGCTCGCTGACCTCGACGGTCTCGAGGCCGTACACGTCCATCAACTCGTGCAGCACGACGGTCCCGGCCACGATGACCGGCGCGCGGCCGGGCTCGAGCCCGGGCACGCGGAGGCGCTCCTCGAGCGTCATCGTGGCCAGCCGGTCGAGCTCGCGGTCGACGGAGACGCGCGGGAGCACGTGGCCGTGCGTCCGCGCGGGGTCGTGTGCGCGGAGCCCGAGGTCGAGTGTTGCAAGGGTCGTCACGGTGCCTGCGACCCCGATTGCGTGCGCGGGCTCGAGGGCAGGGAGGAGGGAGCGGACGTAGGCTCCGGCGGCCGCGAGCTCCGACGAGGTCGGCGGGTCCGACCGGAGGAAGCGCTCGGTCAGCCGGACGCAGCCGACGTCGACGCTGGCCGAGCTCGTGGGCGAGCCGTTCCGGCCGACGACGAGCTCGGTCGAGCCGCCGCCGATGTCGACGACCAGCGCGCCGTCGAGCGAGTCGCGATCCGCGGCGACGCCGCGATACGTGAGCGCCGCCTCCTCGGGGCCGCTCAACAACCGCGTCGCGAAGCCGTAGCTCCATTCGATCTCTCCCAGGAAGGCCTCACCGTTCTCGGCGTCCCGGACCGCGCTCGTGGCGATGGCGAGCGTGCGAGTCGCGCCCGTGCTCTCGATCTCGCGCCGGTAATCGGAGAGGCAGTTGCGCACGCGCGCGATCGGCACGGGCAGGAGGCGACGGCGTTCGTCGACGCCCTCGCCGAGGCCGGTGATCGTGAGGCGGCGGACGACGTCGTCGAGGCGACCGCCCTCGACGTCGGCGACGAGGAGCCTGGTCGAGTTCGTCCCGAGGTCGACGGCGGCGACGCGGTGCACGGGCGTTATCTCGGGACGAAGACCCGGATCCAGCGGATGCGGTCCTGCGCGCGCTCGACGCTGGCGACGAGAACCCGGAGACGCGCCCGGGACACTCGAAGCCGCTCCAGCGCCTGCTCGAGGTCCTCGCTCGAGCTCTCGAACTCGGACATGTGCCGCTCGGCGCGCGCGGCCTTCTCCTCGAACGATGCGAGCTCGGTGCCGATCGTGCCGCCCGTCCGCTTCGTCTGCCGCCAGAGCCCGATCGCGCGAACGACCGCAAACGTGAGCGCAGCGAGCACCACGACGAGCGCCGCCAAGAAGGCGAGGAGCACCACGTTGGCGATCGTAGCAACGTCGTGTCCTCGTCTCTCCGCGCCCGTGACCTCGCGGCATGAGGATCTGGAATAGACCGAAGCACGCGTCCTCCGATGGTTTTGGATCCAAGACAAGCGGATACATGGCCACAAACGGCCTCTTGAACACATCCGGGGTGTCGTTTAGGATCCGAAAATCGCGATCCGCGACGGCGACCTGTTCAAGGGGGAGGAGGCGTCATGAAGGCGAACGGAACGACCGGACACGACCGCTGGGAGGGCATCGAGCGTCCATACTCCGCGGCCGACGTCGAGCGCCTGCGAGGGCGTTTCCATATCGAGCACACGCTCGCCCGCCTTGGCGCCGAGCGTCTCTGGGACCTGCTGCACAGGGAGCCGTACGTCGCCGCGCTCGGCGCGCTGACGGGCGCCCAGGCGGTGCAGATGGTGAAGGCGGGTCTCCAGGCGATCTACCTCTCCGGCTGGCAGGTGGCCGCGGACGGAAACCTCGCGGGGCACACCTATCCGGACCAGAGCCTGTACCCGGTGTCCAGCGCGCCTGCTCTCGTGTCGCGGATCTCGAACGCGCTCCTGCGCGCGGACCAGATCGACTCGTCCGAGGGCAGGAACGGCACCTACTGGCTCGCGCCCATCGTCGCGGACGCCGAGGCAGGCTTCGGCGGGCCTCTCAACGCATTCGAGCTGATGAAAGCGCTGATCGAGGCCGGAGCCGCCGGAGTGCATTTCGAAGACCAGCTCTCGTCGGAGAAGAAGTGCGGCCACCTGGGAGGCAAGGTGCTCGTCCCGACTGCGCAGTTCATCCGCACGCTCGTGTCCGCGAGGCTGGCGGCGGACGTGCTCGGCGTGCCGACGATTCTCGTGGCCCGCACCGACGCGCTCTCGGCGACGCTCCTGACGAGCGACGTCGACGAGCGCGACCGCGAGTTCCTGACCGGCGAGCGGACGCCGGAGGGGTTCTTCCGCGTCGAGCCAGGGATCGCGGCGCCCATCGCTCGCTCCCTCGCCTACGCACCGTACGCCGACCTCCTCTGGTTCGAGACGTCCACGCCCGATCTCGGAGAAGCAGCGGCGTTTGCCGAGGCGATCCACGCCCGCTACCCGGGCAAGCTGCTCGCATACAACTGCTCCCCGTCGTTCAACTGGAGGCGGCATCTCGACGACCGCACGATCGCGTCGTTCCAGCGAGAGCTGGCGGAGATGGGGTACAGATTCCAGTTCGTGACGCTCGCGGGCTTCCACGCGGTCTGCGCCTCGATGTTCGATCTCGCCCACGGCTACGCGGCGAACGGCATGAGCGCCTACGTCGAGCTGCAGGAGCGGGAGTTCGCGCTCGAGGAGCACGGCTATAGCGCCACACGACACCAGCGTGAGGCGGGCGCCGGCTACTTCGACGCCGTGCTCGAGGCGATCAGCGGCGGCGAGAGCTCGACGCTCGCGCTCAAGGGCTCGACCGAGGAGGCGCAGTTCGAGCAGGCGCTGCCGGCGTGAGCGCCGGCACGGCGACCGGCGTCGAGGTCCTCGGCCCGGACGCAGCGGCCGTCCTCACGCCGTCCGCGCTCACTCTCGTCGCCGTGCTCGAACGTGAGCTCGCCGGGAGGCGGCGCGACCTCCTCCGTGCTCGCGCCGAGCGGCAGGAGAGGATCTCGGCGGGCGAGCTGCCGGACCTCCTCGGCTCGACGGCAACGGTGCGGGCGGGGGGCTGGCACGTGGCGCCGGTGCCGGACGACCTCCAGGACCGCCGCGTCGAGATCACCGGGCCCGCCGGCGATCGGAAGATGGTGATCAACGCCTTGAACTCGGGGGCGCGGACCTACATGGCCGACTTCGAGGATGCGAACTCCCCGACGTGGGGGAACGTCGTCGGCGGCCAGCTCAACCTCACGGACGCGATCGAGCGGACGATCTCGCTCGAGGCGGGAGACAAGCGCTACGAGCTGAGCGACGAGGTCGCGGTGCTCCTCGTGCGTCCGCGCGGCTGGCACCTCGACGAGCGGCACGTCGAGATCGACGGCGGGCCCGTCTCCGCGAGCCTGTTCGACTTCGGCGTCTTCCTCGAGCGGAACGCGGAGCGCTTGCTCGAGCGGGGGACGGGACCGTACTTCTACCTCCCGAAGCTCGAGAGCCACCTCGAAGCGCGCCTCTGGAACGACGCCTTCGTGCTCGCGCAGGAGCACCTCGGTCTCGAGCATGGGACGATCAAGGCGACCGTCCTCGTCGAGACGGTGCTCGCCGCGTTCGAGATGGACGAGATCCTGTACGAGCTGCGCGACCACTCGGCGGGCCTCAACGCCGGCCGCTGGGACTACATCTTCTCGGTGATCAAGAAGTTCCGGGACCGGGACGACTTCGTGCTCCCGGATCGCGCGGCGGTCACGATGACCGTTCCGTTCATGCGCGCGTACACGGAGCTCCTCGTCCGCACGTGCCACGCCCGCGGCGCGCACGCGATGGGCGGGATGGCGGCGTTCATCCCGAGCCGACGAGACCCGGAGGTCAACGAGATCGCGCTCACACGCGTGCGCGACGACAAGCTCCGCGAGTCGGGCGACGGCTTCGACGGCACGTGGGTCGCGCATCCGGACCTCGTGCCCGTCGCGACCGAGGTCTTCGACTCCGTGCTCGGAGACCGCCCCAACCAGCTCGATCGGTTGCGCGACGACGTCGAGGTCGAGGCGACGGATCTCCTGGACGTCGCCGCCACGCCCGGCGAGGTCACGGAGGACGGCATCCGGGGGAACGTCTCCGTCGGCGTGCGCTACCTCGCGTCCTGGCTCTCCGGTGTCGGCGCCGCGGCGATCGACAACCTGATGGAGGACGCCGCCACCGCCGAGATCTCCCGCTCCCAGATCTGGCAGTGGGTACGCCACGGCCGGGTCGACCGCGACGACGTCCTGCGGATCACGGACGAGGTCGTCGCCGAGCTGCCCGACGACCCGGTCGTCGCCGACGCGCGCGCGCTCTTCGAGCAGGTCTCGCTCGAAGAGGGATTCACCGAGTTCCTGACGCTGCCCGCGTACGATCGCCTCCTGGAGCGATCCTCGTGACCGATGCGGGCACGAAGGCCGACGACATCGCGCTCGCGCTCGAGGAGGCGATCGTCACCGGCGAGATCCCGCCGGGGAGCGTCCTCCGCCAGGAGCATCTCTCCGAGCAGTTCCAGGTGTCGAGGACGCCGGTCCGCGAGGCCCTGCGGCGCCTCGCGGCGCTCGGCCTCGTCTCCTTCGAACCGAATCGCGGCGTGCGTGTTCGGATGCTCGCGCGCGACGAGCTCCGGGAGGCGTTCCTCGTCCGCGCGGAGCTCGAGAGCCTGGCAACGGAGATCGCGACGCCGAAGATGTCGTCGGCCGACCTGGCCGCTCTCGAGGACGCCGAGCGCGCCTTCAGCGACGCCACGCGCGAGCTCGTCGAGATGAGCCATGCCGGGAGGCAGGACCTGCAGCTCGCGCGGGAGTGGCTGCACGCGAATCACGCGTTCCACGACGTCATCTACGCGGCGGCGGACGTCCCGCTCATCGAGCGCATGGCGAAGGCCGCGCGGCGGACCTTCCTCGTCAAGCCCGTGTGGGCGACGGGCGCCGACCTCGACGAGCTCTACCGCAAGAACGACCGCCAGCACCGTGCGATCCGCGAGGCGATCACCGCGCGCAGCCCGCAGGGCGCGCGTGTCCTCGCGCGCGAGCACGTCCTCTCGTCGGGACGACTGCTCGAGGCGATTCTGGACAAGGTCGCGTCGCAGACCCGCGAACCGGCGAGCTCGCTCAGCTACACGCAGTAGCCCGGCCCGGTCAGCTGGCGAGCGTGACCTTGGAGAGGCCGCGCGGCTCGTCGGGGTCGAGCCCCTTCGTGCGGGCGAGGGCCCAGGCGAAGAGCTGACCCGGCACGACCGAGAGCAACGGTGCGAGGAGCGGGGAGGGCGCCGAAGGAACGCTGAGCGCGTAGTCCGCCGCGCCGACCGAAGCCGCCGCGTTCCCGCTGGCGATCAGGGTTGCGCCCGCCTGCTTCGCGCGGGTGGCCCCCTCGAGGACGGCGGGAAGCATCGCGTCGTCCGATGCGATCGTCCAGACGGGAAAGAGCGGGTCCAGCGCGGCCACCGGCCCGTGTGCGAGGTCGGTCGCGGTGAGCGGCTCGGCAGCGATCCGGCAGGTCTCGAGCAGCTTGAGGGCGATCTCGCGAGCGGTCGCGAACTCGGCGCCGCGGCCGATCACGAACATCCGGCCCGCGAAGGCGAACGGGACCGCGACGCGCGTGATGGTCGTCTCGAGTGCCGGGACGAGCGCCTCGAGCTGCTCCGCGACGCGGCGTAGGTCGCCGGCAAATGCCTCGCCGGCTCCAGCAGCGTGCGCGGCGAGCAGACCGAGCGCGGCGACCTGGTTCAGGTACGTCTTCGTCGCCGCGACAGCGAGCTCGGGGCCGGCGGAGAGCGGCAGCACCGCCTCCGCCGCTCGAGCGAGCTCCGACTCCGCGTCGTTCGTGATCGCGACCGTGTAGGCGCCCCGCTCACGGGCGCTCTCGAGGTAGCGGACGACGTCGGGCGTGCGCCCCGACTGCGACAGCGCGAGCGCCGTCGAGCCCGAGAGGTCGAGGTCCGCTCCGTAGTAGACGAGAAGGGAGATCGAGTCGCGGACGGCCGTCCAGCGCGGGAGGAGCCCGAACGCGTAGACGCCGTACGACGCCGCGTTGTCGGACGACCCGTGGCCGACCATGCGGATCGTCGTCGCCCCATGCTCTCGAATCGTCTCGGCGACCCGGCGGTAGTCGGCCTCGTGCCCGAGGAGCCGTCGGAGCGCGTCGGGCTGCTCCCGGATCTCGGCCAGGAACCGCGCGCCGGGGCTCGAGGCCTCGGCGGGCCGGCGCTCCGCCGGAAGCTCAGCTGACGACACGTTCGCGTCCGCCCACGAGCACGCGCTCGACCTCGAGGTCGTCGCTCAGGACGACGACGTCCGCCGGAAGGCCGACCGCGATCCGGCCGACGGTCGGGATCCTGAGGACGCGCGCGGGAACCTCGGTCGCGGCCTCGATCGCCTCCTCGAGCGTGGCACCGAGGAGGTGCAGGCGCCGCACGGCCTCGAGCATGGTGATCGTGCTCCCGCCGAGCTCGCCGTTCGGCCCGCGGGCGACACCGTCCCGCACCTCCACGTCGGCGCCGCCGAGCCGGTAGGTGCCGTCCGCCATGGCGGTGCCGGCCATCGCGTCCGTGACGAGCGCGATCCGGCCCGCCGCCGCCCGTCGGACGAGGCCGATCGTCTCGGGCGCGAGATGAACGCCGTCGATGATCAGCTGGACGACGACGTCGTCCCGGGCCAGCGCTGCGCCGGCGACGCCGGGATCGCGGTGGTGGAAGGGACGCATGGCGTTGAACAGGTGCGTGACCGACCGTACGCCGAGGTCGAAAGCTCGGTTTGCCTCCTCCGCGGTCGCATCGCTGTGTCCGCACGAGACCGCGATCTCGAGCTCGAGCAGCCGACGGACGAGCGTGTCGCTCCCGGCGAGCTCGGGTGCGAGCGTGACGAGGCGAACCGGTCCGGCGGTCACGAGGCGGTCGAGGAGCGCCTGGTCGGGGTCGCGGCGCGAGCTCGACGGATGGATGCCGAGCCGCTCCGGTGAGAGGAACGGCCCTTCGAGGTGGACTCCCAGGATGCGGGGGCCGTACCCGTTCGTTCCGTGCGGCACCTCCTGGAGCGCGGCGACGATGTCGGGCTCGGGCGCCGTGACGAACGTGGGCAGGTACGCGGTGACGCCGGTCTCGAGGATGGCTTCGCCCGCGCGGCGGTATCCGTCTCGGTCGGTCGAGAGAAAGTCGACACCCGCGAAGCCGTTCACCTGGAGGTCGACGAACCCCGGCACGGCGATGCCGCGCCCGTTGGCGCTCGAGAGGCCGAAGCCGGCAATGCGTCCGTCCTCGACGACGACGTCGCCGGGGACCAGGCGCCCGTCGACGAGCGCCGCTCCGACACCGAGCTTCATCGCGACGACGCCTCCCGCACGTTCTGTCCCGAGGCCTCGAGCAGCGAGCGCGCATCGGCGGCGTCGACGTCTGCGAGCAACGACACGATCGCGACCTTCGTCTCGCCGTCCGCTGCGCGGAGGGCTCTCTCCGCTTCCTTCTCCGACGCGCCGGTCGCCGTTCGGACGATCCGAACGACGCGGGCCCGGAGCTTCTCGTTCGTCGCCTGGACGTCGACCATCAGGTTCCCGAAGGTCTTGCCGAGGCGGATCATCGAGATGGTGGAGAGCATGTTGAGGACCAGCTTCTGGGCGGTTCCCGCCTTCAGCCGCGTCGAGCCGGCGATGAACTCGGGGCCGACGAGAACCGCGATCTCGTGCTCGGCCAGGCGACCGAGCTCGGAGCCCTCGACCGAGACGACGCACGCGGTCAGCGCTCCCGCGCGCGCGGCCGCAGCGAGCGCACCGAGGACGTACGGCGTTCGACCGCTCGCGCTCACGCCGAGGACCGTGTCTTCGGGCCGAACGTCGAGCGCTTCGACGGCCTGCTCGCCAGCGGCGCGGTCGTCCTCGGCGGCTTCCTGGACGAGCGGAGGGCTGTCGACCCCCCCGGCGACGAGCGCGACGACCTCGCCCGGACGCGTGGAGAAGGTCGACTCGCACTCCGAGGCGTCGAGGGCGGCGATCCTCCCCGAAGACCCCGCGCCGGCGTAGACGAGCCGCCCGCCTCGCGCGAGCCGTGACGACACTGCGTCGATCGCCGCCGCGATCTCTCTCGCCACGCCTCTGACGGCATCGGGGACGATCGCGTCCTGGGCGTTCATCAACTCGACGAGCTCGATCGTGGAGCGCAGCTCGTAGTCGGCGTTCGCCCGGCTTCCGGCCTCGGTCGTCAGGTCGTCCAGGCTGGTCGCTCCCACCCGAGGCGAGTCGCCGACGTCGCTGGTGGGTGGGGACATCCCTTCCGAGTCTATGCGCGAACCGCCTCACTGGTCAATACCACTTGTCGTATGATGCGGCGCGTCGGTATTGCCTACGAGCCGCGGCGGACTATGCTCTTCCGCGGCGGGAAGCCCGAGGAGGATCGAGACATGGCGGAGATCGAGCTCCAGAACGTGACGAAGATCTTCTCCGGAGAGGTCGCGGCGGTCGACGACGTCTCGCTGCGAATCGCCGACGGCGAGTTCCTGGCGCTCGTCGGTCCGTCGGGCTGCGGGAAGTCCACGCTCCTCCGCACCATCGCCGGGCTCGAGGACGTCACGAGCGGCGAGATCTCGATCGGCGGGGTGGACGTCACCGATCTCGCCCCGCGCCATCGCGACGTCGCGATGGTCTTCCAGAGCTACGCGCTCTACCCGCACATGAGCGTGCGCCAGAACCTCGGCTACGGGCTCAAGGTCCGGCGGACGCCGAAGGCGGAGACCGCGCGCCGCGTGTCGGACGTCGCAGCGCTGCTCGGTCTCACCGATCTCCTCGATCGCCGCCCCGCCCAGCTCTCGGGCGGCCAGCGCCAGCGGGTCGCGATGGGGCGCGCGATCGTGCGCGAGCCGAAGGCGTTCCTCATGGACGAGCCGCTCTCGAACCTGGACGCGAAGCTCCGCGTCGGGATGCGGGCATCGCTCGCTCAGCTCCACCAGAAGCTCGGGGTCACGACCGTCTACGTCACGCACGACCAGGTCGAGGCGATGACGCTCGGCCATCGCGTCGCGGTCATGCGGGACGGGCGGATCCTGCAGATCGACTCTCCTCAGCGCCTGTACGAGGAGCCGGGAGATCTGTTCGTGGCAGGGTTCATCGGCTCGCCGGCCATGAACCTCGTCGAGGCTCGGATCGCCGACGACGAGGTCGTCTTCGGCGAGCATCGCGTTGCGCTCGACCCGCGCCGGCGACCACTCTCCACCGCGACCGTGCCGCGAGTCGTCCTCGGGATCCGGCCGGAGACCTTCGAGGACGCGGCCTTCGGCGCGGGAGAGCTGCCCACGATCGTGGTCGAGGTCGCCGTGCTGGAGGAGCTCGGGTCCGACGCACACGTCTTCTTCCGCATCGACGCGCGGCGTATCGGCGCGGAGTCGCTCGAGGCGTCCGACGACGACGACGCCACGCTCGTTGCCGAGCAGTCGGCTCTCGTCACGGCCCGCGTCGACCCGCGAACGGCGGCCCGGGTGGGGAGCCGGCTTCGCCTCGCCGTCGATCCGTCGCGGTTCCACTTCTTCGACGCCGAGACCGGCGTCTCGCTCCTCGACGCGCGCTCGCTCGAGCGGCCCGAGCCTGCGGCGGTCTGACGCCGAGAGACTGGCTCCGCTCCCGCGAGTCTCGTTTGGTATTGACCAGCGGCCGCTGTTCGTTAGGATTGGTT
>DASSQE010000110.1:0-5633 GCA_035702645.1 Gaiellaceae bacterium
TCGCGATGGGGTTCGCCGCCGTCGGGCTCCTTGTGCCCGTCGCGGGCGCGTTGCTGCAGGAGGCGATCGACGTCGGCGTCATCCTCAACGCCCTCCGTGCCCTACGCGGTTGACGCCGGCTCGGCCCTAACCGCCGCCGTAAATCGAGACGGGAAGCTCGAGCGTCAGGTCGTCGCCGGGAGAGATCTCCGCCTCGAGCTCGTCCAGCAGCGCGAGCGCGCCGGGCGCCGCCGCCAGCAGCCGACGCTCGACGTCCTCCACCGAATCGAGCTGCACGAGCTCCTGCTTGAACGGCTTCGGGAAGCGCCCCTGGCCGAGATACCACCCGTAGAACTTCTTGAGAAAGCTCGAAGCCCGCCGGTCTCCGAGCTCGCGGACGGTCTCGCGCACGAAGAGAACGAGCTCCGCGACGACCTCCTCACGGCTCGGCTCGCCGACCTCGCCGTCGACGATCTCGCGGAGAGCCCACGGATTCCCCTGCGCCCCGCGGCCGACCATGACCGCCTCGGCGCCCGTCTGTCCGAGAACCTCGTGTGCTCGTTCTCTCGTCGTCACGTCGCCCGACGCCACCACGGGGACGTCGACGAGCGTCACGAGCTCGGCGGTGAGAGCGTGGTCGGCGGTTCCGGTGTACATCTGCTGCGCCGACCGTGGGTGGAGCGTGAGCGAGGCCGCACCCGCCTCGGCGAGCCGCGGGCCGAGCTCGAGGCACGCACGCGAGTCGTTCTCGACGCCGCGCCGGAGCTTCACCGTCACCGGGACGTCGACGGCGTCGGCCACGGCTTCGACGATGCGGCACGCCGTGTCCGGCTCCTCGAGGAGGTGGGCGCCGGCGCCCGTCTTCGTCACCTTCCGCACGGGGCAGCCGAAGTTGAGGTCGACGATGTCGGCGCCGACCGCTTCGACCATGCGAGCGGAGTCGGCCATCGCGCCGGGATCCGAACCGAAGAGCTGGATCGCCAGCGGATGCTCGTCGCTCGCGACGCGGAGGTAGCCCAACGTCCGCTCGTTGCGATGCTCGATCCCCGCACAGCTGACCATCTCCGAGCAGACGAGACCTGCGCCGTAGCGCCTTCCCTGGCGCCGGAAGGCCTGCACGCTGACGCCCGCCATCGGCGCGAGGACGAGTCGCGTGGGCACCTCGACCGGGCCGATGCGCCAGGGTGTGCGAAGGTCGATCACGGCCGCCCGAAATCGTAGACGGCTGTTGACGCTCCTCGGTCGCCGCGGCTACTATTCCCGGCCGTTGGACGGGGCCGGGGGGCCCCGCCATTCCGTTTCTGGAGGCGTATTCGTGAAGGACGTGATCCTCACTCCCGAGGGCTACAAGCAGCTCAAGAGCGAGCTGGAGCGGCTGAAGACGGAGAAGCGACGCGAGATCGCGGAGCGCATCGCCGCGGCTCGTGAGTTCGGCGAGATCGCCGAGAACGCGGAGTACGACGACGCGAAGAACGAGCAGATGATGCTCGAGCACCGCATCTCCCAGCTCGAGGAGCGTCTCGGCGACGCGCGGGTGATCGATCCGAAGCGGGTCGACACGAGCATCGTCTCGATCGGCTCCGTCGTCCGTCTCCGGGACGTCACCGCGAAGCAGACGGTCGAGTACTTCATCGTCGGCTCGGCCGAGGCGAACCCGGCCGAGCGGAAGCTCTCGAACGAGTCGCCGGTCGGGAAGGCGATCATCGGTCGCAAGAAGGGCGAGACGGTTGAGGTGATCACGCCGCGCGGCTCGAAGGTGAAGTTCAAGATCATGGAGATCAAGGCCGCCTAGCAGGCGGCCCATCCTCCAGCTCTGGGCTCTGCGCGAGGGAACCTCCTCGACAGCGGAGCCGTAGACTCGTCGGCCATGGCGGCCCCGAAGCGATTCCCCGATCGCGACGATGTCGCGGCCGTTCGCGCCGAGGCCGAAAGCCTCGAGCCCGGCTCCGAGTCGGCGGAGAAGCGCCGTCTCGCGGGCCGCGTCATGGCGCGACGCGGCCACGGCAAGCTGACCTTCCTCGATCTCGTCGACCGCTCGGGGCGCCTCCAGCTCCTCTGCGACGAGAGCCGAGTCGGCGAGGTCGATCTCGGCCTCGGCGACGTTGTAGGCGTCGTCGGGTCGCCCGCCTCCTCCCGCCGCGGCGAGCCCTCGCTCGCCGTCGACGAGCTGACCGTGCTCTCGAGGAACCGCAGCCCGCTCCCCGACACCTTCCACGGCGTCACGGAGACCGAGACGCGCTACCGCAAGCGCTACCTCGACCTGCTCGTGAACGAGGATGCGCGCGAGCTCTTCCTCCTCCGCAGCCGCGTGGTCAGCGCGATCCGGAGCTATCTCGACGGTCACGGCTTCGTCGAGGTCGAGACGCCGATCCTGCAGCCGCGCTACGGCGGAGCCTTTGCGCACCCGTTCGTCACACGCTCGAACGAGCTCGGCTCCGACCTCTATCTGCGCATCGCGACCGAGCTCTACCTCAAGCGCCTGATCGTGGGCGGTCTCGAGCGCGTGTACGAGATCGGAAAGGACTTCCGCAACGAGAGCGTCTCCTACAAGCACCAGCCGGAGTTCACGATGCTCGAGTGGTACGAGGCCTACGCGGACTACCGCGACACGATGACGAGGATCGAGGAGCTCGTGGAGCACGTCGCACGCGAGGTGCTCGGAACGACGCGTGTCGGGTTCAAGGCCCGCGAGCTCGACCTCGCCGCCCCGTGGCGGCGCGTCCGCTTCGTCGACTCGCTCGAGGAGGTGGAGCTCTGGACGCGCGATCCGCACGAGCTCCGGGCGTGGCTCGAGGAGCGGGGCGTCGACACGGCGGCCGACAAGGACTGGACCCAGCTCGTCGACCACGCGTTCAGCCACTTCGTCGAGCCGAGCCTGGTCGACCCGACGATCGTCCACGACTATCCCGTCGAGCTCTCGCCGTTTGCTCGGCTCACGGACGACGACGACACCATCACCGAGCGCTTCGAGTACTTCGCCGGTGGGATGGAGCTCGGCAACGCGTTCACCGAGATCAACGACGCCGGCGAGCAGCAGGCTCGATTCGAGGGGCAGTCCGAGCACGTCGAAGGGGAGCGCGGAGACCCGGACTACGTGGACGCGCTCTCCTACGGGATGCCGCCGACGGGCGGGCTGGGCCTCGGGATCGACCGCCTCGTAATGCTCCTCTCCGGCCGCGAGACGATCCGCGACGTGATCCTCTTTCCCGCGCTCCGTTCTCACTGAGATCGGCACGCGCCCCCTTGCGGAGCGAGCCGGCCCGCCCGGCCCCTACGTACGAGCGCGTGCCGGCTCCGGAGTCACGACGGGCGCCTCGGCGCTCCAGGGGAAGTCGATCCAGAGGTCGGTGCGCTTCCAGACGTAGTCGCAGTGCACCGTCGAGTGCGGCTTCTCGTACAGGACCGCACAGCGAACCTCGGCGACCTTCCCCGCGCAGAACTCCTCGACGAGCCTGAGTGTCTCCCCGGTGTCGGCGACGTCGTCCGCGATGAGCATCCGCGCCGACTCGAGGTCGACGAGCTCCGGCACGGGCGGGAGGATCATCGGGACGTCGAGCCGCTCGTCGATGCCGGTGTAGAACTCGACGTTCATCGTCCACGTGTTCTTCACCTCGAGCGCGTACCCGAGCGCTGCGCCGACGAGGAGGCCGCCGCGGGCGACGGAGAGGATCAGGTCGGGTCGGTAGCCGTCGTCGGATACCTGGCGTGCGAGCTCGCGCGCGGCGTGGCCGAACTCCGCCCAGCCGAGCCGCTCGCGCTCCACGGCTGGTTCCGAGTCGCCCATCGGGGCGATCGTAACCGGGTTCGGAGCGTCGCCTCGGGTCTGCCGTCAGGACGCCGCCGCGGACTTCCAGACGCTCGCTCCGCTGCCGAGCGCGCCCTCGTGGTCGGCCAGGACCGACACGTCCTCCTCCGGGTGGGCGGCCCGATGCTCCAGGAACCAGGCGACCGAGCGCGCGATGCCCTCGTCGAGCGGCACCTTCGGCGCGTAGCCGAGGAGCTCGCGCGCCTTCGACAGATCGGCGACGTAGTGGGTGACCTCGCCGAGGAGCGAAGGCGCGATCGACACGTGCGGCTTGACGTCGAGCTCCGCCGCGATCAGGTCGGCGCAGCGCACGAGCGTGTTGCCCTGCCCGTACGCGAGGTTGATGGTCTGGTTCACGACGCGGCCCCCGGCGAGCCCCTCGATGCCTTCGACGATGCCGTCGATGCAGTCGTCGACGTACGTGAAGTCGAGGGTCTTGTCGACTCCGCCGTAGATCGCGATCGGCTCGTCGCGGAGCATCGAATGGATGAAGAGAGGGATCACCCGCACCATCCGGTGGAGGTCGTTGTCGTAGCGCCCGTAGACGTTCGAGAAGCGGAACACGAGGTAGCGGAGCCCGTAGCACCGCGCATACGAGTAGACGAACGCCTCGCCCGCGATCTTCGACGCGGAGTACGTGCTCTCGGTAAACGCGAAGTCGGCGACTCCCTCCCCGTATTCCTCGAAGCGGTGAACGTCCCCGTACACCTCGCGGCTCGAGGAGAAGACGATCGGGATCTGCTGCTGGCGGACGAACTCCAGGACGTTGAACGTCATGACCGCGTTCTCGAGCGCGCGCTGCGGATGCCGCACGAGCTGATGCACCTTGGCGTGCGCGGCCAGGTGCACGACGAGATCGACCTTCGGGTACTCGACCCCGTTGATCCCGTGCGGGAACGCGGAGTAGTGCCCGGCGAGGTCCTGCAGGAGGTAGCGGAACTCGTCCGTCCAGGTGTTCTGGCGCTTGTCGACGCCGAACACCTCGTGGCCGTCCCGCTGGAGCCGGAGGGCGAGGTTCGTCCCGATCTGGCCCGACGAGCCGGTGACGAGGATCTTCATTCGCCGTTCACCGGTCGAGAAGGGTAGCGCCCGTTTCGGGCGAACCAGCGCCTAAACTCGGCTCAACTCGTTCGAAACCCGTCGGAAGACTCGTCGGCTACGATCAGAAAGCACCTTCGGCCCGGAGCGGCACCCGTCGATCTCCGGAGACGCACAAGGGAAAGGGGGGTCGAAGGAGTTGTTCGAGCGATTCACGGAACGGGCACGGCAGGTCGTGGTTCTCGCCCAGGACGAGGCGAGGGCCTTGAAGCACAACTACATCGGCACGGAGCACATCCTGCTGGGATTGCTGCGCGAGGAGGAGGGCCTCGCCGCCCGAGTTCTCGAGTCGCTCGACATCACCGTCGAGGAGGTGCGGGCCCAGGTCGCGCGCATCGTCGGCCAGGGTGACGAGGTCACGACCGGCCAGATCCCGTTCACGCCGCGCGCCAAGAAGGTCCTCGAGCTGGCGCTGCGCGAAGCGCTCTCCCTCGGCCACAACTACATCGGCACCGAGCACATCCTGCTCGGCCTCGGGCGCGAGAACGAAGGCGTCGCTGCACGGATCCTCCTCGACTTCGACGCGGACGCGGAGAAGATCCGCAACGAGATCATCCGCATGCTCTCCGGCCCCGGCCGGCGGCAGTCGGGATCCGGCGTTCCCGCAGGTGAGAAGACGAAGAGCTCGAAGCTCCTCGACCAGTTCGGCCGCAACCTGACGAAGGCGGCGCAGGAGGGCAAGCTCGACCCGGTCGTCGGGCGCCAGACCGAGATCGAGCGCGTCATGCAGATCCTGTCGCGCCGGCAGAAG
>DASSQE010000111.1:0-19883 GCA_035702645.1 Gaiellaceae bacterium
CTCGTCCTCCCCGGAGGACACCTCGGAGTTCGAGCGGCGCGGATCAGCTGGCGTTTGTGCGGGCTGCTTGGGCTGGGCGATCTGCGTCAATACCTGGCGAAGTCCTGCTCGACCTTCTCGACGAGTTCCTCGTACAGACCGATCAGGCCCTGGATGAACTCGAGGCCGAGGTTGAGGTACTTCTCGCGATGCGGGAGTCCTTTGGCGCGCTCCGCTGTCTCCTCCACCCGCACGCGCATGTCTTCGAGGTCCTCGCGCAGGGTGGCGAAGCCCTCGCGCACCGCGTCTTCCCCGACAAGATCCGTCGCCAGAGTGCGGATGAGCGCCTCGCTCTTGAACGGAGTAAATCGGAGAGGCGTTCGCACCCACTCGCGTAGCGCATCGAGACCTTTCTCGGTCAGCGTGTAGACGGTGCGCTCGCGCGTCTTGCCGGGCTCCTTCCGGGCCTCGAGGTAGCCGAGCTTCGCCAGCCGCTTCGGCTCGACGTAGTACTGGCTCTCGCCGGCCCAGGCGAGGAAGCGACCCTGTTTCGCCATTCGCAGAAGGTCGTGCGCGCCTGCGCCGCCGCTGCCGACGAGGGCGAGCACTTCGTACGAGAACGAGGTGAGGTCTTCGCGGCTTGACAAAGCTGTGATTCGTAGCTTACTTTACTACGTTCCATAGTTTAACGGAGGAGGACGGACATGTACGACGCCATCATCGTCGGAGCACGCGTCGCCGGTGCGCCGACCGCGATGCTCCTCGCCCGCAAGAGCCACCGGGTCCTGCTCGTCGACCGTGCCAGCTTCCCGAGCGACACCCTCTCGACCCACTACATCCACCAGCCGGGCGTTGCGCGCCTGCGCCGCTGGGGACTGCTCGATCGCCTGATCACCACGGGCTGTCCACCGTCGCGCAGCCTCGTCTTCGACGTCGGACCGTTCGCGCTCACCGGCGCGCCGCCGCCGAGCGACGGGGTGGCGGAGGGGTATGCGCCGCGACGGACCGTGCTCGATTCACTCCTGGTCGAGGCAGCAGCGGCGGCGGGTGCCGAAGTACGCACCGGCTTCACCGTCGACGAGCTCGTCTTCGAGGACGGTGCGGTCGTCGGGATACGGAACGGCACCACGGTCGAGCGAGCACGCGTCGTCATCGGTGCCGACGGCCGCAACTCCTTCGTCGCCCGGTCGGTGCAGGCGCCTGAGTACGACACGCGTCCGGGCACCGCGTGCGCCTACTACACGTACTGGGCCGGCGTCGAGGGCGGGGACGTGGAGCTGTATCCACGCGAGGGTCGAATGGTCATGGGCGGCGCAAGGACGAACGACGGGCTGAACATCGTCATCGTCTTCTGGCCGAAGAACGAGTTCCGGGCCGTGCGTACCGACGTCGAGCGCAGCTTCCACAACGCGCTGGCGCTCGCACCGCCGCTCGCCGAACGACTCGCGACCGGAGAGCGCGCCGACCGCTTCTACGGAATCGGCGACCTCCCCTTCTACTACCGCAAGCCGCACGGTCCCGGGTGGGCGCTCGTCGGCGACGCCGGGTACCACAAGGATCCCATCACCGCGCAAGGCATCACCGACGCCTTTCGCGACGCCGAGCTCCTCGCCGACGCGCTCCATGCCGGCTTCACCGGAACGCGGCCGCCCGACGAAGCTCTCGCCGACTACGAGCGGACGCGGAACGAGGAGACACGCGGCCTCTACGAGCTCACGTACGAGTTCGCGTCACTCGCGCCGCCGACGGTGGAGCAGCAGACGCTCTTCGACGCGCTGCGGACGAACAACGAGGACACGAACCGCTTCTTTGGCGTCGTCGCCGGAACTGTCCGTCCAGACGAGTTCTTCGCGCCCGAGAACCTAGGACGGATCCTCGGAGCGCCGGTGCCCGCCTAACATCCCATGGCGCCCGTACCGCGAAGCGCCTTGCCGGTGCCCGCAACGCGCGAGCCCAGACTGAATCCGCTACGACGTTGGAGACTGCGCGCGCACCGCCGCCTTGTGCGCCCGCTTCTGCGCCTGGTACTCGGCGAGCGCCTCGGACGAGTCGACCCCGCCAAGGCACGGGTATTCCGGGACGAGCTCGGCGGCCGTCTCGACTCCGAAGCGAAGGGAGAGCACGGAGCCGAGCGCGGTGACCTTCATCTTCCCGAAACCCGGCAGCGAGCCGATGCGGCGGCGAAGGTCGGCCGTGTCCGTCGCCTCGCTCCAGACCCGCTCTGCGTCACCTCCGTACTCGTCCGCGACGACCGAGCAGAGCTCCTGGACGCGCCGGGCCATCGACCCGGGGAAGCGGTGGATCGCAGGCTTCTCGCGGAACGCGGCCTCGAGCTCGGCCGGGTCCATGGCAGCGATTCGGCCGGCGTCGAGCGTCCCGATCCGCTCCCTCAGCTTCAGCGGGCCGGAGAAGGCCACCTGGACCGGGATCTGCTGGTCGAGCGCGAACCCGATCAGGAGCGCGAGCGGCTCGCGTGCGATGAGCGCGTTCGCCTCGTCCGAGTCCGTGAAGTAGAGCGCCTCGGGCATCGTCCGAGTGTAGTCCCCGACCACTCTCACGACGAGCCGAGCGCTCGAGCGCGGAGGCGTCAGGCGAAGTCGGCCGCGATCCGCTCGGCGATCGCCGCTGTGGTGAGGTTCGTGTTCGCGCGGGGAATCGTCGGCATGAAAGACGCGTCAGCGACGTAGAGCCCGTCGATCCCGAAGACGCGGGCATGCGTGTCGACGACCGAGCCGAGCGGGCACGTGCCCGCGGGGTGGTAGTACCCGGAGGTCGTCTCCCGCAGGTACTGCTCCAGATCTGCGGCGCCGGGACGTCGCTCGGCGCCGAGGAGCTTCGCCAGCGGGTCGGTGGCCGCGAGCGACCGGACCAGGTCGAGCGCCTCGAGGAGCGTCTCGACATCCTCGTCATGGGTCAGGAACCCCCGTTCGACGATCGGGAGGTCTGCCGGGTCGGTCGACCGCAACCGGACGCGCCCGGCCGACAGCGGTTTCATGTGGAAGAAGATCCCTCCCACGTCCCATCCCTCGGACTCCGGATCGCGAACCGCGTAGGGCAGGACGTGGAGGTCCCAGGTGCCGGGCGCGCACCGGGAGCTCGCCCCCTTGAGCACGAGCTGGAACTCGTAGATGTCGTGGTCTCGCTCGTACTCCTCCAACTGGCGTTCCAGCTCGGGCGAGGGCTCCCATCTCACACTGGATCCGCAGTGGTCGAGGAGGCGCTCCCCGACTGGGAGTGCAGCGGCGACGGGAATCCCGTAGCGCGCGAGCTCGCCTTCGGGGCCGATCCCGCTGCGACAGAGGATCGCGGGCGAGAAGTACGCGCCCGCGGCGAGGACGACGATCTCGGCGTCGTACCGCGTGCCGTCGCTCGTCAGCACGCCGACCGCGCGTACGCCGTCGAGGATGACGCGGTCGACGAGCGTCCGGTCGACGACGGAGAGGTTCTTCCGGTCACGTGCCGGGTCGAGGTACGCAAACGCTGCGTTCCAGCGCGTCCGTTCGACCATGTTCACTGGGCACGGCGTGACGCCGACAGGCTCCGAGGGGTCGTCCGCGTCGTCCAAGGTCGGGTAGCCGGCGGCGGTCGCGGCCTCGACGACCGCCTCGTAGAACGCTCCCGGGTCGTCCGTGATCTGTCGTCTCGTCCGGAGCTGCGCCCGGGCGCGGTCGAGGAAGGGCGCGAACCGATCGTAGGCCCACTCCCCTCCCCACTCGTCGTAGTCGGCGGGAGATCCACGGACGACCATGCAGGCGTTGTGCGCCGAGCAGCCGCCGAGGATGCGGGCGCCGAGCGAGTTGTCGTCCTCGCCACCCGGTCCCCAGTCGTGCGTCCAGGGCATGCGGACGCCGCTGACGATCTCGGCGGGCCACCTCCCGTCGGCGAGCGGCCCGTAGTCCGGGCCGGCCTCGAGCAGGCAGACCGAGCGATCGGGGTTCTCGCTGAGGCGGGACGCCAGGACGCAGCCCGCGGTCCCTCCGCCCACGACCACGACGTCGTAGCGCATGCGGGCGGAGCATACGACGGTCGCTAGGCTCACTCGATGGATGCGCTCGATGTCTTCTCGCCGCGGACGAGAGAGTGGTTCGAGCGTGCGTTCGCCGGGCCGACTCCCGCGCAGGAGCTCGGCTGGCCGCCGGTCGCGACCGGGGGGCACGTGCTCGTCCAGGCGCCGACCGGCTCGGGCAAGACGCTCGCCGCGTTCCTCATCGGCATCGACCGCCTGAACGCGTCACCGGGCGAGGGGCTGCGCCTGCTCTACGTCTCCCCGCTCAAGGCGCTGAACTACGACATCGAGCGAAACCTGCGCGGGCCGCTAGCGGGGCTCGAGTCGCAGCTCTCGGTCGCCGTGCGCACGGGCGACACGCCCGCCGACGAGCGGCGCCGGATGCTGAAGACGCCGCCCGACGTCCTCATCACGACCCCCGAGTCGCTCTTCCTGCTGCTCACCTCGCAGGCGCGCGAGACGCTGCGCTCGATCGAGACGGTGATCCTGGACGAGGTGCACGCGGTCGCCGGGACGAAGCGCGGCGCGCACCTCGCGGTCAGCCTGGAACGGCTCGAGAATCTTGTCGAGCGGCCGTTCCAGCGGATCGGCCTGTCCGCGACGCAGCGCCCGCTCGCCGAGATCGGCCGCTTCGTCGCGGGGACCGGCCGTGAGATCGAGCTCGTCGACGCGGGCTCGAGCAAGGAGCTCGACCTCGAGGTCGTCGTTCCGCTCGAGGACATGCGCGAGCTCGGCGCGAGCATCCCGCCGAGCGTCGAGCCGGTCGTCGACGGCGGCTATGTCACGTCGGGGCACGGCCCGACCTCCAACTCGATCTGGCCGTCGATCTACCCCGCGATCGTCGAGCTCGTCCGCCAGCACCGCTCGACCATCGTGTTCGTCAACAACCGGCGGCTGGCCGAGCGGCTCGCGCTGCGGCTGAACGAGCTGGCCCAGGACGAGATCGCGCGGGCGCACCACGGGTCGCTCGCGCGCGAGCAGCGAGTCGAGGTCGAGGAGCTGCTCAAGGCGGGCCGCATCCCCTGCCTCGTCGCCACGTCCTCGCTCGAGCTCGGGATCGACATGGGCGCCGTCGATCTCGTGATCCAGGTCGAGAGCCCGAAGTCGGTCGCCCGCGGGCTCCAGCGGATCGGACGTGCGGGGCACGACCTCGCCTCGGTCTCGAAGGGGCGCATCTTCCCCAAGTTCCGGGGCGACCTGCTCGAGTCCGCGGTCGTCGCGCGCGCCATGCGCGAGGGCGCGATCGAGGAGACACGGATCCCGCGCAATCCGCTCGACGTCCTCGCTCAGCAGATCGTCGCGATCTGCGCCGACGAGGAGGTCTCGGTCGACGAGCTGCACCAGCTTGCGCGCCGTGCCTACCCGTTCGCCGAGTTGACGCGCGCGACGCTCGAGAACGTCCTCGACATGCTCGCCGGCCGCTACCCCTCGGACGAGTTCGCAGAGCTGCGCCCGCGGATCGTCTGGGATCGCACCGCAGGGGTCGTCCGCGGACGCACGGGCGCACGCCGGCTCGCAGTCACCAACGCGGGGACCATTCCGGACCGCGGTCTCTTCGGCGTCCACCTCGTCGACGGCGGCGGGCGGGTCGGTGAGCTCGACGAGGAGATGGTCTACGAGACGCGCGCAGGCCAGACTTTCCTCCTCGGAGCCTCGACGTGGCGGGTCGAGGAGATCACGCGCGACCGCGTGCTCGTCTCCCCGGCTCCCGGAGTCCCCGCAGTCGCGCCGTTCTGGAAGGGCGAGGGCGTGGGGAGGCCCGCAGAGCTCGGCGAGCGGATCGGCCGCGCCAGTCGTTCGCTCGTCGGTCTGGACGACGAGGACGCGGCCGCAGCGCTCCGTGGCGAGTACCACCTCGACGGCCGCGCGGCGACGAACCTCGTCACGTTCCTGCGCGAGCAGGAGTCCGCGACCGGCGTCGTGCCGTCGGACCGCGCGATCGTCGTCGAGCGCTTCCGCGACGAGATCGGCGACTGGCGCGTCTGCATCCTCACGCCGTTCGGCGGGCGCGTCCACGCCCCGTGGGCGCTCGCGCTCGCCGCCCGGCTCCGCGACGCGCTCGGCGTCGACGCACAGTCGCTGTGGTCGGACGACGGGATCGCGCTCCACTTCCCCGACGCCGACGTGCCGCCGCCGGTCTCCGACCTCCTGCCCGACCCCGACGAGATCGACGACCTCGTCATCTCGGAGCTCGCCGGCTCGGCGCTCTTCGGCGCGCGCTTCCGCGAGAACGCCGCCCGCGCGCTCCTGATCCCGCGCCGCCGGCCGGGTCAGCGGACGCCGCTCTGGCAGCAGCGTCTGAAGGCCCAGAGCTTGCTCCAGGTCGCGCGGCGCTACCCGCAGTTCCCGATCGTGCTCGAGACCTACCGCGAGTGCCTGCAGGACGTCTTTGACCTTCCTGCGCTCCGGAAGCTCCTCCGCTCGGTGCAGACGCGCGAGCTCGACCTCGTCGAGGTGGAAACGGCGTCCGCGTCTCCCTTTGCGTCCTCGCTCCTCTTCGACTACGTCGCCACATACATGTACGAGGACGACACGCCGCCCGCGGAGCGGCGGGCGCAGGCGCTGTCGCTCGACCGCGACCTCCTCCGTGAGCTCATGGGCATCGAGGAGCTGCGCGACCTGCTCGACCCAGGAGCGATCGAGCAGGTGGAGCAGTCGCTGCGTCCGGTGCCGAGGAACGCGGACGAGCTCCACGACCTCCTCCGGCGGGCAGGCCCGCTGCCCTCAGGCGAGGCCGACGTGGGGTTCGCGGAGACGCTCGTCCGCGAGCGCCGTGCGTTCCGGGTGCGCCTGGCCGGCGACGAGGCGCTCGCCGCGGCGGAAGATGCGGGCCTGCTGCGGGACGCGTTCGGCGTCGTCCCGCCGGGAGGCATGCCTGCGGCGTTCCTCGAGCCGGTCGAGGACGCCCTCCTTGTCGTCGTTGCCCGGCATGCGCGCACGAGCGGCCCGTTCACGACGACCGAGCTCGCCGCTCGCCTCGGGCTCGATCCCAGCCGAGTCGAGGGCGAGCTCGAGGAGCTGGAGCGCGGAGAGCGTCTCGTTCGCGGGGAACTCCGGCCCGGCGGCACCGAGCGCGAGTGGTGCGACCCTGACGTTCTCCGCCGCATCCGGCGTGCGACCCTCGCGGTGCTCCGGCGCGAGGTCGAGCCCGCGGAGCAGGCTGCGCTCGGCCGGTTCCTGCCCGCGTGGCACGGGATCGGGCGCCGGCAGACGCTCCGCGAGGCGCTCGTCCCGCTCCAGGCGCTGGCGCTTCCCGTCTCGCTCTGGGAGAGCGACGTCCTTCCCCGGCGGGTGCAGGGCTATCGCCCGTCCGAGCTCGACGTCCTCTGCGCGTCGGGCGAGGTCGTGTGGACGGGAGCGGGGCTCGATCGCGTCGCCCTCTACTTCCGCGAGCATGCTGCGGAGCTCGGTCAGGCGTCTGGTGAGCCGGCTCCCGAGGGAGAGGCGCACGTCGAGATCCGCGCCGCGCTCGCCGCCTCGGGGGCGCTGTTCTGGCCCGAGCTCCTCGCTGCGAGCGGGCTCGACGGGCAGTCCGCCTTGACGGCGCTCTGGGACCTCGTCTGGGCCGGAGAGGTGACGAACGACTCGTGGGCACCGCTTCGCGCGCCCCGGCGCTACGAGGTTCCGGCCGCAGACCGGCGCGCGCGGCGGTTCGCTCGGGCGCGCATCGCCGCCCCCTCTCCGACGCAGGGTCGCTGGGCTCTCGCCGCCCCACTCTTCGCCGGTGAGCCCGACCGCCGTGCGCTTGCGGAGCTCATGCTCGAGCGGCAGGGAATCGTCACGCGGGACGGGGTCCGCGGCGAGGGCGTGCGAGGCGGCTACGGAGCGGTGTACGGCGAGCTTCGGACGCTCGAGACCCTCGGCACCTGCCGGCGCGGGTACTTCGTCGAGGGGCTGGGCGGGGCGCAGTTCGCGCTCCCGGGCGCTGTGGAGCGGCTGCGGGAACTCCGGTCGTCGCACGACGTCGAGGGCGAGCTTCCCAAGGCGCTCGTCCTCGCTGCCGCTGATCCCGCGCAGCCGTACGGGGCTGCGCTCCCCTGGCCCCGCCGTGCGGGGGCGAGAGCGGCCAGGGTGGCGGGAGCGTGGGTCGTCCTGCTCGACGGCCGCGCGGCGCTGTACGTCGAGCGAGGCGGTCGGTCGCTCGTCCCGCTCCGCGAGCCTGAGGCGGACTGGCTCCGCGTCGCCGTCGAGGCGCTCGTCACGCACGTCCGAGCCGGGGGCGCGAAGCGCCTCGCCGTCGAGCGCTTCGACGGCGCGCCGGTGGTCGACTCCGAGGCGATGGAGATCCTCGTCGAGGCCGGCTTCCTCGCCGGCCCGCGGCGGGCGGTCCTCAGGGCCTGACGCCCCCCGGCTCCGGCGTCGGAAGTTACGGCGCGCGACTCCGGCAGGATTGAGCGACATGCACCTCGACGTCCAGGACGGACTCGCGGAACTCGCCGTGCTCGTCGGCGGCGCCGCCCTCCTCGCTCTCGCCCCCAGGCTCCGGATCCCGTATCCGATCCTGCTCGTCCTGGGCGGGCTCGCGATCGGACTCGTCCCTGGGATGCCGACGGTCGAGATCCAGCCGCAGCTCATCTTCTTCGGCGTCCTCCCGCCGCTCCTTTACGGCGCCGCCTTCTTCACCTCGCTCCGCGACCTCCGCGCGACGGTGCGTCCGATCGGCCTGCTCGCGCTCGGGCTCGTCGTCGTCACCACCGTCGGCGTCGCGGTCGTCGCCCACGCGGTCGTCGACGGCCTGACGTGGCCGAGCGCGTTCGTCCTCGGCGCGATCGTCTCCCCGACCGACCCGCTCGCCGCGACCACGATCGCGCGCCGGCTGGGCGTGCCGCGCAAGCTCGTCACGATCGTCGAGGGCGAGAGCCTGGTGAACGACGGCAGCGGGCTCGTCCTGTACCGGGTCGCGGTCGCCGCGGTGGTGACGGGCTCGTTCTCGGAGGCCCGTACGGGCGGCCTCTTCGTGGTCACGGCGGCAGGAGGAGTCGCCGTCGGGATCGCGGTCGGCTGGATCGTGCGCCAGGCACGGCGGCGGATCGACAACCCGCCGGCGGAGGTCACGATCTCCCTGCTCACGGGATACTTCGCGTTCGTTCCGGCGGAGCTCCTCGGCGTCTCGGCGGTGCTCGCGGCGGTCACGGCGGGGATCTACCTCGGCTGGCACACTCCGGAGCTGACGACGTCGCAGGTGCGCCAGCAGGGAAACGCGGTCTGGGAGATCGTCCAGTACCTCCTGAACGCCCTCCTCTTCGTCCTCATCGGGCTCCAGCTCCCAGTCGTGGTCGACGCGCTCGGGGACACCCCGAGCGTGCAGCTCCTCGGGTACGCAGCCGCCGTGAGCGCGTCGGTGATCGTCCTCCGCTTCGCCTGGGTCTTCGTCGCGATCGACCTGCCGAAGCGGATCGCCGGCGGGATGCCGAGCTGGCGCGGCGGCGTCTTTCTCTCGTGGGCCGGGATGCGCGGAGCCGTGTCGCTGGCGGCTGCGCTCGCGCTGCCGCTCACGACCGACGCCGGCGCGGCCTTCCCCGGCCGTGACCTCATTCTCTTCCTCACGTTCTCGGTGATCCTCGTGACGCTCGTCGGACAAGGCTTGACGCTCCCCCTCGTCATCCGCTGGCTCCGGCTCGAGGACGACGGGATCGACGAGCGCGAGGACGCCAAGGCGCGGATCAGGGCGGCAGAGGCGGCACTCGCGCGGCTCGACGAGCTGGTGGGCGAGGACTGGGTCCGTGAGGACACGGCCGAGCGGCTGCGCGGCGCGTACCGTTTCAGGACGAACCGCTTTCAGGCGCGGTTCGACGACGGCGACGACGGTTCGATCGAGTCCCGGTCGCAGGACTTCCAGCGCCTCCGGCGCGAGCTGCTCGACGCGGAGAGGGACGCCGTGCTGCAGCTGCGGCGCTCGGGCGTCATCTCGAACGACGTCTGGACCCGGGTCACCCGCGACCTCGACCTCGAGGACCTGCGGTTGGACATCTGACGTGCACAGATCGGCAATCCCGCGGGATTGCCGATCGTGCGAAATCCCTGAAGACGGCCGCCTTCGCGGCCTTGCGTCTCTCGGTCCTCGTGCCGTCCCGGAATCCGCTTCCCGTGCCACCCGGGATCCGCGCAGGAGAAGGCTGCCGCGCTCCGTACACGAAGCCATGGCGGTCCGCGCGCCTCACCTGTACCCGCTTCTCCGCGGCTTCGTGCTCGGCGCGTTCGTCGTGCTCGGGCGCGACCTCGAGGAGGGAGCGGAGCTTCCGTTCGCGTTCGAAGAGCACCTGCAGCGTCGGGGACCTGCGCTGTACGAGCTCCGGCCGCTGGTCCGCGCGTTCATCGAGGAGCGGGAGCCGGTCCTGCGTGTCCGTGAGGACGCCCGCCTCGCGCTCGAGGAGCTTCGCCGCGAGCCCGCTGTGGCAATCTTCGCCCACGCGCATGCGGGGCCGCGAGCGACCGCGGACGACGCGCTCTTCCGCACCGTCCTCGCCGGGCTCCTCGTCTCCACCGCCGAGGCGTGCGGCGGGTTCGACTGGGACGACGAGGCCTTCGAGCGCTCGTACGCCGAGCTCGAGGCGTCGCTCTTCGGCGAGCGAAGGAAGTACGCGGCGCTGGCGCCGCTCGTCGGCATCTCGGTCTCGAAGCCGGTCGAGCTGGCGCCCGGGCTCCTGATCCGGCCGTTCGTGACCGGTGAGCTGGCGACGCACTGGCCCGAGACGCGCGGCCTGCTCCCGCCAGAGTTCGGCCGCGAGCTCGACCGCGGCTGTGTCGCGGAGCTCACGCGGGAGCTCGAAGCGGGCGAGGATGCGCCCGATGCGCCCGCCGAGATCTCGGACGCGGTCAGCGCGCTCCGCCTCACGACTGCAGCGGCCGTCGCTGCCGGCCCGGTCCTCTTCGAGCTCCTCGACGGTCGTCCCTTCGGCATTCGCCCCGTGCTTCCCATCGCGGCGACGCAGCCCGCGGGCGAGGCGTCGCGACTCGACAGCTTCCGCGCGCCGATCGCCGTCGAGGTCCTGGCGGCGCTCGGCGACGCGGACGGCGACCCGGAGCTCGCCGAGGCGCTCGACCGCTGGGAGCTCTCGCTCTTCCAGAACGAGCCCTTCCGAGGCGAGCAGCTTCGGGGAGCGCTCGCGGCTCTGCTCGGGGAGACCTGGCCGCTTCGGGCGGCGGTGCTCCTCGCCGAGGACGGGGCTGCACGGGAGGAGCTGTACGGCCAGCTCGTCGCCCTGTCGAGCGGAGACACGACCGGTGTGGCCGGCATCGACGCCGCGAGGCGTGCTCTCGTGGCGGCTCTCCGCGCGGGCGACAGGGCGAATCTCCAGCACGACCTCGATCGCGAGCTGCTCGGGCTTCCGCGGGCACCCGCCCTGCGTGCCGCCGTCTGACGAAGACTCGGCTCGAATCCGTTACCCAGCTGGTGGAATCTGGCGGCTACGTTGTCCGAATGGACGAAGCACGCGCGGTCTTGGAGCGGCTGGAGCGCATCGAGCTCCTCGATCGCGCGGGCGCGGGGAGGGAGGCCCTCGTCGACGAGCTGCGCCTTCTCGTCGTCGAGGCAGAGGCCTGGGCGCGAACGGAAGGAGGTGATGCGGCCGAACGGGCGACCGAGGGCGTGCGCGCTGCCCTCGAGACCTGCGGCGCCGAATGGTCGCGTGACATGATCGCCGTGTGATCTCGCACTGGGACGAGGTGAGGACCTGGCGTGGCGAGCGCGGTCACATCTCGGGCACGTGGAGCAGCCTCACGGGCAGTTCTTCGAAGACGGTCGGAGCCAAACGGATCCAGGTCGATCCGGGCATGTGGTCGACCCCGCTGCACCTCGAAGGCGCGGAGGAGGAGATCTTCTACGTCCTCGACGGCTCCGGGATTTCCGTACAAGCCGAAGGTGCGGACGACCTCTTCGGATACGACGTGCGACCGGGCGACTGCGTCGTCCACCTCGCCCTCGAGAACGCGCACACGCTGCGTGCGGGCGACGACGGGCTCGACGTGCTCGCGTTCGGCCAGCGGACGCACGCGCCCGGGATCACGTGGCTCCCGCGGGCCGGCGTCGCCTGGCTCGGCGAGACCTGGGCGCCGGTCGGCGCCGAGGAGGACCACCCCTGGTCCCGCGAGGCTGCCGCAGGCCCACCCGAGGTCGCAGAGATCTCGCCGCGTCCATCCACCATCGTGAACGCGGACGACGTCGAGGCCGTCGGGCGGGACGGTGCGACCGTGGGGCGACACATCCGCGACCTCGGGCGCGCGGCGGGTTCGAGCAGGACGGGCCTCAAGCTGTTCGACGTCTTGCCGGGCAAGCTGATGAACCCGCCGCACAGCCACTCGGCGGAGGAGGAGATCTTCATCGTGCTCGCGGGGAGCGGGACACTCACGGTCTGGCAGCACCCACGTGGCCCCGCAGAGCCGGAGCGATTCGCCTCCGAGCGCGAGGAGCACGCGCTTCGTCGAGGATCGGTCGCCGTCATGCTCGCCGGGACCGGCCGCCCGTTCGCGCTCACCGCCGGCGACGAGGGTATGCAGGTCCTCGCCTACGGGACGAGGGAGCCGAACGACATCACGTACTACCCGCGCTCTGCGAAGGTCATGCTGCGCGGTGTCGGGCTCGTCGGCAGCTTGCAGCCGCTCGACTACTGGGAGGGCGAGGAGTAGATGCTCGCGGACGGCTCGAGCCTCTGGCCGCCGCTCTCGGCCCCCGCCGGCCGACTTGAAGGAGTTTCGGCGAACGGCGGGAAGGTGAGGCGGTCATGGGCCTCTCACGCCTCCTGCGCTCGCAGCAGAGCCGGCAGGGCTCCCTCGCCGAGGTCGAGCCCGTCGAGCCCCAGCCCGTCGAGCCCCAGCCCGTCGAGCCCCAGCCGATCGAGCCCCAGCCCCTCGAGGCGGCGGACGACCTCGGCCACGAGACGGTCGAAGTCGCACCCGCGCTCGAGCCTCCACGTTTGCGCGCGCTCCCGACCCCCACACCTCCGACGCCGGCCGCCGAGGAGGGCGTGATGGCGTCCGTCATCGCGTTCGCCAACCAGAAGGGCGGCGTCGCGAAGACGACGACGACGCTCAATCTCGGCGTCGCGCTGGGCGAGGTGGGGAAGCGCGTCCTGCTCGTCGACCTCGACCCGCAGGGCAACCTGACCATGAGCCAGGGGATGAACCCGGACGCGATCGAGCGCTCCATGTTCGACGTCCTCGTGCACCGGGTGCCGATTTCCGACGTCATCCATTCGGTCGAGGTGGACATCGCGGTGGCTTCGATCGACCTCGCGGGGGCCGAGCTCGCTCTGTCGGCGCTGATCGGCCGCGAGCGTGCACTGGAGAAAGCGCTCGTCGAGGTGCGCGACCGCTACGACTACATCCTGCTCGACACGCCGCCGTCCCTCGGCCTGCTGACGATCAACGCGTTCGTCGCCGCCGACGGTGTGATCGTCCCCGTTCAGTGCGAATATCTGTCCTTGCGTGGCCTCGTCCAGCTCGAGAACACGCTCGCGATGGTGCGTGAGAACCTCAACCCGAACGTGCGCGTGCAAGGCATCGTTCCCACCATGTACGACGGCCGCACGCTCCACGCCCGCGAGGCGATCGAGATCCTCGAGGAGCATTTCGGCGATCTCGTCTTCGACACCCGCATCCGCAAGACGGTGCGGTACGCGGAGGCTCCCGTGAAGGGAAGCTCCGTCCTCAAGTACGAGCCGTCCGGCGCCGCCGCGCAGGCATACCGCGATCTCGCGAAGGAGGTGCTCGATGGCGCGCAAGCGCGCGAGCATGCGTGAGGGCCCGCTCGCGGAGCTCTTCCGCAAGACGGAAGCCGCCCAGCGGTCCCAGGAGGCGGACGAGCAGCCGACGGTCGAAGCAACCGAGCTGACTCCCGACCGCCGCGCCCAGGTTGCGCTCGAGGAGACGGTGGAGCACGTGCACGACTTCGCCCAGGAGCCTGCGGCGAAGGCGGAGCCAGCCGTTCGGATCGCACCCGTGCCGGACGCCGAGCCGGAGCCCGAGCCCGAGCGAGCGCCCGCTCCTCCGTCCGAGCCCGCGCCCGAGGCCGAAGCTGCAGCCTCGCGCGCGGCGGCGCGCTACTTCCAGACGATGCTCGAGCCCGCACCGCGCCTGCACCGCGTTCCCCCGCCGAAGGGCGCCGCGTACATCGCCGCGATCCGCGTCGTCGGCGTCGGCGGCGCCGGGCTGAACGCGATCCACCGGATGATGGACGCGGGCATCGCGCAGGTGGACTACGTCGCCGTCAACACCGACCTCCAGGCGCTCGCGGTCTCCGACGCGCCGACGAAGATCCACATCGGCGAGGGCGTTACCCACGGCCTCGGCTCGGGAGCCGATCCCGCGATCGGACGCCAGGCGGCAGAGGAGGCGGAGGATCAGCTGAAGGCCGCGCTGCGCGGCTCGGACATGGTGTTCGTCACCGCGGGCGAGGGCGGCGGCACGGGCACCGGGGCGGCGCCGGTCGTCGCGCGCATCGCGCGCGAGCTCGGCGCGTTGACCGTCGGCATCGTGACGACGCCGTTTCGGTTCGAGGGCACCCGACGCCGGACGGCCGCGGACCACGGGCTCGAGTCGCTCCGCACCGCCTGCGACACGGTCATCTCGATCCCGAACGACCGCCTGCTCGAGGTGCTCGACCGCTCGACCTCGATGGTGGACGCCTTCCGCATCGCCGACGACGTCCTGCGCCAGGGCGTGCAGGGGATCTGCGACCTGATCACGACGCCGGGGCTCATCAACCTCGACTTCGCCGACGTCCGCACCGTCATGCAGGACGCCGGCTCGGCGCTCATGGGCATCGGCTACGCGACGGGTCCCACCCGCGCGAAGGAGGCGGCCGAGCGTGCGCTCGGGTCGCCGCTCATCGACGCCGAGATCGTCCGCGCCCGCGGCATCCTCCTCTCGATCGCCGGCGGGGACGACCTCTCGCTCGTCGAGGTCAACGAGGCGGCGGAGGTCGTTCGCCAGACCGCGACGGACGAGACGAACATCATCTTCGGCGCCACGGTCGACCCGCGGCTCACGGGGCAGATCTGGGTGACGGTCGTCGCGACGGGCCTCGGCGGCATGCGCCGCAGGTCGGCGACGCCCGAGTTCGCCCCGAGCGAGCCGTCGCGCGGCGAGTCCGACACCGAGCTCCCCACCTTCCTGCGCACGAGCTGATCCGGCCGCTGCCGGTGCCCGGCGCAGCCGCTTCTGCGGCCGGGCAGATCGCATGTCGACTCGAGCTCGAAGGCGGAAGTACGCTCCCCGGATGAAGGGCGCGATCGCCGCCGGCCACCCCTCGAGTGCGCAGGCCGGCGCGCGCGTGCTCGAGGACGGGGGGAACGCCGTCGACGCGCTCCTCGCCGCGCTCTTCACGGCGTTCGTGACCGAGGGGCCGCTGACCGGCCCGGCAGGCGGCGGCTTTCTGCTCGTACACGCGCCGGACGGCGAGACGACGCTCCTCGACTGCTTCTTCTCCGTCCCCAGCGAGCGTCTCGGCGCGATCGAGGAGGTCGTCGTCGACTTCGAGGACGCCGGAACGCAGCTCTTCCACGTCGGGCCGGGCTCGGTCGCGGTGCCGGGGCTCGTCGCCGGGCTCGAGGTCGTGCACAGACGCTTCGCGACCCGGCCCTGGGCGGATCTCGTCGCGCCAGCGATCGAGCTAGCGCGCGAGGGCTTCGCACGAGACGAGCCGAGAGCGTTCCTGCACCGGATCCTCTTACCGATCCTCCTGCACGACGAAGGCGGCCGGCGCGTGTACGGCGACTCGGAGCGGGTCGTCACCGAGGACCTCGAGGAGACGCTGGAACGCATTCGCGACGAGGGCGCGGCCGCGGTCGCCGAGCTTCTCCCCGAGTACGCCGCCGACCTCGCCGCGTACGAGGTCCGCGAGCTCGAGCCTCTTGCGGCGCGTGTCTGCGGGCACGACGTGCTCACGATGCCGCCGCCGTCGCGCGGAGGCGGTGTCGTGCTGCGCATCCTCGAGCGGCTCGAGAGCTCGGCCGACGCCTCGTCGGGAGATCGCGCGAACGCACTGCGCCAGGGCTACGAGAGCTCCCCCGCCGGGCGACTCACAGGCACGACCCACGCGTCGGTCATGGACGAGTCCGGGCTCGCTGCTGCCGCGTCGTCCACCCTCGGCTCGGGGTCGGGCGTCTTCCGCGGGGGTGCGCAGCTCAACAACATGCTCGGGGAGGGCGACGTCATCGGCCCCGGGCCGCACGTGCCGGGTGACCGGCTCGCGAGCATGCTCGCCCCGACGCTCGTGCTCGAGGACGGGGAGCCGCGTCTCGTACTCGGGAGCGCCGGGTCCGTCAGGCTGGCGGGCGCCATCGCACAGGTCGCGTGGGACGTCGTCGGCCGGCGAATGTCGCTCGGCCAAGCGATCGACGCCCCCCGCATGCACGTCGACGGCGCGACCGTGCACCTCGAAGGGGGCTGGCCGGACGCTGGGGCCGAGGAGCTCGAAGCGGACTGGGACGTCGTCCGCTGGTCCGGCCGGAACCTCTTCTTCGGCGGCGTGCAGGCCGTATCGCGTTCGCGCGACGGGACGTTCGCGGCGGCCGGTGATCCGCGGCGCGGCGGGTTCGGCGTGGTGGTGGAGTGATCCGCGTCCGGCGAGCGGTTCCCGCGGACGCCGCGGAGCTGGTCGCTCTCGCCGAGGCGGTCGGCAGGGAGGAGGGCCGCTGGATCCTTTCCAGCGACGGCTGGCGTTCGGTCGGCGACGAGCGGCGTTTCCTCCGCAGCGTCCAGTCGCAGCCGGACTCCGCGGTGTTCGTCGCGGAGGACGAGGGACGCGTCATCGGCCGGCTCTCGCTCGCCCGCGACCCGCATCCGGCGAGCCGTCACGTCGCGGATCTCGGGCTCATGGTCGCGGCGGAGCACCGTCGCCGCGGAGCCGGGAAGGCGCTCCTCACCCAGGCGGTCGCCTGGTCGCGTTCGGTCGGCGTCCGCAAGCTCGAGCTCCACGTCTTCCCCTGGAACGAGCCGGCGCTGCGGCTGTACGAGTCGTTCGGTTTCGAGCGCGAGGGCTACCGCAAGCGCCACTACCTGCGGGGCGGCGAGCTCGTGGACGCGATCCTGATGGCGTACGAGCTCGACGACGAGGGCTCGACCGAGCCGTAGGCGACGTGACTACGCGTCGCCGCCGTGGATCGAGACGACGGGGGCGAGCGGGCCGGCCGCGGTCTCGGGGAGCGTTCCGTCGTCCTTGCCCGTCTCGAGGCGCTGCAGGCGCCACTCGATGCGCGACGCGAGCCGCTCGAGCTGGCGGAGCACGGCCTCGCGGCTCTCGCGCGCCGCCGCCTCGGCGTGCTCCATCCGAAGCTCGAGCGCCCGCAGCTCGAGCCGGGCGCGACCCTCGTTCGAGTCGTCGCGCGGAGGAAGCGGCTCGGTGCTCTTCCCGCCGAGTGAGTCGAGGCGCTGTGCGAGCTCGTCGAGCCCGGCCGCGAGCGACTGGCGCTCCGCTGCCCAGCTCTCCGCCGTCCGGCCGACCTCGGCGTCCGCCTCGCTCGAGGCTCGTTCGACGGCGTCCAGTCGGCGGGCCAGGTCGAAGAGCGCTCGCACGACCTCGTCGTCGACCTTGCGCGAGCTCGCCGCCTTCGCGGCGGCGATCTCCGTGACGCGCGCCTCCATCGCACCGAGCCCTGACGACCAGAAGGCCGTTGCGCCCGCGATCTCCGTCTCGAGTCTCTCCCGGTCGCGCTCGGCGTGCTCGAGTCGCTCCGCGAGCTCCGCGAGTCGCTGCTCGTCGACGGGGTCGGCGGCGGGAGGACGGCTCTCGAGCTGAGCGAGCGAGCCGACGAGCTGCTCGATCTGTTCCTGGATCTGCGTGCGCTCCTCGGACCAGCTCGCCGAGACGCGGGCGATCTCGAGCGCCGCTGTGCCGCGCGTCTGCTCGAGCTCCTCGAGGCGGGCCTCGACGGCTGCCAGCTCGCCCTCGACCAGGTCGGCGCTCACCGGCCTCGGCATCGTCGCGAGCGCGTTCTGGAGCTCCGCGACGAGCGAATCGACGCGAGCGCTCGACTCCTGGAAGCGGTCGCTCAGCGCCTGCACATCCGCCTCGCGCGCGGCGGTCTCGTCCGCGCTCGCGGCCACGCTCGCCTCGAGCGCCGCGACCGAGGCCGCGGACTCGTCGACGGTGGAGCCGAGTGCCGCTACGCGCTCCTCGATCGCGCGAGCCGACTCGACGAGTGAGGCGCGCTCGTCCGCCCACGTCGCGAGCTTCTCCTCGACGCGCTTGTCGGCGGCGGCGCGATCCCCGTCCACGTCCGCCAGCCGCCCCTCGAGACCGGCGAGCCGCCGGCCGAGCTCGGACACCTCGCTCGCGACGTCGTCTCGCCGTGCGGAGCTCTCCTCGACCACCGCGGCGAGCTGCGTCGCGAGATCGGCGATCTGGCTCTCGACGCGCGAGGCGACCTCGGGATCGGGCGCCCGGGCGGCGAGCTCGTCCAGCCGGGTTTCGAGCGCCTCGAGAGCACCTGTCGCCTCGGCGGACCGCGCGGAGAGCGCGGTTCCGAGCTCGGCGACGCGCTCTTCGAGGGCCCGAGCCGACTCGACGAGCGCGGCGCGCTCGTCTGCCCACGTTGCGAGCTTCTCCTCGACGCGCTGGTCGGCGGCCGCGCGATCCCCGTCCGCGTCCGCAAGTCGCCCCTCGAGACCGGCGAGCCGCCGGCCGAGCTCGGACACGTCGCTCGCGACGTCGTCTCGCCGTGCGGAGCTCTCCTCGACCACCGCGGCGAGCTGCGTCGCGAGATCGGCGATCCGCCTCTCGACGAGCGACGCGCTTTCGGGGTCGGGGACGAGCGCGGCGAGCTCCTCGAGCCGGGTCTGGAGCGTCCCGAACGAGCTCGCCGCCTCCGCCGAACGTGTGGAGAGCGTGGTTCCGAGCTTGGCGAGCTCGGTGGCGAGCCCGCCGAGTGCCGCGTCGAGCCGGTCGACACGTCCCTCGAGCGCGGAGTCGGCAGCCGCCGCCTCGAGCCGGCTCGCGAGCTCGGACAGGCGCCCGTCCAGCTCGGCGATGGCAGTCGCCGCCTCGTCCTTGCCCTGCACGGCGGCGGTCGCGGCGGCGGCGATCCCGTCTTCGACGGCGGCCAGCTGGCCCGCGAACGCCTCGACCCGCCGCTCGAGCTCCGGGTCGGCGCCGCGCTCGACGATCGACTGCACCGACGCACGAAGCTCCTGAACACCAGCATCGACCTGCGTGCTGATCTCTTCGAACCGACGGCTCAGTGCAGCGATCTCGTACTCCCTCGCGGCGTAGCCGCTCGCCGTCTCGGTCACCGTCGCGGCGAGCTCGTCGACCCGGAAGGCAACGCCGCCGAGGTCGGCGACGAGCTTCTCGACGCTGTCGGCCGAGGCGACTCCGCCGAGCTCGGAGACCCTCGCCGAGAGATCGCTGGTGGCCTGGTGGAGCCTCACGAGCAGCGTGTCGACCCGGTCGCGCTCCTGGTCGTACTCCGCTCGAAGCGCAGTGAGGGTCTGGTCGCTCGAGGCGACTCTGGTCGTCGTCTCGGAGAGCGCGGTCGTCGCTGCTTCCACGCGGGCCGAGAGCTGCTCGATGCTCGCTCTCGCCGAATCCGAGCGACGTTGGTCGTCGCGCTTGAGGGCCGCGGTCTCCGTGGCGAGCGTCTTGATCGACGCCTGGAGCTCGGCGAGCGGAGCCGGGTCGACCGTCGTGCGCAGGCTCGCCACCTCCGCCTGCAAGCCCCTGTTCGCCTCCTCGATCTGACGGCGGATCGCGGCGACCTCACCCTCGCGTCCGGCGAGGCCGGCAGCGGTCGTCGACACCGTCGACGACAGGGTCTCGAGCCGCTGTGCGAGCACCCCGACGGACGCCTTCAGGTCGTCGACCCGGCCTTCGATGTTCTTCGGGAGCTTCTGCGCCGAGAGCGCGGCGAGCGACGTGCGCAGCTCCTCGATCTCGGCCGACGGAAAGGCTGCGCGGTCTACG
>DASSQE010000112.1:0-22533 GCA_035702645.1 Gaiellaceae bacterium
GAGAGCGAACGGATCGTGACCTCGACCCGCGATGCGAACCTCCGCGTCTCGCTTCACCTCTACAACGTCGAGGACGACGTCGACCGCATCCTCGCTGGGCTGGCCGAGAACCGGCACCTCCTCGCATGAGCGCGGCGACGCTTGCGATACTCCGCGCCCCGTGAGCGAGCGCGATTCCGCAGCGGAGGTCGAGCGCACGATCGAGCGCTACAACGACGCCTGGAATGCACACGACGTCGACGCGATCATCGCGCTGCATGCCCCCGGCATGGTCTTCGAGAATCACACGGCGGGGGAGCGAGTGGAGGGCGAACACGTCGGTCCGCATATCGCGCGGATCTTCGACAGCTGGCCCGACCTCGCATTCCGCGGTCGACGGCTGTATGCGCGCGACGGTCTGGTCGTGAGCGAGTGGACGGCGACGGCGACCGACTCGTCGGGCCGCGTCCTCGAGTGGGACGGCGTCGACGTCTTCCCGTTCGAGGACGGCCTCATCGCGCGCAAGGACGTCTACTCGTCCTCGCACGCGCCGCGTGTCCTCTCCGGGTGATCGACCTGTCGGCCAGGCCACGGTTCGGCGCGGCTTCGATGACCGGCACGCTCGAGCGGGTGCTGGTGCGGCCGCCGCTGCTCGAGGACGCCGAGCGCTGGCGCGAGTACGGCTGGCGCGCCGCGCCCGATCCGGTCGCGGCTGGTGCGGAGCACGAGGCCTTCTGTGTTCTCCTCGAGGACTCCGGTGCCGAGGTCGTCGTCTCGCGCCACGACCCCGGGAACCCCGATGCCATCTATGCGTTCGACCCGGTGCTCGTCGGACGCGAGGGCGCGGTTCTGCTCCGGCCGGGGAAACCGGAGAGACGCAGCGAGCCCGACGCGTTCGTGGAAATGCTCGACGAGGCGGGCGTGCCGGTCGTCGGCGAGGTCGAGGCGCCGGCGACGGTCGAGGGCGGCGACACGCTCTGGCTCGACGAGCGGACGCTTCTCGTCGGGATCGGCTACCGGACGAACGAAGAGGCAGTTCCCGCGCTCGAGTCCGCGTTCCCCGGCGTCGAGGTGATCCGGTTCGACCTCCCGCACTGGAACGGCGCGGGCGAGGTGCTGCACCTCCTGTCGTTCGTCTCGCCGCTCGACCTCGATCTCGCCGTCGTCTACCCGCGCCTCGCGCCCGTCCGCCTCCTGCGCCTGCTGGCCGAGCGCGGCATCGCGACCGTCGAGGTGCCGGACGAGGAGCTCGCGACCCAGGGCTCGAACGTGCTCGCGCTCGGGCCGCGCCGCGCGCTCGCGCTGGACGGGAGCCCCGTGACCCGGAAGCGGATGGAGCGAGCAGGCGTCGACGTCAGTCTTTACCGCGGCGACGAGATCTCGCGCAAGGGCGACGGTGGGCCGACGTGCTTGACGCGTCCACTGCTTCGGTCGTAGGTGGTGTGGGTCGGGCGAGCACGTCCGGGGCTCGCCTCGCGACAAGAGGTATCGCGCGACGAGCCCCGGACGCCCTCGCCGCGCCGCGTGGTCTGCAGGTGGACGTGTCCAGCGCTATGGAAGGGGATGGAAAGCAGGGATGGTCGAATCGCGGCCGTCGGCGTCTTCGAGCGTGAGCTGGCGGAACGGCGAGAGGCTCGAGACACCGACGCCCACGAGGCGGAGCGCGCCGGGCCGGTCGCGGAGTCCGCGGTCGAGCAGGCCGCAGGCGACGTCTCCGATGATCTCGGCCTCGTCCACCGCAGCGGGAAGCGTGGTCGACCGCGTGCGGATCGAGAAGTCCGCGTAGCGCAGCTTTGCGGTCACCGTCCGCCCCGACAGCCGCGAGCTGCGCAGCCGCTCGGAGACGAGCTCGGCGAGGCGGTGGATCTCGAGGTGCAGCGCGCCCCGATCGGAGGTGTCGCGCACGAACGTGTCCTCTGCGGAGACCGACACCTGCTCGACTTCGAGCTCGAGATCGCGCGGGTCGTTTCCCAGGGCACGGTCCCGCAGGAGCCGGCCGACGGAGCCCGGGAGGACGGCGCCGAGATCCGCATCGGAGAGTCGGGCGAGACCTCCGATGGTGTCCACGCCCGCCGCACGCAGCCTCGCCTCTGCCCGCGGGCCGACTCCGGGGAGGAGACGTACGGCGAGCGGTGCGAGGAAGCGGGCTTCTCCACCCGGCGTGACGATCGTGATCCCTCCGGGCTTCCGTCTGTCGGATGCGATCTTGCAGACGACCTTGGAGGTCCCGACACCGAGCGAGCAGCCGAGCTTCGTCGTCCCGCGCACGGAGGTCTGGACGGCGGCGGCGATCTTGCGGGCCGCGACGAAGTCGCGCGCCACGGCCCCGAGATCGAGGTAGCCCTCGTCCATGCCCGTGCGCTCGACGCGAGGGACGATCTGCGAGACGGTGTCCCAGACCGCACGCGAGTACTGGCGATACAGAGCGTGCCGGGGTCGGAGGAAGACGGCGTGCGGGCAGCGGCGCAGTGCCTCGGCGGAGCTCATCGCCGAGCGGATCCCGAACGCGCGCGCCGCGTAGTTCGCGGTCGAGACGACCCCGCGGCCGTGTGGATCGCCTCCGACGACCAGCGGCTTCTCCCGCAAGCTCGGGTCCTCGAGCTCCTCGACCGCCGCGAAGAAGGCGTCGAGATCGAGATGCGCGAGGATAGCCACAGCAGAAGGCTAGGCGTGTGTGCAGAGGTCGGTCGGGTGCGGCGCTGAGGCACTAACAGCAAGGTCCCTCAGCACCGCACCCTACCGACCTCGGCTCGGGACCCTGGTTGCACAGCGCGCCGGAGTAACGGCGCCGACCGCGACGTGTCGGAAGGGTTGGGGTGGGTGCCGCGGCTCGGCGCCAGACGGAGACGAGGCGCTCGGACGCGGCACACCCGCCCCTCGACCGTCCTCCACGGTGCGTGGGTCACGTGTCTCGCTGCGGCTGGAGAGGTGTGGGCGGGATCAGGTGTTGAGGGACCTTGCAGTTAGTGCCTCAGCACCTGATCCCGCCCACTCCCACACAAACCGCCCTATCCTCGACACGTGACTCACGCCCCACCTCTCCCTCCTCCGGTGATCGAGCAGCCGGCGGCGCGCGAGGTCTCCTTCGGGGGCGTGTCCGGCGATGCCGCTCCCGGGACGACGCGTGTCGTCGTGTCGACACGAGGACACGTCGTCGCGTCCGTACCACTCGGCCGGAGGCACTTCCTCATGCACGTGGAGCTCCCCACCGGCGATCTCTCGGTCCGGGTGACGACGATCACCGGAGACGGCCGCCGCTCGTCGCAGACCGTGACCGGCGTCTACGGCCTGCCCGCGGCCGCTTCACCGCGCGTTACGAGAGCGCGGGACGATCCGCAGCTCGAGTCGGAGCTGCGGGGGCTCACCCACAGGTTCCACGGCACGACCGGCTTCTACGTGCAAGACCTGGGGACCGGCCGCGGCGCCGCGTGGAACGCACGGGCCCGCTTCCCGGCCGCATCGACCCTGAAGCTCGCGCTCGCGACGACCGTTCTCGCCGCGCAGTCGGGGGTCCCACCGCCGGGCTCCTACGTCGGTCAGCTTCTCCACGCGATGCTCGTGTACTCGGACAACGCGTCCGCGAACGCGCTCGAGGTGTCGCTCGGCGGCTCGACGAGCGGAGGCTCGCACCGGGTCGACGCGCTCATGCGGTCGATCGGCATGACCGAATCGCTCATGTACGGCGGATACGAGACCGGGGCGATCGCACGCGCGATTCCCTCCCGCGTCGAGTCGCAGCCGAGCTTTGGCGTCGGGAAGTACACGACGGCAGCGGACCTCGCCACGCTCCTCCGCTCGATCTGGCTCGCCGCGGCGAGGCGCGGGCCGCTCCACGCGGCCCGTCCAGGTTTCACCCCGGACGACGCGCGCTACCTCCTTTGGCTCCTCGCCGAGGTCCGCGACACGGACAAGCTGGACGGGATCGTCGGCACTCGGCCAGGTGTGGCGGTGCTGCACAAGGCGGGGTGGATCGACGCGGCCCGTCACGACGCCGGTCTCGTCTTCTGGCGTGGAGGCGTCTTCGTCGCCAGCGTCATGACCTGGAATGTGGCCGGGGACGGCATCGCGGGCGACCGGCTTGCCGCACGGTGCGCCGCCAGGGCGCTCGCCCGCTTCGGCCGCACCTGAACCAATGCGCAAGGCGCGCCGGCCGGCAGCGCTCCGACGGAGACCTGCCCGAGGTCGGTACAGTTCTTGAACTAACTACGCCGACCGTACGAAAGAGAGGATCGTGAGCACGAACCCGAACACGACTCGCTTGCTGCTCGTCCCGCTCGACGACCTCGTCGTCTTCCCGAACATGAACGTCACCCTCACCGTCGAGGTGGGAGACGAGGAGCGCGTCCTGCTCGTTCCGAAACACGGAGACGAGTACGCGAAGGTCGGGACCGTCGGTGTCGTCACCGACCGCATCCGCCTTCCCGGCGGCGGCCGGGCCGTCGCCCTCGAGGGCGTTCACCGCGGCATCGCCGGTGCGGCGAGCTCCGACCCGCAGGGCCGCCTCTTCGTCGAGGTCGAAGAGCGCCCGGACGACGAGACCGTCGCCGACGGCCGCATCCGCGAGCTCGAGGTCGAGTACCGCGCGGTGGTCGAGGAGATCCTCGAGCTCCGCGGCGACGACGGCAGGATCGCCGCCTTCGTCCGCTCGATCTCCGAGCCCGGCGCACTCGCCGACACCTCCGGCTACTCGCCGGACCTCACGTTCGAACAGAAGGTCGGCCTACTCGAGAAGGTCGATGTCCGCGAACGGCTCGAGCTCGCCCTCGAGCTCCAGCGCGAGCGGCTAGCGCTGCTCCAGGTGCGCCAGCGCATCCAGGAGGACGTCGAGTCGGGGGTCGAGAAGCAGCAGCGCGAGTACATCCTCCGCCGGCAGCTCGACTCGATCCGCAAGGAGCTCGGCGAGGACGAGGCCTCGGTCGTCGAGGAGTACCGCAAGAAGATCGCCGAGGCAGAGATGCCCGAGGCTGTGCAGGAGCAGGCGGAGAGCGAGCTCTCGCGGCTCGATCGCATGGGCGAGCAGAGCCCCGAGGCGAGCGTGATCCGCAACTACCTGGACTGGCTGCTCGCGGTGCCGTGGAGCAAGCGCTCCGAGGAGCGCCTCGACCCGCAGTACACGCGCGAGGTCCTGGACAAGGACCACGCGGGGCTCGAGGACGTCAAGGACCGGATCGTCGAGTACATCGCCGTCGCGAAGCTCCGCAAGGAGCGCGGCGTCGAGGAGGACCGCCGCTCGGTTGGAAGCGCCGACGGCACAGCCGCCGGCGCCCGGCCGAAGACCTCCGCCTCCGGCGGATCTGGCGCGATCCTCACCCTGATCGGCCCGCCCGGAACCGGCAAGACATCGATCGGCGAGTCGATCGCCCGCGCCACGGGCCGCGAGTTCGTGCGCATGTCGCTCGGCGGTATCCGCGACGAGGCGGAGATCCGCGGGCACCGGCGCACCTACATCGGTGCGCTCCCGGGCCGCCTCGTCCGGGCCATTCGCGACGCCGGGACGATGAACCCGGTGATCATGCTCGACGAGGTCGACAAGGTCGGTGCCGACTGGCGCGGCGACCCGTCCTCGGCCCTCCTCGAGGTGCTCGATCCGGCGCAGAACCACGCCTTCCGTGACCACTACCTGGACGTCGAGCTCGACCTCTCCGAGGTCTTCTTCATCGCCACCGGGAACATGGCCGAGACGATCCCCGGCCCGCTCCTCGACCGGATGGAAGTCATCCGCTTCGACGGGTACACGACCGACGAGAAGATCCCGATCGCCCGCGGCTACCTGTGGCCGCGGCAGCGCGAGCGGAACGGGCTGCGGGAGGACGAGGTCTCCGTCTCCGACGAGGCGCTCGAGCTCGTCGTCACCGAGTACACGCGTGAGGCCGGCGTCCGCCAGCTCGAGCGCGAGCTCGGGACGATCCTGCGGAAGACCGCGACGAAGATCGCGTCGGAGGAGGCAGCTGCGCCGATCGAGGTCGACACGGATGCCGTTCGCGAAGCCCTCGGGCGGCAGAAGATCTTCCGTGAGACCGCCGAGCGGACCGCCGTCCCCGGGGTCGCTACCGGGCTCGCCGCGACGGCGACCGGCGGCGACGTCCTCTTCATCGAGGCCACGTCCCACAAGGACGGCGACAAGCTCGTCCTCACCGGACAGCTCGGTGACGTCATGAAGGAGTCGGCGCAGATCGCGCTCTCTGCCGTGCGCGCGCACGCGTCCGAGCTCGGGATCGACGAGGAGGCGTTCGAGAACCGCTCGTTCCACGTCCACGTCCCCGCGGGTGCGATCCCGAAGGATGGCCCGAGCGCCGGCATCACGATGGCCACCGCCATCGCCTCGCTCCTCACGAACCGGCCCGTGCGCCACACGGTCGGGATGACCGGCGAGATCACCCTCCAGGGGCGCGTCCTCCCGATCGGCGGGCTCAAGCAGAAGGTGCTCGCCGCCCACGCCGCCGGGATCACGGACATCGTCATCCCCGAGCGGAACCGGGCCGACCTCGAAGACATCCCGGACAAGGTCAAGGACGAGATCACGTTCCATCCGGTCATGTCGATCGGAGAGGTGCTGAACCTCGCCCTCGAGGAGAAGCCGGTCCGGTCCGATGTGGCGGTGTAAGGAGCCGAGCGCAGTCCCCGAGGAGGTCCGCCGGGCGGCGGGCGTCCTCGAGCGGCGCTACGCGGTCTCGATCCTGTACGCGTCGCATCAGGGTTGCACCCGCTTCACCGAGTTCAGGCACGCGCTGGGCGAGATCCCACCGGGAACGCTCGCCCAGCGCCTCGTGGAGCTCGAGCAGGCGGGCGTCCTGCGGCGCGAGGTACGGGACGCCCGGCCGCCGCTCGTCGAGTACGTGCTGACCGCAGAGGGGATGGAGCTCCGCTCGCTCCTCGACGCACTCGTTGCCTGGGCACGCGTGTAGGCCACCTTCCGAGCTCCTCGTAGTTTCCGAACAGAACCCTCAGAACCCCGGGGCATACTGGCCGCGTGCGTGCCGTCCGCCTGCTGAGCGCTCTTGCTCTGGCCGCGATTGTCCTCGTCCCCGCGTCTGGCACGAGCCTCGCCGCGTCTTCGCAGCCCTCGCTGACCGCGCTGCTCGGGAGCTTCGCCCCGAGAATCGTGCTCCACCCGGACGAGAGCTTCGTGCCGGTCCCCGTCGACGGGTACCTCGCCGACGCGGATCTCGAGCAGAAGGACCCGACCACGGGCCTCTGGCAGAAGATCGACGAGCCGCTCCCGGTCGGGCCCGCGGGCGCCGGTCTCCGGCTCGATCAACGTCTGTGCGAGGCGCGAGACGGCGTCGCAGCCATCCCTTGCTACGCGGACGCCGAAGCCGCGCATGCGGCCAAGCCGGCCGTGTACGGCGCGGCGTTCCACCGCGGAGGCCGGATCGCGCTCCAGTACTGGCTTTTCTACCCGTACGACGCTTACAGTCCCACCGTTCCGGCCGGCCAGATCTGGCAAGTGCACGAGGCCGACTGGGAGTCCGTCTCCGTGATCCTCGACGAGCAGGGCACACCGCTCTGGGTCGGCCTCTCACGCCACAGTGGAGGCGCACGGCGTGCCTGGGCAGCCGCGCCGAAGCGCGGCCGGCACCCGGTCGTCTACGTCGCGCTCGGCTCGCACGCGAACTACTTCACCACCGGCGTCCAGCGCTTCAGCCCACTCTGGGTGCCGAAGCAGCTGATCCAGATCATCCGCTCGCTCGGCGCGCTTCCCGCCGATCACACGGCCAGGGGCCGCGTGCTGCAGCCGCCGGTCGTCCACGTGAACGCGACGACGCCGAAGTGCATGGCCTTCGCCGGCACGTGGGGGGAAGACCAGTACCTCCACGCCCGCGCCGGCCAGGACCCGGTCCCCTTCGGGAGCGGCCCACGCGGCCCGGCCTTCCACGAGGAGTGGCGGCACCCGATCTCGGACGTGATGAGCTGGCCGGTGCGCTAGCCCGGGCCGAGCTCCCTCTTCGTGCGAGCCGGCTACTCGGGCCAGAAGTCAGGCAGATACTCCGCGTCCTCGGCGGAGCCGCCCTCGATGCGCTTGGAGACGATGATCAGCTCGACGTCCTCGCCCTCGTTGTTCCAGACCGAGCGCCACGTGTCCGGCGGCACGCGCACTGCGGTCCCGGCCGGGACGTCGACGACGTCGTCGCCGAGCTTGAACTGGAGCGTCCCCGCGGCGACGAAGTAGATCTCCTCCTGTGTCTTGTGGCGATGGCCGTAGGAGCCCCTCCCGCCGGTGTGCTGTGGCATCCGGCGATACGTGAACGCGACCTGCTCGTTCCCGAGGCTCTCGGTCAGCATCCGCATCTCGCCCGGATAGTCGCCGAGGACGTCGTCGACCTCGTCGAGCCGCCTGATCGTGTAGTCGCTCATCGCTCCTCCGTTCCGTGGCCGGCCAGGCCCGACTCTAACGGTGAGGAGCCGCCATTCGTCTTGATCGTTCCTCGAGCGGAGCGTGCATCCGTCGCGTGGTTGCAGTTGTCGCCGAGTGGAGCATCCGAGTGGGACTAGTGTTGTGTCCGTGACGTCGCGCGCGTCCCCTCTCGCGCGTGAGGCCGCGCTTGCGAGCGGCGCGGCTGCCTCGCTCGCTGCCGCCCTCGCCTGGAAGGCTCCGCCGGGAGCCGACCTCGCCGCGCACGTGTACCAGCGCTGGGTCTACGTGCACCACGGCTTCATGCTCTGGAACAACTTCTGGTACGCCGGGCGCTACAGCTTCGTCACCTACAGCGTCATCTACTACCCGCTCGCCGCCCTCCTCGGGATCCGCCTGCTCGCGGTGGCGACGATCGCGGCTGCGGCGCTCGCGTTCGCCCTGCTCATGGGGCGGGAGTTCGGGCCTGCAGCGCGCTGGTCGAGCCGGACGTTCGCGGTCGTCTGGGCTGGGATCGTCCTCTCCGCCGCCTTCCCGTTCGCGCTCGGGGCGGCACTCGCGCTCTTCGCGCTCTGCGCCCTGCAGGCGCGCCGCCGCTGGCGGTTCGCGATCCTGGCCGTGCTCACCGCCGCCGCAAGCCCGGTCGCCTTCGTCCTCCTCGCCGTCGTCGTCGCCGGGATCGGTGCCAGCCGGCGCGTCGACCGCCGCCTCACACTCGAGGTCGCGGGAACGCTCCTCGCGATCACAGCGCTCGAGCTTCTCCTCCGGCGCACGTTCCCGGGCCAGGGCACCTACCACTTCTCGCTCGCCGAGCTCGCCGCCGCCTGTGTCTTCTGCGCGATCGGGGCGGGGCTGACCTGGAACGTCGAGCGGGCGAGAGGCCTACGCCTGCTCTTCGTCGTCTATGGCGCGGCCTGCATCGTCACGTTCATCGTGCCGTCGGCGATCGGGGAGAACATCGCGCGCCTGCGCTTCCTCGCGATCCCGATCGCCGTGCTCGTGCTCTCCCTACGGAGCTGGCGCCCGCGTGCGGTCGCCGTGTTGGTCCTCGTGCTCGCGATCTCGTGGAACGTCTCGCCGCTCGCCGCGAGCTTCGTCAAGGGCCGCACCGACCAGACGGTGCACCAGGCGTACTGGACGCCGGCGATCTCGTTCCTGCGTGCGCACAACGGCCCTTCCTTCCGCGTCGAGGCGGTGGACACGACCGGTCACTGGCCCGCGCTCTACCTCGCCCGCGCGGGCATCCCGCTCGCGCGCGGCTGGTTCCGCCAGGACGACTTCCCGATCAACGCCGTCCTCTACGGAAAGCTCGGCCCACAGGCGTACCTCGACTGGCTTCATCGCCTCGGCGTCCGGTACGTCGTCCTCACCGATGCGCCGCCGGACTACAGCGCGCGCGCGGAGGCCGCGCTTCTCGCCGGGCCCCGCTCGCCCCTCCGCAAAGTGCTCTCCACGCCGCACGTGACGATCTTCGAGGTGCCCGACCCCGTCCCCATCGTCGTCGGGACTGGCCCCGCTCGCGTCGTGTCGCTGACGCAGTCGCGGATCGCGCTCGAGCTCGGGAGCGCAGGGACCTACGCCCTCGCCGTGCGCAGCTCGCCGTACTGGCAGCCGTCTTTCGGGTGTATCTCGAGGACGGACGACGGGATGATCCAGCTTCGCGTGCCGCATCCCGGACGTGTGATGCTGAAGTTCGACGTCGACGCCGGCAAGGCGCTCAGTGCTCTCGCCGGCCGCCCCGCGGAGGTGTGCGCAGCCGGCAAGTGACGGGACTTCGGGCCGAACGCCCGTCAGCTCCTGACGCTGGTCTCGCGATCCGGCGAAGCGCCGCGGCGACCGCCGTATGTGCAACGCCGGGACGCGTAACGCACTTCTGCATAACGCAACAATGCGTAACGCATGCTACGCTCCGCTGCGGTGGCTGCGACGAACCCCTTCCGCTACGGCGCCCTCGCGCTCGACGACGCGTTCACCGACCGCGAAGCCGAGGTCGCCGAGCTCCTGACGGACGTCCTGAACGGCCAAGACGTCGTCGTCTTCGCCCCTCGCCGCTACGGCAAGTCGTCGCTCATCTGGCGGGTTTCGCAGGAGGCGATCGCGCGCAGCGTGCTCGTCGCTCACGTCAACCTGATGACGACGCCGACCACCGAGCGACTCGCCGAGAAGCTCGCGGAGACGATCCACGACGACCTGGCCTCGACGCTCTTCCGCGCGAAGGAGCAGCTGCGCGTGTTCGCCGGCCTCCGCATAACGCCGGTCGTGACCGTCGACCCGAACATCGGCAAGATCGGCTTCTCCTTCGACGCCGGCCGCCAGCCGCAGGACCTCGACGCGACGCTCGAGCGGCTCCTCGAGCTTCCGGGTCAGCTCGCTGCGGAGCGCGGGCGGAAGGTCGCGCTCGTCCTCGACGAGTTCCAGGAGATCGTCGACATCGACCCGGACCTCCCGCGGCTGATGCGCTCCGTCTTCGAGACGCAGCCCGACGTGGCGCACGTCTACCTCGGAAGCAAGCGCCACATGCTCGAGCGGATCTTCAACGACGAGAACGAGCCGTTCTGGCGAAGCGCGAAGCAGATGGAGCTCGGCGTCATCGCGCCGCCGCTCTTCCGCGACTACATCGGCGCCCAGTTCGAGCGGACCGGACGGCATGTCGAGCCGATCGTGGTCGAGGGCGTTCTCGACACGACCCTCGGCCACCCGTACGCGACGCAGGAGCTGTGCTACTTCCTCTGGGGCGAGACGCCCGAGGGGGCAACCGCCGGCGACCCGGAGTACGAGTCCGCGCTCGAGAAGCTCCTGCGCGCCGAGCACGCCCACTTCGGCCTCGTCTGGGAGCAGGCGTCACGCGCTCAGCGGATCGTGCTGCTCGCGCTCGCCCGCGAGCGCGGCCGGCCGCTGACGGGCGACTACCGCCGCCGCCACGGTCTCCCCGGCCCCTCTAGCGTTCAGCGAGCACTGCACGCTCTCGTGAAGGAGGAGCTCGTCGGCCGCGACGAGAGCGGCGACTACCGGATCACCGAGCCGTTCCTCGGCGAGTGGCTTCGCCGCGAGGAGCAGTAGGCCGAGCTGCTCCGCGCGAGCCTGCTGACCGGCAATCCATTCACTCGTGGCGGCCGGAGCGATTGGCGTCCAGCCGTGGGTCAGGACTCCACGGGATCGAGCAGGTTGGGCCGACGGATCAGCCGGATGCTGAGCACCAGAAGCCAGACCCAGAACAGCAGGTACGGCACGGTCCACAAGTCGCTCGTCCAAACGAATCTGGCAGCCACCAGGCTGAGGCCGGCCACGATGAGCCACCAGCCCATCCAGCGCTCGAGGGCTCGTGTGGAGAGGATCACCCAGCCGGAACAGAGTGCGAAGCTCGCGACAGCGATCCATGCGTTCGCGAAGCCGACACTGCCGGACGCCCACGCGAAGTCGGCGACGTCGGGGGTGATCTTGCTCCCGTGCAGCGAGGCCGCGCCGACGCTGACGCCAACCAGTCCGTACGCCGCCAGCAGCGCGCCCGAGAGAGTCCCGATGGTGGAACGCCAGGGCGGGTCGCCCTCGACACGCCGGAGCAAGTAGCCCAACGCCACGAAGAACCACAGGCTGCCGATCCAGCCGAGCGTTGAGGCCGCCAGCGTCAACTGCCCCCAACCCGCCTCGATGGTGGCGAAGTGCTTCACCACATCGGACCCGGTGGCATCGAGCGGGGGCTCGCCCGCAGCCGAGAGCGCAATGATCGGAACGAACAGGAGGACCATGAAGACGATCCCGATGATCCCCGTCGCGCGGGCGAGTGCCGAGTACGGCCCTGACAGGACGGGGCCGTCGGTGCCGACGCCCATAGCGCACCACTAACACAAACTTAGAGATCGATTCAAGGTAGGGCTCGCTGGGGTTCTTCCTCGACGCACTCCGCGAGGCGACCTTTCCGCCACGCTGAGGAGTTGGTGAGCCCGGTGTGAGGCCGAAGGCAAGTGGGACAATGAGCACCCGCTGAGCGGACGTTGGGAAAAGGCACTACTTCTTGCGATTCGTTGGAGTGGGCCGGGCAGGGATCGAACCTGCGACCTTGGGATTAAAAGTCCCCTGCTCTACCAACTGAGCTACCGGCCCTCGGGGTGCCAGTGTAGGGAGCGCCCTCCGCGTGCGCGGCGGCGCGAGCCGCGCCGCCTCCCCGGGGCGTCCGGTGCGTGAGCCTAGTCGCCGCGAGCGATGCTGCGGACGCTCTCGACGGCTGCGCTGCTCTCGAGCAGCGCGATCAGGAAGCCGGCGCCGAGCGGAGTCTTCTGCTGCCCGTGGGCTACCACGTCGGGTACCCGGCCGAGCACGTCCTCGGAAAAGCCGAGCGCCTCGAGTACGGGCTCGACCGCCGTCGGATCGACACCGGCCGCTCCGAGCGCTCGGGCGGGATCCTTCTCGACAGCCGCGCGATACGCGTCGTCCGCGGCGACACGCTCCGCGAGCGAGACGAGCTGGCGAAGCTCGTGCTCGAGCGCGGCCGCCAGCACCGGCATCCCCGCGGCCTCGGTTGCAGCGATCGGGTCGGCGTCGAACCATGACCGGAACTCCGCGTCCCGCTCGAGCATGCGGCTGAGCGCGGCGAGGTCGTGCTCGGTCAGAGCGTCCGCGCCCGGAACCGCCATACCGTCGCCGAGGACGATCCGCTTCGCTCGTTCGACCCACCCCTCGGGCGCGGGCACGAGGAGTCGCAGGAGGCGTCCCAGCCGCTCGTTGTCGGACTCATCCGTCGGCACGTCAGACAAGACGGGTACGGGCCGCGGAATCTTCCTTCCGCTGTGTTGCGTGAAGTCCCGGGGGAAGATCGGGCGCTCCTCGAGCGTCTTGTGAGTGACAGGCGATACGAGGTCCCCGCTTGCGAAGGCGGAGAGACCGAGGAGAAGGAGAGTCGCATGCGCGAGGTCATGGCAAACGCAGTGCTCGTCGAGAGGGAGTCGTTCGAGACGGGGAGCTCGATTTCCGCCGTCATTCCGCGCCGGGAGCTCGAGAAGTACCTTCATGCTGACGACGCGCTGGGGCTCTGGCTCGACCTCGCCGAGGACGGCCGCGAGAACCTGCGCTTGACCGTCAAGCTCTCGTCTGAGGATGCGCGAGAGGCGTTGCGGCTGTCGGGGAACGACGACGTCGTGTTCGCCTTCGACGAAGCGTCGCTCCAAGAACTCGCCGACGACCCCGAGGTCGAGGCGCACGGACTCCGTGCGGCGCTCGCCGTCGGCGTCGCGACTGCGGCGATCGCCGCTCCTGCCGGGCTCGCGGCGAACAACCCTCAGGTCGCCCGCACCGACGCGAACACCCAGCTCGCGAAGCCGGCGCTGACCCGACAGGTGGTCAAGCCCGCGCTAAAGGAGCAAGTCGCGCGCACCGCCTATAACCCGCAGGTGGCGCGCACTGCCCTGGCGCGCCAGATCCACCTCGTCGTCCTCGGGGTCGGCGTCCACGTCTGGCGCTGAGCTCCGCCTCTCCGTGCCGTCCGGGTGCGGACACTCGGGCGGCCTCGACGACGCGTTCTACGGTGCCGCGTGATCGAAGTGGAGCACGCGGCGGAGCCGTTCGCCGAGGTCGTCGAAGAGGTCGGTCGCGAGTGCGGGCGCGGTGCGCAACACGACACAGCGGTCGGCGACACGGATCTCGTCGACCTCCTCGATCGGCACGAGGAGTAGCTGGCGTCCGAACCGGCCGCCGCGCACCTCGAGCACGTCGGGGCAGTCGATCCTGGAGCCGAAGCGGAGACCCTCGACGAACCCAACCGGGCCGCCCGGCGCCTCCACGTCGAATCCGTCGCAGCGGGCGAGCAAGTGGCTCCGGCGATCGGGCGTCGCGTCGGCCCACCCCATGCTCGCACCCTCGTCGCCGCCGTCTTCGTCGATCGACGCCGGTCGCGGGTGCGGGAGCGTCGGCCGCGCCCGTGCGGGCGTGGGTAGTGCCGGCGCTGGAGCTGGTGTAGGCACCGGCGCCTCGTCCGCCTCCCCGGCCGAACCGACACCGCTCAGGTCCGCCAGCCTCCGTTCGAGCACGGCGATCCGCGCGAGGTGGAGGTCGAGGGTTTCGTGCAGAGCGGCGAGCTCGACGCGTTCTCCATCGAGCTCGCTCACGATTGCCGCCAGCTCCTGCGTCGTCGCGCGCTGCTCCGGTGAGCCGAAGAGAAGCTCCTCGTAGGCCCACGGCCGCAGGCGACCCCACTCGTCGGCGGCGAGCCAGTCCTCTCTCCCGTTTGCCCCTTCCGGGGAGCTGCGCCTCGCGTACGGCATGCGCGGACTCCAGTGAACTCTCGACCATGGTAGACCCATCCGTCGGAGTTGCGTTCGGAGGTGCCTAGCCCCTCAGCGGTGGGACGTCGCCCGAGATCCAGCGCCGGTCGGTGTCCGACCGGTCGTCCGAAGGCCCGCCTCGCGAGAGATGGCTGCAGCGCCTCTAGACTCGGGGCCGGGCCCCCATCGACTAGCGGCCCAGGTCACGGCCCTTTCAAGGCCGTAGCGCGGGTTCGAATCCCGCTGGGGGCATCACGGCCGGCTCACCGAAGACGGCCGACCCTCCAAGACGCGGCCGGACGTCCTTACGTCGCCGGCCTCCGTCGGCCCCACGCGAAGTACGCGATCGGCACCGCGCCGAGGGAGTTGATCAGCGACACGGCCGCCACCCACCTTGCCTTGGAGCCCCGAACCTCGTTCGAGGGTCGTCGCGCAAGGTCGATCAGGGCGGCGATCTTGAGCACAGCTTCAATCGCGCTCGCGACCACGAGGAACCGACGAGTACGAGGCTCGAGGTCGTGCCACTTCTTTCTGGCTCTCATGACCTCCGATGGTAGGCGGCGACGACTGCTCAGCGGAGCGCGTCGATCGTCGCCGTCGGGACGACGTCGCCCCAGCGCGTCAGCACGGTCGCGTCGGTGCTCACGAGGGTGCACTTCTGCAACTGCGCGAGGGCGACGTACTCGGCCTCGTACGTCGTCTTCAGGTCGAGCTGCTCGGCGAGCTCCCACGCGCGGCGTCGCAGCACCGCGTCCCCGAGCAGCCGGATCTTCAGCGCGTTGACGTAGCGGAGACGCGCGCGCGCTTCGTCGCCCGTGAGCTCGCCGCGGCCGACCGCCTCGTACGCCGCCGAGAGCGTCTGCGAGCGCCAGAGCGTGGGCGCATAGAGCGCGTGCTCCGGCGAGATCTCGACCGAGCTCTCAGCGAGCGCGAGCGCCGTGCCGCTGTCGATGACGTAGCGGGTCACGATCGCGACGCTACCGCGCTTCGCGCAGCCGCACGGTGGACGAAGGAAGCCAGCGTGTCGAGATAGCCGTCGGCAAGCTTCGGCGGTTCGCCGACGAGGACGCGGTGGTCGGCGCCGTCGAACACCTCGATCTCGAGAAGCTCGGGCCGGACCGCCTCTCGAAAGGCCGCGACGCTCTCGACCACGGGAGTGATCGGATCGTCGGCGCCGAAGAGCGCGAGCATCGGGACCTCGATCCGCTCGAGCGCGGGACGGGGCTCGTAGTCGATCAACATGGCAAGCAGGCGCCACTCCGCCTCGCTGTCGGGGAGCACGGGCAGCGACAGGGTCTCGAACGCCTGCGGGAAGCCGTCGGCCTCGACGTGCGCGCGAGCGTCGGCGAGCGAGCTTCCCGATCTCAGGAGTGAGACGACCCGGTCGTAGTAGCGACTCACCTCGTCGATCTCGGACTCGCCGATGCCGGACCGCGCCATGTGCAGACGGGTCGCGTAGCGCTCCTGCCGCTCCGGTGAGACGCCGGGGCCGGAGCTCGTGATCACGAACGCCGCGTCCGGGCAGCGAGCCGCCGCGTCGAGGACGACCCAGCCGCCCTGGCTATGGCCGTACAGGCCGACCGGCCCATCGAGCGATTCGTCCGCTCGCTGCGCCGCGAGACACGCGAGCGCGTCGCCTGCCTGTTCTTCGATCCCTGCGTCCAGCCAGCTTCCGGTCGACTCGCCCACGCCGCGCTTGTCGAACGAGGAGACGGCGACATTGTTTGCGAGCAGGTGCTCCCGGATCGGCGGGAAGAAGACGTCGTTGTCCCGGTCGGACGGGCCGGACCCCGGGTGCATGAGAACGGTTGCGACCGGCGCGCCCGCGGGAAGCCAGACCGAGCCGGCGAGCTCGAGCTCGCCCGTGCGCACGGTGAGGTCGCGTCGACTCCGGGCGTCCGGCATGCGGCCCATTCTGCCGACGCGTCGTCCTGGCGCCGGAAGCCACGCTGGCAGACTTCCCGGGGTCGGGCGGTTAGCTCAGCTGGTAGAGCGCCTGCTTTACACGCAGGTGGCCGCAGGTTCGAGTCCTGCACCGCCCATCCGAAAGCCCGCAAGGAGTCACCGACCATCGCGTCGCGTCGCGATGGCCTGAACGACGGACAGGTCTGACAAACTCTTCGCGGACCTACGAACCGAAAGGAGGCCCCGCGATGCACAAGGCGCTACGGATCGGTGGCTACGTCTCAGGAGTTGTCCTCATCGTGTTCGGAGCCGTGGCGCTCGCACTCGGCATCTGGGGCGGCCACACCGTCAACAAGAACCTCAAGAACGAGTTCATCATGGGGACGCCCGACATGACGCCGACCGGCATCCAGCCCGAGGTGGATGCGATCAAGGCCGAGCAGCAGAAGATCGCGGCGGCACAGAAGAAAGCGAAGATCCCCCCCTCGCAGCAGACGACGTTCACGACTGTCGACGCCCCGAGCTGTTCCGTTGCCGGGAAGTCGGTGGACAACGGCACTCGCGCAGCCTGCTTCGCGAACTACATGCGGATCCACGCCCTCGGGTCGAGCAGTGGTCTCACCTATGCCCAGATGGGCCAGTACGCGGCGAAGCCTGACGCTCCCGTTCAGTTCACGGACTTCAATGGCGGCACGAACGACACGAAGTACGCGCAGACGGACTCGACAACAGGGCGACCGATCTCCAACGGTGCGCGGAACGTGTGGGTCACGGAGACGGCACTCACAGGTTCCCTCTACCTGGCGTTCGCCTCGGCCGGACTGTCCATCTTCGCCATCGTCGTCGGCATCGCGCTGCTCCTTGCTGGGGTCGGGTTCCTGATCCTCGCGGCGAGCGGGGCGGCCCAGCGACTTCCGTTCGGATCGACCCAGGCGTCGAGCTGACCCGGGAAACTCCGTCGGCGGGTCGAGAACACCCAGACCTGAGCTAAGGGGAGGCGACGGCCTGAGTCACGACGGCTGAGCGGCACTCGGCTGCGCTGGTCCGCGTGCTCGCTTCCAGGCGAGATCCAGCACGACGCAGAGCGCCGTGATCGCGACCATCGCGGTGAACGTCTCGGGTGCGTTCCGTGCAGTGTCGACGGCGAAGAACGCGAGCACGATCGCCGTCGCGGCGACCGCGACGACGATGATCGCCGCCTGCGAGGCGGTCTCGCGGCGCAGCCGGAACCCGGCGATGCCGACGAGCAGGAAGACCATGAGCGAGCACGCGCTGCCGACGGATGCGATCGCGGCGAGATCGACCACGTTTGATACGACCAGAACGATCGCGGCCGTGATCAGCACCCCGGCGTGAGGGCCGAGCCGCGAGCTGCGGCCGAAGAAACGAGGGAACTGCCCGACCCCGGCGAGTGTCGAGGTCAGTCCACCCGACGCGTAGAGAGAAGCGTTGACGGTCGACGCCGTGGCAAGGAGAGCGGCCACGGCCATCATGACGAACCCGAACTCGCCGAGCGCCGGACGGGCGGCCTCGGCGATCGCCGTCTCGCCGTATCCGATCGCTTGCTCGACGGTGAGCGTTCCGAACACGCCGACGGCGATCAAGACGTACAACACCGTCGTGACCGCGAGCGCGAGATACATCGCTCGCGGAAGCTCACGGGTCGGGTCGCGCAGGTCCCCCGCAGCGAAGCTGATGACGCTGAAGCCGAGGTACGCGAAGAAAGTCAGCGCGACGCTCGCAACGATGTCCGTCGCGGGTGGATAGCCGCTGAACGCGAGCAGATGAGGGTGAATGTCGGAGATCGTCACGACGATGAAGACGGCGAAGACGGCGAGGAGCACGACGACGATCAGCGACTGGGCGCGGTCGACGATCTTCGAGCCGACGAGGTTGATACCGACCATGGCGAGGACGATGACCGTCGTGAAGACGTTGTCCCAGCCACCCCAAGTGGCATCCGGGAGGAAGAGCGCGACCGCGTAGCTTCCGAACGAGACCGCGACCATCGAACAGACGATCACGATCGCCGAGAAGTAGCCGAGCCAGGCCGCGATTCCGACGAGCCGGCCGTTGCCGAACCCTTCGACGAGGTACGCGATCAGGCCGCCGGAGGACGGGTAGCGGACGCCGAGCTTCGCGACGGTGTACCCGAGGAGCGCGGCAACCGTTCCCGAGACCAGGAACGAGAGCCAGACCGCCGACCCTGCGACGGTGGCCGCCTCCCCGAGCAGGGCGAAAATTCCCGCGCCGACCATGGCGCCGATGCCGAGAAAGACGGCCCCACGGACGGTCAACGGCGTCTCGCATTCGAGCTGCGGGCATCACGATCCATCGGCGCGCAGTTCGTCGTCGAGAGCACTACCCCTCGGCGAAAGAGGCTGCCTGGGCCGTAGGGCGACCCCCGGAGTGCGTCACTCGCGTGACGGCGAGAGATCGGACGCGACGGTCTGATTCCGGGCGCTACGACGTGGCCGGACAGCCTTCCAAGACGCTCTGACGAGCGGCCAACGGAGCCGCCGGCAGCCGGTCGCAAAATAACGCTCTCAGCCCGAAGGCGTTTCGGGGGCAGTGCGACGTCCCCGCCACCACCAGGCGAGCCCGCCCGCGAGAAGAGCGACAGCGAGGATCGCAGCGGCGATCCAGCCCCACGGCGTACCGCCCTCGGACTCCTCGTTCGCGTTGGCTGCGGCTGCTCCGGCCGTTGCGGCAGCTCCGGGACTCACTCCGGTCGTGGTCGTCGTCGTCACGGTCGTGGTCGTAGCCGGTGCGGTCGTCGTCTCGGTCACCGTCGCCGTCGTGGTCGTCGTCGCGATCGCCGCTCCGCCGTTCGTCACGGTGACCGTCGGTGGGGGTGTCGTTACCGTCGTCGTCTCGGTCACTGTCTTTTCGGGAGGGGCGGGCGCGGTCGTCGTGACCGTCGTCGTCGCGTCTCCAGGAGTCGTGGTGCTTGGCCTGGTGGGTTGCGTCGTCGTCGGGAGGGTCTCCGTCGCGCTCGAGGAGGACGGTTCGGTCGGCGTCGTCGACACGGTTCGTGTCACGGTAGGGGCAGCGATCGAGCTACCTCCACCCCCGCTTCCACAGCTCGCGAGGAAGCCCGCTCCGAAGAGGACGAGTCCAAGAGCGGCTGCGAGTGGAACCCGCAAGCGGCGGTGGTTTCCGATCGTCCGGCCCGGCATCGTCGGCATCGAGCGCCCCCATGAGCGAGGGATTGCTCAAGTCTACGCCGGGTGCGTCCGGCCCTCGCGACCACTACTCCGCGACCGCGGTCAGCGGCGGAGGCCGCGCACGTGGAGTCCTGCACTACTCGCCCAGGATCTCGCTGCTGGCGGAGGACCAATCCGCTGACGCGGGGTGGCGCGTATAGCCCCGGGTCGGATACCCGACCGATGAGGAGGAAGCCCATGATCTCGAAGAGAGTCGCTGTCCTCGTCGTGGCCGCTGCGTCCTTCGCGCTCGCCGCCACGGCATCCGGACGCACCGATGCCACTCCGAAGCTGGTCGGCACCGTCGGCCCGGGCTTCACCATCACCGTCAAGAAGAACAACAAGCTGGTGAAGACATTGAAGGCAGGTAGGTACAAGCTCGTGATCCGCGACAGGTCGTCGATTCACGCGTTCTCGCTGGACGGCCCGCACGGCTTTGCGAAGGACTTCACGAAGATCCCGTTCGTCGGGACGAAGACGTTCACCATCAAGCTCGCTGCGGGGAAGTACAAGGCGTACTGCCCGAATCACGAGTCGGAGATGTTCCAGCACTTCAGGGCCAAGGCCTAGCTGATCTGTCGGTGGCGCGCGGTGGCGGCACAGGTCGCCCCGCAGCCCGTACGTCCGACCTCGAGGCGACGAGCTCGGCGCTCGTCGCCCTCGGGGTCGCCTTCGTCATCGAATCGGCGGCGAAGCCCTCGCGGGCTCCCCAACCGCCTCAGTGCCCGCAGAACTCCGTTCCGTCGGTCGTGAGGCAGACCAGGCCTGCCAGATCCTCGCCGTCTAGCACGACCAGGCGACCGTTCTGCCTGTGGTCGAGGCGCTCGAGGGCCTCGGACACCGACATGTCCACAGTCGCCGTCGGAAGCGACTCCTCGGCGAATCCGATCGCAGCGGTGTTCGGTTCTGCGTCGTCTGGGATGGCGGTGACTGCGCCACGGAAGCGGCTGCCATCGACGAGGAGCAGCATCTTCACCTTCGGGTTGTCGAGGGCGATCCTCGCTTCGGCCACGGTCGCGTCCGCGTGGAACGTCTTCGGACGTCGAACCATCACGTCGCTGACCGTGGGTTCGGTCGGGGACGGCATGACGCGAGGATACTCGGGCGTCGTGCCGACGACGGCGTCGAACACGCCGTGCAGCAAGCTGGCGAGGAACACGATGAACGGTGTTCCATGAGCGCCAGGTCGGGAACACTTACGTCGTGCGTCGGAGGCTGTACTGGATGCTCGTCGTGCTCGCGTGGAAGGTCGGGCGCTGGGCCTGGCGCCGCCGCCTGCGCGTTCCGGATCACTAGGAAGGGAGTCCCGTGGCAACCAAGGCTGACTTCACGGAGGACGAGTGGGAGGCATTGCACAAGGGCGTGACGGGTGCGGGTCTGCTCGTCTCGGTCGGAGACCGCGACTTCACGGACACGTTCGGAGAGGCGAGTGCGCTTGCGAAGCACCTGCGTGAGGAGCACGAACGGAGCGCGAGCGAGCTGGTCAGGGAGCTCGCCGGCGTTCGCGGGACCGGGTTCGGCTTCACGACCTCGCCCGAGAAAGCCGAGACGGAGACGCTCGCTGCGTTGCGGACGGCGATGACCGCGCTGGCCTCCAAGGCTCCGGACGAGACGGGCGCCTACCGAGAGCTCGTGCTCGGCGTCGCGAATGCCGTCGCGGAGGCGAAGGGCGGCGTCAAGGCGGGGGAGACGGCCGCAATCGGGAAGATCACCGCCGCGCTGGACGCTCGCTGACCGAGCGTCGGCGTCGGCCGGTTGCCGGCGTCACGACTCGACCATCCGGCTCCAGCGCTCCTCGATCCGCCGCGTCTTCCAGAGGAGGAGCGAGAACGCCCAGGTGGCGACGAAGAGCCCGACGACGACGTAGCCGATGCTCCCGAAGTCGAGGTGGTCGAGGAACGACCAGAACGGGCCGTCGAGCGAGAGCTTCGCCGCGGTCACCTGCAAGAGCTCGATCGTCCCGATCACGAGCGCGACGGCGACCGAGAGGCTCGTGACCGTCATGTTGTAGTAGACCTTGCGAACCGGGTTGGAGAAGGCCCAGCCGTAGGCCTGGCTCATGAACGCGCCGTCGGCCGTGTCCATCAGGCTCATGGCCGCGGCGAAGATCAGCGGCAGCGAGACGATCGCGAGGAACGGGACGTGGTGCGTGGCGACCCCAGCTGCGATCGCCAGCAGGCCGATCTCGGTCGCGGTGTCGAAACCGAGGCCGAAGAGAATCCCGAGGGGGTACATCTTCCAGCTCGCGTCGATCCTGTCGCCCACGCGGCGCAGGAAGAAGCGGCTCATGAAGCCCTGGTCGAGGAGCGCCTGCTCGAGCTTCTGCTCGTCGTACTGCCCGTGCTTCATCCGCCTGAAGACGCCGAGGATGTCGAGGAGCACGAGCAGGTTGAGCACGCCGATCAGGACCAGGAACGTCCCCGCGACCGAGGTGCCGATGGTGCTGCCGTAGCTCTGGAAGGCGGGGATCTTCGAATCGACCGTCCTCGCCGCGACCGCGAGCCCCGCCGCCAGCGAAAAGACTACGGTCGAGTGGCCGAGGGAGAAGAAGAAGCCGACTCCGACCGAGCGCTTGCCGTCCTCGAGGAGCTTGCGGGTCGTGTTGTCGATCGCCGCGATGTGGTCGGCGTCGAACGCGTGGCGGAGGCCGAAGGTGTACGCGAGCGTGCCGAGGCCGGCGAGCGCGGGGTTGTGTCGGGCGTAATAGAGGAAGAGCCCCCAGCCGACCACGGTGAGGAGGAGCACTGCGCCGGCGAAGCCGCCGAGCCGTGCCCACTCTCGTGGAGTGAGGGCGTGTCTCCAGCATCCGAGCCCGGACCGCGCGGGCTCCGCGGTC
>DASSQE010000113.1:0-15571 GCA_035702645.1 Gaiellaceae bacterium
CGCCTGGCTGTACGAGCCGCACACGTTCGTCCTCGAGCGCGACGAGCGCGGTCGCATTCGTGAGGCGTTCGCTCCCGACTTCTACCTCCCGGACCTCGACCTCTACGTCGAGTGCACGGTCATGCGACAACCGCTCACGAACCGCAAGCGACGCAAGGTGCTCCGGGCACGACGTCAGACCGGCGTATCGGTGGAGATCCTCTACCGCCGCGACTTCGTGCGCCTGGGGCGGCGCTGGCGGCTCCACCGCCTGCTGCGGGTCGTGCCCGGCCCTCGCTAGTGGTTTCGGGCCGGAGCCGGCGGGGTAGGACAGCGACCGATGCGCCCCAGCGGTCCGGTGTTGCCTCCTGTCCAGGAATTCGGGATTCACGAGGAACGGTCTCCCGCCGGCACGGTCGTGCTCGTCCTGCGCGGGGAGGCGGACCTCCACGTTGCCCCCGCCGTTCGCGACCGTCTCCTGGAGGCGGTCGCCAGCGGTGCGAGCGCGGTCGTCGACCTCACGGCCGTCACCTTCGTCGACTCGATGATGCTCGGCGCGCTGCTCGGCGCGCTCAAGCGGATGCAGGGAAACGGCGAGTTACGCGTGGTCGTGTCGAACAGGGACATCCGCAGGCTGTTCGAGATCACCCTGCTCGACCGCGTCTTCTCGCTCGACCCGAGCCGAGAGGCAGCACTCCGGGCGGTCGAGCAGCCGCCGGCGTGACCGGAGCCGGCCTCCGTCGGCACTCGACACGACCTGGCGCGTCGGCCCTCCCGAGACGTGACGTCGCAGCACAGAGAGACGGCGGGTCCGCGTGCGCACGACGAGCGGGCAGACGAACGACGGGCCGCCGTAGACTCGAGGGCCGTCGATGACCGATTCGATCCGCCTCACGATTCCCGCCAACGAGCGCTTCCGCGACGTCGCGACGATGGTTCTCGGAGGCGTCGGCACGCGGCTCGACCTCTCGTACGAGCGCATGGACGATCTCCAGCTCGCCGCGTCGAGCGCGCTCGTCGCCGCGAGCGGGGAGATCGTGACGATGGAGGTGGAGGTGAGCGAGGCGAGCGTCTCCGTCGGCATCGGGCCGCTCGTCTCCGGAAGCAGTACGGATCGGGGACTCCTACTCGTCCTCGAGCGCCTCGTCGACTCGGTGACGACGACGGAGCGCGACGGCGGGGAATGGCTCGTCCTGGAGCTGGTGCGAGCCCCGGCGCCCGTCGACTGAGCTCGGCCGCACCGACGGGCGTTTCGGGATTCCGGCCGCCGGGCATCCGCTTCCGGTGCAGCCCGTGCAGGTCACCGCGAACGAGCTTGCCGGGCTGCCGGCGCTTCTCTTCCTCGCGCAGGCGCGCTCGGGGGCATCGCGGCGGATGGCATCGCTCGTCGCCTGGGTCAAGGTGAACCACAAGCGGCGACTCAACGTGATCGACGTCGACGTCGACTCGAACCCCGACCTCGTGTCGGCGCTCGGGGTCATCGAGTTGCCGGCACTCGTGCTGATCAAGGACCAGCGTGTCGTCGCGAGGCTCGAGGGCCGAGCGACGGGCCGTCAGATCGACGAGCTCATCCGGCCGTATCTGCTCTGAGCGCCGCCTCCGGCGGCGCTCCTTGCGTGGACATCGTCGCTCGCATGTGGACGGAAGGTAAGGGTTGTGAGGGTCTACCTCGATTGTCGTAAACCTTCCGTGACGCCTGCCCGGACGACGACGGCTCCGACCTAGCATCGAAGGAGAAGCCCATCGAAGCGATTTCGAAGGGGGTAACCGTCGATGCGGCACGAACCGAAACCCGAACGCCCTCCCCGTCGCCGCAGGCATCCGTTCCTGGCGCTCGTCGGCTGGCTCGGGGTGACTGCGTTCGTCACCCTGACTGTCGCGCACCTCACAGGCGCGGATGCCGCGGTCCTCGCGCGCTCCGCGCGGGCAGTCGCCGAGCCGCCGCCAGGCAGCGCGCGACCGCCCTCCATCTCCGGCGCTGCTGTCGAAGGCCAGCTCCTGCACGGCACGACGGGGCGCTGGCGCCATGCACTGCATGCGAAGTTCACGTACGCGTGGCAGCGCTGCACCGAGCCCGGCACCGGCTGTACGGACATTCCGAACGCGACCGATTCGATTCACGCACTGGAGGCGGCCGACGTCGGAAGCACCGTGCGCGTCGTCGTCACTGCGACCACCGCGGCCGGAAGTGCCTCGGCGCTCTCGACGCGTACTCCGACCATTGCGAGCGCGCCCGAGGGGGCGCCTGTGAACACGGTCTCGCCGACGATCGACGGGACGACGACGACCGGCAAGACGCTCACCGCCGACCCGGGGACGTGGCAGGGGAGGGCGGACCTCGTCCGCTACGCCTGGCGTCGCTGCGGTGGGGCCGGCGGCGCGTGCTCGCCGACCGGCAGGACGAGCCAGAGCTACGTCCTCCACCGGGTGGACGCCGGCCACACGCTTCGCGTCCTCGTCACCGAGGCGAACTCGGTCGGGACGAGCGCAGCGCTCTCGGCTCCGACCGGAGTCGTCGGCCCCGTCACGACCCCGCCGCCCACGGCACCCGAGAACGTCGCTCGGCCGTCGATCTCGGGATCCCCGCTCGAGGGCCAGACGCTCGCAGCCTCGACAGGCTCGTGGTCCGGAACGGCGCCGCTCGCGTTCTCGTTCGCCTGGCTCCGGTGTCGAGCGGACGGCGCCGGGTGCACGGTCGTGCTCCGCGGTCCCCGCACCTATGCCCTAGTGGCGGCTGATGTCGGCCGCAGCGTCCGCGTGCTGGTCACCGCCAGGAACGCGGCCGGATCGAGCTCCTCGATCTCCCGCGCGACCGGCGAAGTCAGAGGCCCGATCACCCTGACGAAGCCGGGAAACCGCGGCGAGCCACGGATCGACGGGACGCCGCAGGTCGGACAGGTCCTGACGGCGTCGAACGGGACATGGTCCGGATCCGAGCCGATCGCCTATGCCTACCGCTGGCGAAGGTGCAACGGCGCGGGCAGTCCGGACGCCTCGAACTGCGCGTCCATCGACAACGCCACCAAGGCCGCCTACACGGTCCAGGCGGCGGACGTCGGTCACCGCCTCCGCGTACAGGTCACGGCGACGAATCGCGCCGGCTCGGCGATGGTTGCATCGAACGCGACCGGCACGGTCGTCTGGGGCAAGCCCGCCAACACGGCGCCCCCCGCGATCACGGGAACGGCCACGCTGGGCAGAACCCTGACGGTCGATCGGGGCGCCTGGTCCGGGAAGCAGCCGATCTCGTTCGGCTACCAGTGGCTCCGCTGCACCGCGGGGACGGGCGACGACTGCGCCGAGATCGCAGGCAAGAACGGGACGCAGTACGTCGTCTCCAGCGCGGACGCGGGCAGGTCGTTGCGCGTACGCGTCACGGCTCGGAACGACGGCGGCACGCAGTCCGTGCTCTCGTCCTTCAGGAACGTGGCCGGCACGTCCGCGCCTCCGCCAGCAGGCGGCGTGGTCGTCCTTCGGAGCGGCGAGAAGTCGATCCCGGCGGCCAGCGTTCCGTCGACCGCACGGCTGATCGTGTCCGAGGTCGTGTTCGCGCCGACCCCGGTGCGGAGCGCAAACGCCCCGATCACCGTTCGCATTCGGGTCAAGGACACCCGCGGGTTCGTCGTCCGTGACGCCGTCGTGTTCGTCCGCTCGACACCTCGCGTCACCTCGGGTGGGAACGGGCAGAGGACGGCGACCGACGGCTGGGTCACCTACCAGCTCGTCCCCAACCGGCACTTCCCGCGTCCGCGGTCGGGCTTCCATGTGCAGTTCTTCGTGAAGGCCTACCGCGCGGGCGATCCCGCGCTGGCCGGAATCGCGGCCTACCGGCTCGTGCAGGTGCCGCTCGGGCTCTGAGCGCAAGCGGAACGCACCGACCACGGAGCGGTCGTCCCCCGGGGCGGGGACGACCGCCTCCGAGCCCGTCACCCCTCGAGCCGACCGTGCCGGTCGAGCAACTCGAGGACGGCGTCGTGAGGGAGGGCGTGCGCGACGTGGCCGGCACGGCCCTCGACCTCGGGAGCCGCCCAGAGCGCATTCGCGACCGACTCCTCCGTCGCGTCAACGACCGCCTCGAAGACGTCGTTCAGGGCCGAGTCCGAAAGTGGTGCCGCGCTCGGAGAACCGCGTTTCGCACGGCCGCGCGGCGAGAAGGCGAGGAAGATCTCGCCGCTCCCGTGATGTCCGACGGAACCCGTCCGCGCCAGGCCGAGCCCCGCGCGACGCGCGACCCGCTCGAGCTGCAGTGCGGAGAGCGGCAGTCCGACGGCGACGAGGACGACGCAGCTCCCCGCCTCTTTCTCCGACGAGGTCGTGCTCCCGAGCAGGTCCCCGACCGGGACCCCGTCGACGACGAGCCCGGGTGGTGCCGAGAAGTTCGCGAGTGTCAGCACGCCAACGCTTCCGCCTTCCGGCAGAAGTCGGCTGGACGTCCCCACGCCCGACTTGAAGCCCTTGGTCAGCATCCCGGTCCCCGCCCCGACCGCACCCTCGTCCACGACGTCGGGCAGTGCCGCCTCGATCGCGCGACCGGCGTCGTCCGCCTCGACCTGCACCACACGCGCCTCTGACAGCCAGCTGTCGTCGCATTCGGCGACGACGGGGATCACCACGTCCTCGACGCCGACTGCCGGATCCGCCGAGACGGCAGCCGCCACGGCGCCGTCGTACACGCGCCCGACGGCATGCGTCGAGGTGAGGTAGACGGGCGTCTCGAGGAGGCCCCACTCGCGGATCGCGAGCGAGCCGGTCATCTCACCGGCGCCGTTCAGGACCGCCATGCCCGCCGGTACCGGCCGGGCGAAGAGCGTCTCGGCCGGGGCGGGCAGGACGGCCGTGACTCCCGTGCGCGCGACGCCGCGCCCGCCCGCCGGCTCGGGCTCGTCGCGCCAGATCGTGACGTGCCCGACGGCGACGCCTTGGACGTCCGTGATCGCGTTCGCCGGCCCCGCGTCGAAGCGCCCGATCCGGAGACCGAGCTCGCGCAGCCTGGGACCTCGGGAGGCAGGGGCGCCCACGGTCGCGAGCCTATAGCGACGCCTCGCTCAGTAGGCTCACCGCCGCGTGGCGAGCGAGGCGAGCTTCTGGGTCGGAAAGGACGAGCGCGGCGGCACGTCTTCGGCGAGCTCCGGCGCGGAGCTCGAGCCCGCCCCGCACTGGCGGCTCGAGGCGATCGCCGAGGTCGAGCGCCCGCGGTCACTTTCGATCTCGTCCGATCGCCGTCGGCTCCTGTTCGTGCAGGACCGGGACACCTCTGACGTGTGGCTCCTCGGCCTCGACGATCGCGAGCCGTTGCGCGTCACGACGGGCCGGCAGCCCATGCCGTTCTGGGAGGACGCGAGCCCGCAGCTCTCGCCCGACGGGTCGACGGTCGCGTACGTCGACGAGGGGCGACTCGTCCTCGTGGCGGCGGCGGGCGGGCCGCCGGCGCCGCTCGCCGAGGTTGCGGATGTCGCCTGGGGCGGGCCGAAGTGGATCTCCGACGAGGCGCTCGTCGTCCCCGTCGAGGACGGCGAGTACACCCGTCTCGCGGTGGTCTCGCGGAGCGATCCGACGCCGCGCCCGGTCGCTCGCGACCACCGCGACGTCGACCCGCTCGGGGACGAGACCGAGGCCGCCGTCGCGCCCGACGGGACGCGGATCGCATACACGTTCACGCCGCGGGCGGATCTCAATCGGAGCGAGGTGCGTGTCGTCGACGTCGCGAGCGGTGCGGTCCGCGCGCTCACCGGCACGCCGCTGATGCACGACCGCGAGCCCACGTGGTCGCCCGATTCGACGCGCATCGCATACGCATCAGAGCGGAGCGGCTGGTACGAGCTCCACCTGGTCGACGCCGACGGGTCCGGCGATCGGCAGCTAACCGCGGACGGCGCCGACTTCTCGGAGCTCGACTGGCATCCCGACGGCACGCGGCTCGTCGCCTGCCGCGGACGGCGCGGGCGCTTCGACCTCGTGGTCGTCGACGCGGAGGCGGGAGCGGTCGCGCAGATCGCTCCCGGCGGGTGCTGGGGCCTTCCGGCGTGGACGGCTGACGGCGGGATCGCGGCCATGTACGAGGACGCGGAGACGGCGCCGCAGCTCCGGCGCGTCGATCCGAGCGGAGCTGAAGCGCATACCGTGATCCACGCGCCGACCCCGCTCGCCGTGCGCGCGGCACCGCATGTCGTCCCCGAGGAGGTCTCGTACGAGTCCTTCGACGGGCTCGAGATCCCGGCATTCCTCTTCCGCCCCCGCGACGCGTCGGCCGAGCGGCCCGTGCCCGCGATCGTCAACCCTCACGGCGGGCCGACGTCGTTCTACGGCGACGAGTGGGACGGCCATGTGCAGTACTTCGTCGACCTCGGCTACGCCTGGCTCGCACCGAACTTCCGCGGGTCGACCGGCTACGGGCGCCAGTACGAGCGCGCGAACCACGGCGTCTGGGGCGTCGCCGACACGAAGGACTGCCTCGCCGCGGCGGACTTCCTCCGTTCGCTCGACTGGATCGACGGCGAGCGTCTGGGGATCTTCGGGGCGAGCTACGGCTCCTACCTCGCGCTCCTCTCGGTCACGGACGATCCCGAGCATCGCTTCCGCTGCGCGGTCTCGAAGTACGGCGACTGCAACATCGAGAGCTCCTGGGAGCAGGGCGACCGCGCCGGCGTGCTCGACCTCGAGCGGATGATGGGGGACCCCAACGCGGCGTCGGACGCGTACCGCGCAGGCTCGCCCGTGCATCGCCTCGAGAACGTCCGCGTCCCGATCCTCGTCGCGCACGGTGAGCGCGACCTTCGCGTCAACCCGAAACAGTCCGAGGAGCTCGTCGCCGGGCTACGGCGGCTGGGGAAGACGTACGAGTACGTCACCTACCCGACCGAGGCACACGGCTTCCTGCGCGCGGGGCCTCAGGTCGACTTCTATCGCCGGCTCGAGCGGTTCCTCGACGCGTGCCTCCGCTAACCGAATGGCGGCGGTGACGTCTCGTGACGAGGGGCGGATCGACATAATCGGGCAGTCGTTCGGCGGGCAAAGGAGGAAGGTCGTGAAACGGAGTTGGAGAATCGCAGCCGCCGTCGCCGCCGGCGTGACCGGTGCGGCACTGCTCGTCGTCGGCGTGGGAGCTGCCGCCGACCGGGCGACGGTCACTCTCACGGTGGGCAACACCCAGGACGTGGACACGCTCAATACCGCGGTCGGTGCGCTCGTCATCGACTACGAGGTCTGGAACATGCAGTACCCGACGCTGACGCGGAAAGCGGCGAGCGACTTCCACACGATTCCGGGCCTCGCCACGTCGTGGAAGAGCTCAAATCACGGCAAGACCTGGACGTACCGGTTGCGGCCGAACCTCAAGTGGTCGGACGGCGTGCCGCTCACCTCGGAGGACGTCGCCTACACCGTCAACCGCGCGCGCCGCGAGGGCTGGGGGAACTACACGGCTTTCATCGCGAACATCACCGCGTCGGCGCCAAACCCGCGCACGGTCGTGCTGAAGAGCTCGGTGCCGGACCCCAGGCTTCCCGGGCTCGGCGACACGTACATCGTCCCGAAGCACGTCTACGAGAAGATCTCGGCGAAGAGCCTGACCAAGTACCCGGCGCAGGACGGCGTCGGCGCCGGCCCGTTCACGCTCGACAAGTACGTCAAGGGCCAGTACGTCAGGATGAAGGCGAACCCGAGGTACTGGGGCGGGAAGCCCAAGGTCGACCAGGTCGTCTTCCGGTACTTCACCAACCCCGACGCGATGGTGTTCGCCCTGAAGAAGGGCGAGATCGACGCCGCGAACAACATTCCCTCGGCGTCGTTCAAGGGGCTCGAGTCGACGAAGGGCATCGTCGCCATCCAGGGGCAGCAGGGCAGCTTCGACGAGCTCGCCCTGAACGGCTACAACGGCAAGCCGCCGCGCTCGTCGAAGTTCAGCTCACCGAACCCGGCGCTCAAGGACCTGCGCTTCAGGCAGGCGATCGCGTACGCGATCGACAAGAAGGCGCTCGTCTCCCGCGCCTACCAGGGCATCGGCATCCCCGGTGACGCGATCAGCCCCGGCGCGAGCCCGGAGTGGCTGCCGAAGATCCCCGCTTCCCTCCGCTACGACTTCAACCTCGACAAGGCGAAGAAGCTCCTCGACGCGGCGGGCTACAAGGACACGAACGGTAACGGCATCCGTAACCTCCCAGGGGGCGGGAAGGACATCGTCCTGCGGTACCTGATCGACTCCGAGTCCGAAGTGGCCAAGCCGATCGCCCAGTTCGTGACCAGCTGGCTGAAGGACATCGGCATCGGGACGAAGACGTCGACCTACAACGAGTCGCAGCTGATCGTGCAGATCGGGAAGGGCTCGTACGACATGTTCACGTGGGGCTGGACGCCGTTCGTCGACCCCGATCCGGAGCTCTCGTACTTCCAGTGCAACCAGGTCGCGCACGACGCGAGCGATTTCACGAACTACTACAACGACGCCTCCTGGTGCGACCCCGGGTACGACAAGCTGTACGCGAAGCAGCGGGTCGAGCTGAACCACGCGAAGCGCTTGGCGATCGTCCACCAGATGCTGCTCCGCTTCTACCGCTCCGCCGTCTACGACGTGATCGAGTACAGCCCCGAGGTCCAGGCCTATCGCACCGACCGCTTCACTGGTTGGCTGCGCCAGCCGGGGAAGATCGGCCCTGTGCTCTTCACCAACACGTCGCCGACATACGCCAACCTGAGGCCGATCAAGTGAGCCGCCCCGCAACGGCGCGGAGCGTCACCGCGCAGCTTTGAGTCTGCGCTTCGTCGGAGGCAAGGTCCTCGGCGCGCTGGGGACCTTCGCCTTCGTCGTCGTCTTCAACTTCTTCCTCTTCCGGGTCGTCGAGACGAACCCGGTGGCGACGCTCTTCCGCGGTCGCAACCTGACGGTGGCACAGCGGGCCGAGCTGCGTCACCAGTTCGGCCTCGACGGTTCGCGACTCGACCAGTTCTGGCACTACCTCGTCCAGCTCGCCCACTTCAACCTCGGCCGCTCCTACGAGACGAACGCGACTGTCTTCTCCGAGATCTGGGCGGCGGCGTGGCCGACGATCGCACTCGTTGGCATCTCGACGCTTCTCTCCACGGTGTTCGGGGTGATGATCGGGATCTCCGCGGCATGGCGGCGTGGCTCGATCCGCGACCACGGCTGGACGTCGTTCACGATGACGACCTACGCGATGCCCGACTTCTGGCTGGGGATGCTCCTGCTCATCGTCTTCGCCGTCCTCCTCTCGTGGTTCCCGATCGGAGGGATCACTGACCCGACGTCGTCGGCGACCGGCCTGGCAAGGCTCTACGACCAGGCCCGACACCTGTTCCTGCCCTGCCTGACGCTCACGATCGCCTACCTCGGCGAATACGCGATCGTCATGCGCTCGTCGCTCCTCGACACGATGCGGGAGGACTACCTCACTCTGGCGCGGGCGAAGGGGCTGCGCGAGGCGATGGTCCGCAGACGGCATGCCGTGCCCAACGCCCTGCTCCCGGTCGTCACGCTGATCGCGATCAACTTCGGGTTCGTGCTGTCGGGCGCGATCGCGGTCGAGGCGATCTACTCGTGGCCCGGGCTCGGCCACGCGACGTACCAGGCGATACGTGCGCCCGACCTGCCGATGCTCCAGGGGCTCTTCCTCGTCTTCAGCGCCTCGGTCATCTTCTTCAACCTCGTCGCCGACCTCGCTTACTCGTACCTCGACCCGCGGGTCCGAACGGAATGACGACGACGGCGTGGGCCGCCGGGCGGCGAGTTGCCTGGACGCGGCGCCAACGTGCCCTCGCGAGCGCCTGGCGGGACTACCGCTCGTCCTGGTCGGGGATGATCGGGCTCGTCGTGCTCGTCGTGATCATCGCGATGGCCGCCGCGGCGCCCCTCATCGCCAATCACGACAACCTCGACCCGTCGAAGACCCTCGACACGCCGCTCTGGGGAAGCCCGTCCCAGCACTGGCCGCTGGGGACGGACTACGTCGGCCGACCGATCTGGGATCAGCTCGTGTACGGCGCACGGATCAGCCTGCTGGTCGGCCTGGCGGCGACGCTCATCGCGATGGTCATCGGCTCGGTGGTCGGAATCGCGTCCGGCTTCTACTCGGGCTGGATCCAAGCGATCCTCGTGCGGATCACGGAGTGGTTCCTGGTCATCCCGTTCCTCCCGCTCGCGATCGTGCTCGCTGCGATTCTCGGCCCGAGCGTCAAGAACGTGATCATCGTGATCGGGATCACCTCGTGGCCGGGGACGGCACGGGTGATCCGGTCCCAGGTGCTATCGCTCAAGGAACGGCCCTTCGTCGAGCGAAGCCGCGCGCTCGGCGGTGGCAACCGCCACCTGATGCTCCGCCACATCCTCCCGAACGTGTCGCCGCTGATCCTCGCGAACCTCACGCTCACGGTTCCGATCGTGATCCTCTCGGAGACGACGCTCTCCTTCCTCGGTCTCGGGGACCCGCTGCGGCCCTCGTGGGGGCGGATGCTCGACGAGGCGTTCTCGAACGGCGCCATCGGCCAGAACGCGTGGTGGTACTACCTCCCGCCGGGAATCGGGATCGTGCTCGTCGTGCTCGCCTTCACGCTCGTGGGACATGCGCTCGAGGAGGTTCTCGACCCGCGGCTCCGCGAGCGTCGTCGATGAGCGAGCCACTCCTCTCCGTCCGCGATCTTCACGTCACCTACCACACCGAGGGCGGGGGGATTCCGGCCGTGCGCGGCGTGTCCTTCGAGGTCGCATCCGGCGAGACGCTCGGGCTCGCGGGCGAATCCGGGTGCGGCAAGTCGTCGGTGGCGGGGGCGACGCTGCGCGTGTTGCCCCCCGGCACGGAGGTGACCGGAGAGGTGTTGCTCGATGGCGAGGACATCCTCTCGATGAAGCCGCAGCGGCTGCGGGCGGTGCGCTGGACGGAGCTGTCGATCGTCTTCCAGGGCGCCCTCCACACGCTGAACCCTGTGCAGAAGGTGGGCGATCAGATCTCGGAGGCTATCGAGCTCCATCGCACCGCAGCGAATTCGAAGGCACGAGTGGCCGAGTTGCTCGACCTCGTCGGGCTTCCGCCGCGACGAGCCGTCGACTACCCACACCAGCTCTCGGGAGGGCAGCGCCAGCGGGTGCTGATCGCGCTGGCTCTCGCCTGCAACCCGCGCCTTCTCATCGCCGACGAGCCGACCACGGCGCTGGACGTGATGGTCCAGGCGCAGGTGCTCGAGCTCCTCGAGCGTCTCCGCCGGGAGCTCGCGCTTTCCATGATCTTCATCACACACGACCTCTCGACGCTCTCGTATGTCTGCGATCGGACCGCGGTGATGTACGCGGGCCGCATCGTGGAGGACGGGACGAGCGAGGACGTCTTCGGACGTCCCGCGCATCCCTACACGGCGGCGCTCGCGGCCGCCTTCCCGGTGATCGGCGATCACACGTATCGCAAGGCCCCGTCGGGGCTGGGCGGCGATCCGCCCGATCCCCGTGACATCCCGAGCGGGTGTTCCTTCCACCCACGGTGTGCAGTCGCGGTTCCCGAGTGCACGACCGCCGACGTCGAGCTGTGGCCGGCCGGTACCGGACGGCGCGCCGCCTGCATCCACGTGCGCGACGCCGCTGCCCGATGAGTGACGTCCTGCTCGAGACCCGTGGGCTCCACGTGCGCTTTCCGGCTCGTCACGGTGCGGTCGCCCGTGCCGTCGACGGCGTCGACCTGACCGTCCATCGCGGCGAGGTGCTCGCGCTCGTCGGCGAGTCCGGCTGCGGAAAGACGACGCTCGCGCGCACGATCCTCGGGCTCGAGCGCCCCGCCGAAGGAGAGATCCGCTTCGAGGGCGAGCCGCTCCGCTATACGGGCCGCTCCCTCCGGTCCTACCGCGGCAAGGCGCAGATCGTGTTCCAGGACCCGATGGGCGCGCTCAACCCGAGGCAGACCGTGTACGAGGCGGTGGCCGAGGGCCTCCGGATCCAGAAGCTCCCGGGCGCCGAGACCGTTCGCGTCGCGGACGCGCTCTCCAGGGCGGGACTGCGGCCGCCCGAGCGCTTTTTCGAGGCCTACCCGTACGAGCTCTCGGGTGGGCAGCGCCAGCGGGTCGTCATCGCCGGCGCGATGGTGCTCGAGCCGTCGCTCCTAGTCGCGGACGAGCCAGTCTCGAGCCTCGACGCCTCGGTGCGAGGCGAGATCCTCAAGCTCATGCTCGAGCTCGTGCGTGATGCAGGGGTCACCATCCTCGTCGTCACGCATGACCTCGGCCTCGCCTGGAACATCGCCGACCGGATCGCCGTCATGTACCTCGGCCGGATCGTCGAGGAGGGGCCGGCCGAAGAGCTGCTCGAGAACCCCCGCCACCCGTACACGCGCGCGCTCCTCTCGGTCGTGCCGGAGACGAGGGAGATGGAGCAGCAGATCCTCCAGGGTGAGGCTCCGGACCCGACCCGCATCCCCGCCGGCTGCCGCTTCCATCCGCGCTGTCCGCTCGTGGCCTCGGGGGAGGCGGCGCGGATCGGGATCGAGGAGCGCTGCCGGAGCGAGGATCTGGGTTTGGCCGCGGTCGTGGGCTCGAGTGCCGGCCACGTTGCGGCCTGCCATGCGCTGGTCGCCGGCGGAACGGGTTAGCCGCGGCCGAGCAAGCCGAGGCTGAGCCGCCGCAGGCGTTCCCGCCGGCGCGCAAGACGTTCGTCCTCCGCAGCGAAGCGGGCACGGCGCCTCTCCCACAGGTCCTCGAGATACCGGCGGCGCTCGAGCCACTCGGCAAGCAACTGCTCCTTACTCTTCCGGTTCTCGTCCATTCTCGTCGTCCACTGCGTTCGCGATTCTGTTGACGCCCTCCTCGATGCTCATCAGGAGTGCGATCAGCCCGTTGATCTCCTCTCTCGTGAACATCGGCTCGCGGCGAGCGCGTCTCCACATGACGTTCATGGTGCCGCACGGTCATGCCTTGCGGCAAGAGGCCCAAACGGGCACGGCTACTGGAGGCGACGGGGGATCCGGCGCACGAACACCCGCTCCTTGCGGCCGATACCGTCATCCGCCGCAGCATCTTCCTCCGCGACGACGCGCACGACGACGTGGTACGCCTCGGCGTCGGAGCGAAGGTCGAGCTCCGCCGTCGTCGTGACGGTCGCCTCGGGCCAGGCGATCCGATACGAGGTCGTCGCCCGGGCCCACGCCCGACCGGGATCGGACGTGGAGACGCCGACCGAGCCGTCGTACTGCTCCGTGACCTTCGCGCTGAACGGCGCCTCGTACGTCGAGCCGTAGGCCGTCACGACGGTCGTCTCGTCGTCGCCGCGCTCGATGCGGCGGACGACGGGCCGCCCCGAGCTCTCGTCACCGGCGGTGTCGCTCGTCTCGGGCGGAGCCGGCAGCACAAGCGGGGGCGTCGGCGACGGGCCGACGAGCTTGGGCAGCACCAGCTCGACCGAGCCCCGCTCGACGAGCAGCTCGCCTCCCCACGGCGGCGGCCACGCGTTCGGCCAGTCCGAGCCTGCAAGCGCCAGTCGCACCCGGTGGCCCGGCTCGAAGATCCAGGAGGTCGCCTCGAGCTCGAGCTCGACCTGGGTCGGGACGCCCGGCTCGAGCGGCTGTGGATCGGCGTGCCCGAGACGGTGGGCGAGGTTCAGGATCCCGCGTGAGACGAGCGCGGACGTCCCGTCCTCGAAGACGTCGCAGAGCCTCGCCGAGAGGAAGGCGATCGGATGCGGCGACGTCACCGTCAGCCGGAGGCGCGGGTGCCCGAGGAGCTCGAGCTCGTCGTGGAGCCGCTCCCAGTCGTACGTGAGCGAGCGAGCGTCGTCGTCGCGCTGGTCGTCCGGGAGCACCCATGGCGGCTTCCCGGCGCAGGAGATCCACGCGGCGATCCCGACGTCACCCGCGATCTCGACGACGTCGGTTGACGCGCCGGTCGGCCGGAGGACGAGATCCCGTCCGCGCTTCGCGGGCCAGGTCGGCTCTGACCCCCACTGGCCTCTCATCTCCGCGAGGTCGGGCGCCGGACGGGTCGACCGGCGCCGGAACACGACGATCGGCGGCTCCTCGTCGATCCCGTTTCGCTCGTCCCGGAGCCAGCGTGCGAACCAGCGGACGATCTCGGGGACGAGGTCGACGTGCGGCCCCGGGATCGAGGTTGCCGGCGACGTGTGGCTCCAGGGCCCGATCAGCACCCGCCGGGGGCACATCATCGCCTCGTACCCACGGAGCGCGATGTTCGTGTACCCGTCGGCCCAGCCCGCGACGATCATCGTCGGACACGTGATTCGCTCGTACCGGGGCCGGAGCGAGCCGTGGTGCCAGTACGGCCCGTCCGCCTGCTCCTCGAGCCAGCGCAGCAGCCACGGGTCGGTGTCCTCGATCCGTCGGAGCCACTCCTCGCGCCAGCCATCGCCGTACACCGCGGGCGTCGGCGGGAGGGCGTTGCACGCCGCCATGTAGATCTCCCAATCCACGAGATCGAGCGCCTTGAGGACGCCCCCCATGTAGTGGACGTCGTCCGTGTAGCGATCGTCGGAGGCGTAGATGGGGACGATCGCGCCGAGCGCCGGCGGACGCTCCATGGCCACCTGCAGCGAGTTGAAGCCGCCCCAGGACGTCCCGTACATGCCGACGCGCCCGGTCGACCACTCCTCGGCCGCGAGCCACGCGATCGCCTCGACGAGGTCGGCCTGCTCCTGCGGCGGGTACTCGTCGACCGCGATTCCCTCCGAGGAGCCCGTGCCGCGGAGGTCGATCCGGCAGACGGCAAACCCGCCCTCCTCGCAGATCCGTCGGTACTCCTCGTCGTAGGACGACGTGAGGTCGTCCATGCGGTAAGGCAGCGCGTCGACGACGACCGGCGCGGGGAGCGCCTCCGGGAGGAAGAGCCGTGCGGCCAGCCTCACGCCGTCCGACATCGGGATCCACACGTGGCGCTCGTCCATCGGGCGCGCGCATCGTACGCGGCTCGATGAGCCGTGTCCGAGCCCTGGTGTCTGACACCTGCGCCCCGCAAACCGCATGGTTGCGTGGGGTGGTGTCGGACACCGAGGCTCTAGGATCGCCGGACCGTGGAGCTCCGTCTCACCCCCGAGCAGGCTGCGCTCCGCGACCAGGCCGAGGTCTTCGCACGATCGCTCGAGCAGCTGGCCGAGGCGAGCCCCGAGGCGCTGCGTCAGGGGATGCCGTCCGATGGCGACTCGCGCAAGGTGACGGCGGAGCTCGGCCGCGCCGGCTGGATCGGGATGACCTGGCCGGTGGCGGTCGGTGGGCGCGGGCTGTCGCACGTCGACACTGCGGTCGTGGAGGACGTCCTCGGCTACCACTGGCTGCCGCTCTCCCTCTACCTGCTCTCGTACAAGACCGTCGGCTGCGCGCTCGAGCGGTTCGGGGCGCCTGCTCTTCGCGAACGGCTCCTCCCCGAGATCGCGCGCGGCGGGCTGGTCTTCTGCCAGGGCTTCTCGGAGCCCGGCGCGGGGAGCGACCTCGCGGCGCTCACCACGAGAGCACGCGTCGAGCCGGACCGCTTCGTGGTCGACGGGCACAAGATCTGGACCTCGAGCGCCTGGCTCGCCGACTGGATCTATCTCGCGGTGCGCACCGACCCGACCGAGCCCAGACACCGGGGAATCTCGGTGCTCGTCGCCCCGCTCGACACG
>DASSQE010000114.1:0-6535 GCA_035702645.1 Gaiellaceae bacterium
TCCTCCACGAGCTCCGGATCCGAGATCGTCGCCGGGTCGACGTAGCTGATCCGCGCCACTGCGAAGACTCTAGCCTCTTCGCGTGTGCGGCCAGGTCGCGACACGACGCTGGGTAGGCGAAGCCCTCGCACGTGTCGAGGACGAGCGCTTCCTGAAGGGCGAGGCGCGCTACGCCGGGGACCTGAGGCTGCCCGACATGCTGCACGGGGTCTTCGTCCGCAGCATCCATGCCCACGGCCTCGTCAGGTCGATCGACGCGGCCGCGGCGCTCGAGGCCCCGGGTGTACGCGCCGTGCTCACGAGCCGCGACCTCGCGGGAGCGACGGATTCCTTCCCCATCGTCTCGCGCGAGGGCTGTGAGCTCGTGCCCGTCAGCCATCCCGTCCTCGCGGGCGACCGTGTCCGTTATGTCGGGGAGCCCCTCGCACTCGTCGTCGCCGAGACGCCGGAGCAGGCGGTCGATGCGTCGGAGCTCGTGCTGAACGATGTCGAGGAGCTTCCGGCCGTGGTCGAGGCGCGTGGGGCAGAGAACGCGTCTCCGCTGCACGCCAAGGCTCCCGACAACGTCCTCCTCCGCATGCGGCGTTCTTCGGGGGACGTCGCCGGCGTCTTCGAGCACGCGCATGCAGTCGTGCGTGCCCGGATCCGGGCGCCCCGGCTCATCGCCGCTCCGCTCGAGCCCCGCGCCGTCCTCGCCTCGCACGATCCGGAGACGGACGTCCTCACGCTCTGGCTCTCCGCGCAGGACCAGCACCGCCAGCTCTCGGGGCTGACGAGGGTCCTGCGGCGATCACCGGAGCGGCTGCGAATCGTCGTGCCCGATGTCGGCGGTGCCTTCGGCAGCAAGGGCGTGCCGCAGGCAGAGACGGCGGCTCTTGCGCTCGCCGCGCTCCGGCTCGGCCGGCCCGTGAAGTGGGTCGAGACACGGACGGAGAGCTCGCTCGCCGTCTACCAGGGACGCGGGCTCGACGTCGACGCCGAGCTCGCGCTCGCCGCGGACGGACGGATGCTCGGGCTCAAGGCGCGGCTGCTCTCGGATCTCGGCGCGTATCTCTACTCGACGACGCCGGTTGCAGCGCAGACGGCTGCCGAACTCCTCACCGGTTGCTACGACCTGCCCGCGGCCGAGGTCGAGGTCGTCGGCGTCTGCACGACGAAGGTGCCGACCGGTCCCTATCGCGGGGCGGGCCGGCCGGAGGCGGCTCTCGTGATCGAGCGCCTCGTCGACCTCGCTGCGGCCGAAGTCGGGATCGAGCGGGTCGCGATCCGGCGCCGAAACGCGATCCGTCGCGAGCAGTTCCCCTATACGACGGCGCTCGGCGTCACGTACGACTCGGGCGACTACCTTCGTGCGCTCGACACCGCGCTCGAGCTCGCCGGCTGGCGGGAGCTACTCGAGGAACGCGAGCGCCTGCGCGGGAGCGGCCGCCTGGCCGGCGTCGGCCTCGCGCTCTACGTCGAACGGGCAGGGCCTGGCTCGGAGACTGCCCGGCTCAGCCTCGAGCGGGACGGCTCTGCGACGCTTCGCACCGGCTCCTCGGCTCACGGCCAGGGGCACGAGACGACATACGCGCAGATCGTGGCGGAGGAGCTGGGAGTCGATCCGTCGACCGTGTCCGTACGCTCCGGCGACTCCTTCGAGGTTCCCGAGGGCACCGGCACGTTTGCGAGCCGCTCGGTCACGATCGGAGGCTCGGCTGCGCTGCTCGCCGCGCGCGAGCTGTCGGCGCGGCTCGCCGGCGGAGAGGATCCTCCGCTCGTGGCCTCGATCCGGTTCGAGCTTCCAGGACCGGTTTTCTCCTTCGGCGCGTATGTCACCGCCGTCGAGATCGACCCAGAGACGGGTGACGTCTGCCTCGGACAGGTCGTCGCCGTCGACGACTGCGGCCGGATCGTCAACCCGCTGCTGGCCGAGGGCCAGGTCGTCGGTGCGGTGGTCCAGGCCGTCGGCGAGTGTCTCTACGAGCAGGTCGGCTACGACGAGCAGGGCCAGCCGCAGGCGGTGAACCTCTACGACTACCACCTGCCGACCGTGCAGGCAGTCCCGCCGGTCGAGAGCGCGCTTCTCGAGACGCCGTCGCCGTGGAACCCCCTGGGGGCGAAGGGCGTGGGGGAGGGCGGATCGATCGGGACGCCCGCGGCGATCGCGAATGCAGTCGCCGATGCGCTCGCGCCGCTCGGGATCCGGCACCTCGATCCGCCTTTCACCGCGGCGCGCGTCTGGGACGCGATCCGCGCGTCCACGTTCGTCGATACGGACTCCTAGCCGTTGCGGATGGGAGAGTGGGCGCACCTGGGATCGAACCAGGGACCTCTCGCGTGTGAAGCGAGCGCTCTCCCGCTGAGCTATGCGCCCGGGACGCCTAGGGTAGCGTCGAAGCCGTTGGTACGTTCTCGCGATGGCGCCGGCGACGCTGACACCGCCTCGCGAGAGGACGAGGCGCGGCACCGGGAGCCGGCTCGGAGAGCCTTGGCGGGTCATCGTCCTGAACGACGATCACAACACGTTCCAGGGGGTCGCGTTCGCGCTCTCGAGCGTGCTTCCCGGCGTCTCGTACGACCGCGGAATGCAGCTCGCGAACCGGATTCATTCGACCGGTCAGGCAATCGTCTGGTCGGGCGAGAAGGAGCTTGCGGAGCTGTACTGGGGGCAGCTCGAGGGGTTCGGCCTCACGCTCGCGCCGCTCGAGCGGTAGCCGTCGACGGCGCCGGACCGCGTGGTAGCGTCCGCCCGTGCTCCTGGCGCTGACGGGCTACCAGATCGGGCTTCTCTGTTCCGCGATCGCCTTCATCGCGTTCGCGCTGGTCGTCGCTCTCGTCGTCCCGATCTCGCGTCCGGGCTTCCCGAGTCGCTACCTCGGATGGTTCATCGCAGTGGTGATCATCTTCTTCGCCGGGCAGATGACCGCCGTCCTCCTGCTCGCGAACCTAGGCGAGAGCGAGGCGTCGGCCGAGACGCCCGCGCCCCAGACCGCGACGAGCCCGATACCCCCGACGACCTCGGTCTCGCCCCCGCCCGGGAGCACGGGCACGAGTCCGACGACGACCACTCGTACGACCACGACCGGGAGCACCACGACGACCGGGAGCACCACGACGACTGGGAGCACCACAACGACCGGGAGTACGACCACCGGCTCGACCACGACGTCCGCAGCCGGGGGACAGGGCGACGCCGCCGCCGGCAAGCAACTCTTTGCCTCCCAGCCGTGCGGGAGCTGTCACACGCTCGCCGACGCGGGGACGAACGGAACCGTCGGGCCGAACCTCGACGACCTGAAGCCGACCTTCGCGGCCGTGCAAAAGCAGGTGACGAACGGCGGCGCGGTGATGCCCTCGTTCAAGAGCCAGCTCACGCCCCAGCAGATCGCCGACATCGCGGCCTACGTCTCGTCCGTCGCGGGCAAGTAGCGCACTGCGGAGCGGCCGCTAGGCTGTAGCCGCCCGGAGAGGTGTCCGAGCGGCCGAAGGAGCGCGACTGGAAATCGCGTACGTGCTGAAAGGTGCGTCGCGGGTTCAAATCCCGCCCTCTCCGCTCCCGCAGAGACCCCGCGAGGGGTCTCTCGTCGTCCGAGGAGGTGTCGGCTTGAGCGAGGGTCCGGTCGTCGTCCTGGGAGCGGGCTCCGCGGGCGAGCACTTCGTCGGTGCCCTCCGGCGGCTGGACGCGGACGTCGAGATCGTCGTCGTCGAGCGCGAGCTGGCGGGCGGCGAGTGCTCCTACTACGCGTGCCTGCCCACGAAGACATTGCTGCGCCCGGTCGAGGTGCTCGCGGCGACGAGGCTGGCGCCCGGTGCCGCGGAGGCGTTGACCGGAGACGTCGACGTCGAACGCGTGCTCTGGTGGCGCGACCAGGTCACGGACGGCCGGGACGACTCCTGGCACGCGAACTGGCTCGCCGAGCAGGGCGCCGAGCTCGTCCGGGGAGACGCCCGAGTCGTGGCTCCCGGGGCAGTGGCGGTCGGCGAGCGGCGGATCGAGTACCGGACGCTCGTGGTCGCAACGGGGTCGTCTCCGGCGCTTCCCTCGCTGCCGGGGATCGAGGACGTGGACGTCTGGACGAGTCGCGACGCGGTCTGGGCCTCGGCGCCGCCGAAGAGCCTCGTCGTCCTCGGCGGCGGTCCCGTTGGAGTCGAGCTCGGCCAGTTCTTCCATCGGCTCGGGGCCGAGGTGACGATCATCGAGCCCTCGGAGACGCTCCTCGCGCGCGTGGATCCGGATGCGGGCGCCTTGTTGGGCAATCGGCTCGAAGACGAGGGCATCGACGTGCGCGTAGGCGCCACGGCGGTTGGCGTCGAAGCGCGCTCGGCCGGCGTGAGCGTCCAGCTCGACGATGGCGGGGAGCTCGACGCCGAGCGGCTGCTCGTCGCGGCCGGCCGCCGGCCGAACGTCGGGGCGCTCGGCCTCGAGGAGATCGGGGTCGAGCTGACCGACGGCGGCGTCACGGTGGACGAGCGGATGCGGGCGGCGGACCGCGTGTACGCGGTCGGAGACGTCGCCGGCGTCGCGCTCCTCACGCACGTCGGCAAGTACCAGGCCCGGGTCGCCGCAGCGAACATCGCAGGGCGCGACAGGGTGGCCGAGTACCGTGCGATCCCCGCGGCGGTCTTCACCGATCCGCAGGTCGCGAGCGTGGGGAGGACGAGCGGCGACGATGTCGTCACGGCGACCTACGAGATCGCCGGCGGCAGGCTCTCGACGTACGAGCGGCCGCGCCGGAACGGGCTCGTCAAGCTCGCCGCCGACCGCGAGCGGCGCGTCCTCGTCGGCGCGGTCGCCGTCGGGCCGGAGGCGGGTGAGTGGCTCGGCCAGCTCACGCTTGCCGTGCGGGCGGAGGTTCCGATCGACGTCCTGCTCGACACGATCCAGCCCTACCCGACCTTCTCCGAGGCGATCTTCAGCGCGCTGCTTGCCCTCGAGGACGAGCTCCGCGGAGCGAGCGGCCGCTAGGTCGTCGCTCCTAGTCGGCCTCCGCTTCGGTTCGCCGACCTCGCGTTCGTCGGTCTCGCGGCCCGCCGTCCGAGGGGAGCGCATGCCTCCGACGCCGCCGTAGTCATCTGGAAGAATGGGCCGCGGTGCTGCACTACGGCGAGCCACAGGTGGCGGTCGGAGTCGTCTTCCTTCTCATCTCCGTCCTCATCGTCGCCCTCTTCGTCACCGTTGCGCGTCAGACGGTCTCCGACGTTCCCTTCGAGCGAGTCCAGGCGGTCGGGTACTGGGTGCGGAAGCGATGGCTCGGCTTCCTCTGTGCACTGCTCGTGATCGTCGTCGGGATCTCGCTCTTCGACCTGCCGTACGCGAGAGGCGGTTCGCCCCGGACGGTGGTCCACGTGAAGGGCGGCCAGTTCTACTGGCTGATCGACCCGGCGGTCCTGCCGCTGAACAAGCAGGTCCGGTTCGACGTCACCTCGGCCGACGTCAACCACGGCTTCGGGATCTACGATCCACACGGCCATCTGGTCGGGTCGGTGCAGGCGATGCCCGGGTACACGAACCGGCTCGACATGACCTTCCACACCGCGGGCATCTACCGCGTGTTCTGCCTCGAGCTCTGCGGCCTGAACCACCACCTGATGCAGGCCTCGTTCAGGGTGCGCTGATGGAGGCCGCCGCCGTCGCACATCCGCGCGCGTCCGAGCTCGGGATCGCCCGGCCCCGACTCGACGAGCGCCGCGTCGCGTACGCGTTTGCGGGAACGGGGATCGCCGTCTTCGCGGTGATGGGGCTCGTCGGCCTCACGCTGCGCCTCACGCAGGCCGACGTTCTCGGCGTCTCGCCCACCTGGTTCTATCGGCTGCTGACCCTCCACGGCGCCGGCATGCTCACCGGCGCGCTCATGGTGATGATGGGGGCCCTCTGGTACGTCGTTCGCCCGAGCGTCCCGCTGAGCGTGGGGCGCATGGTCGTGAGCTACTGCTCCATCGTCCTCGGCGCGGTGCTCGTCATCGTCGCCACGGTCGGCGGCGGCTTCGGGACGGGCTGGACGTTCCTCTCCCCGCTTCCGTTCCACCCGGCCGGGCAATGGCAGACGTGGGCGACGGCGACCTTCCTTGTCGGGCTGCTCCTCGTGGGGGTCGGGTTCTTCGTCTTCTGCCTCGACGTCACGATGCGGGTGACCGAGACGTACGGCGGGCTGCAGCGCTCTCTCGGGATCGCGTTCCTGCGAGGGAAGGACGAGTCCCCGCCGCCCCCGCAGGTGTTCGCGGCGATCGTGGTCTCGCTGGAGGGGCTCCTCGCGAGCGCGGCGGGAACGACGATCGTCGTCGCTCTGCTCGGGCGGACCATGGACTCGGGCATGCAGCTGAACGCACTCTGGGCGAAGAACCTGACCTACTTCTTCGGCCACTCGATCGCGAACCTCATCATCTATCTGGCTGCGGGGATGGTCTACGTTCTGCTCCCCCGCTACGCCGGCCGACCGTGGAAGACGACGAAGCCAATCGTCGTCGCGTGGCTGTTCACGCTCCTCTTCGTGACGACGGCCTACTCACACCACCTGTACATGGACTTCGTGCAGCCCGGCGGCCTCCAGATCAT
>DASSQE010000115.1:0-12406 GCA_035702645.1 Gaiellaceae bacterium
GGGATCGGGCTCGTTCCGGACGCCGGCGGCTCCTGGTTCGTCCACCGCCTGCTCGGGTTCGCCCGGGCCTTCGAGTGGATGGTGTCGAACAGGCGGCTGAGCGCGGACGAGGCCCTCGTGTGGGGCCTCGTCTCAGAGGAGGTGCACCCCGAGCGCTTCCCGGGGCGCGTCGAGGAGCTCGCCGAGTGGTACGCCGCGCTGCCGACACGGGGCGTCGCCCTGACGAAGCGGCTCTTCGAGTCCGCGTACACGGCGTCGCTCGAGGAGCAGCTCGCGCTCGAGGCGGAGCTCCAGCAGGAGGCGACGCAGACCGAGGACTTCGGTGAGGGCGTGCAGGCCTTCCTCGACAAGCGGGTGCCGGACTTCAAGGGCCGCTAGCGCGGGGAGGAGCCGGCCCACCCGGCGCCGAACCCGACCTGCGACACCAGCTCCTGCCGGCGCACGTGCCGGCCGGTCCCCGAAACCCGGCGCCCCGGGGGTTCGCCCAGGCGGATCCGCGGGCGCCGCCCTTCATCTAGGGTCGCCACCGTGGAGGTGCGGACGGTCGACTACCACACGGGCGGCGAGCCGTTCCGCATTGTCATCGGCGGCGTCGACCCGCCGACAGGCGCGACGATCCTGGACAAGCGCCGCGACGCGCTCGAGCGGCTCGACGGCATCCGCAAGCTCCTCGTCTTCGAGCCGCGCGGCCACGCGGACATGTACGGCTGCTTCGTCGTGGAGCCGAACGACGAAGGCGCCGACCTCGGCGTCGTCTTCTTCCACAACGCCGGCTACTCGACCGCTTGTGGGCACGGGACGATCGCGCTCGTCACCTGGGCGCTCGACGAGGGGATCGTGCAGCGGCGCGAGGGGGAGAACCGCGTCGTCGTCGACGTCCCCTCCGGCCGGGTCGAGACGTGGGCGGACGTCTCCGACGGTCGTGTGCGCTCCGTGCGGTTCCGAAACGTCCCCTCCTTCGTCTGGGCGGAAGGCCTCGAGCTCGGCGAACGCTCGCTCGACATCGCGTTCGGCGGTGCCTTCTACGCGTCGCTCGAGGAGCAGGTCGAGCCGGATGAGCTTCCGCGGCTGATCGAGCTCGGGCGCCGGCTGAAACGGGAGATCGAGGAGTGGCAGGACGTCGTGCATCCCGTCGAGCCCGAGCTCCGGGACGTCTACGGCGTGATCTTCTGGCAGCAGGAGGACGGCAACCCGCTGACGCAGCGGAACGTCACCGTGTTCGCGGACGGCGAGGTCGACCGCTCACCGTGTGGGAGCGGGACCTCGGCACGGCTCGCGCTGCTCGACCGCTCGGGGAGGCTCCCGCGAGGCGAGGACCTGCGGCACCTGAGCATCGTCGGCTCGAAGTTCACGGGCCGCGTGGTCGGCGACGCGGAGGTCGCCGGGCTTCCGGCCGTGATCACCGAGGTCGAGGGCAGCGCCTATCGGACCGGTGAGCACGCCTTCACGCTCGACCCCGACGATCCGCTCGGCGAAGGTTTCCTCCTTCGCTAGGAGGGCTTGGGCGGAACGGGCCTCGTCGCCGGGCTGCCGCTGGTCGTCGCCGAGGCAAGGACGCAGGGAGCCCCAATACTCGACGTATTGGGGCGACCGAGGACGCCGCATCGCGGCGAGCCAGCGCTGCCCTGGCGGCACAGAGCCTGTTTCGCCAAGCCCTCCTAGGCCCGAGCTACCCCTCGCCGAGGAGCCTCACGATCTCGCCGTCCTCGGGGAAGCGCCCCGCCGCGCGCTTGGAGAAGACGAGGTCGCCGTCCGCGAGGACGTCGAACTGGCCGTTTCCGCCCGGCGTCGCCTCCGCGTCGAGCTGGAGCTTCTCCCTCACCTCCGCCGCGAGACTCGCGGCGCGCTCGTCGTAGCCGCTTCAGGTGGGGCAGTAGAGGATCTCGACCGTCACACCGGCACTCTACGCGACGCTCTCCACGCTACAGACGGAGCTCGAGGAAGCAGGTGCCTTCGATCGGGCTGTCGTAGTAGGGGGCGATCTCCCGGAACCCGAGTGACGTGTACAGCGCCCGCGCTGCGCTCATCGACGGGAGCGTGTCGAGGAGCATGCGGCGGTAGCCGATGTCTCGCGCCTCGGCGACGATCGCTTCGGCCAGTCCGCGGCCGAGCCCGGTGCCGCGGTAGGGATCGCGCACGTAGAGCCGCTTCATCTCGCACGTGTTCGCCGACTGCGGCCGCAATGCGACGCAACCAGCAGCGTGCTCCTCGTCGAGGGCGATGAGAAGCCGTCCGGCGGGCGGTGCGTAGTCGCCGGGGAGCTCTGCGAGCTCATGGTCGAACCCCTGGAACGAGAGGTCGATGCCGAGCTCGGCCGCGTACTCGCGGAAGAGCGTGCGGGCCGTCTCGACATCGTCCGCCCGAGTCGCGCGGTCGATCCGCAGGCCGGACATCGTGCTTGAGCGTAGCCCCGGTCGATGGACGGAGGACGCTTCGTGCGACGTTCGGACTAGATCGTCTTGAACTGCTCGAACGGCTGCCGACAGCCGTCGCAGTAGCGGAGCGAGCGGCACGGCGTCGGGCCGAAGAGGTTCTCGAGCCGTGTGTTCGTGGAGCCGCAGTACGGGCAGCGGAAGCCACGCTGGAGCTGGACGAACGTGAGCCTCTCGGCCGGGCGCGGCGCCGGCGGCGCGAAGCCCGCCTCGCGCAGCTTGTCGCGCCCCTCAGGCGTGATCCGATCGGTCGACCACGAGTCGTCGAGGAGAACGTGCACGTCCGCCTCGCCGCCGAGCTCCTCGACCTTGGCGCGCATCGCGAGCTGCATCGTCTCGAGAGCGGGGCAGCCCATGAACGTCGGCGTGAAATCGATGCGCACGTGGTCGTCCTCGACCGCGATGTTCTTGATGACGCCGAGGTCGACGAGGGAGATCACGGGGATCTCGGGATCGGGGATCTCGGCGAGCGCCGCCCAGACCTCGTCGGCGGTCACCACTGCGCACCCGCCGGCGCCGAGCGGCGGACCATCGTCATCTCGTCGAGCAACTCCGCGAGCTCCGCCTCGTGGATGCCGCGCGGCACGGCTTCGACGTCCGGAAGCGCCCGACCGAGGCGCTCCTCAGCTCGCCTGCGGAGCTCGGGCCGGAGGTCGTCGTCGAGCACGCCGAGCGCGTACGGCCAGAGCTCGTCGACCGCCTCGTTCAGCCGCGTCCGGCCCTCGTCGGTCGCGAGCAGCCGGTCGACCCACATGTCCGCGTGCATGCGGTGGTACGCCTCCTCGCGGTCGATCTTCGCTGCGAGGCCTGCGATGTCGCGGTCGTCCGAAGCTCTCAGCGCCGCGAGCCGGATCTCGTCGGCAGTCTCGTACAGCCAGTGCCGCGCGATCGTTCGCGCCCACTCGAGTCGGCGGAGCTGCACGAGCGGGGCGCATCGGTACTCGTCTCGCGCGCGATCGAAGGCGAGCTCGTCCGCGGTCGTCCCGAGCTCCGAGGCCGCGAGCTCGTACAGCGCGCGCGCGTGCCCGATCTCGTTCTGCGCGATCGACGAGAACGCGACGTCTTCCTCGAGGAAGGGCGCGATCCCGGTCCACTCGGAGTTGCGCCACCCGAGAATGAGCTCATCGTCGGCATATGAAAGAAGAAGCTCGACGCGCTCCGATGTCATCGTGATCTCCGCCGCCGGAAAGTGCGTCGCTTAAGCGCAGCGCACTTTCCGGCGCAAAGCTCGTCGTCGGCGAGGGCGAGGAGCAGGTCGGTGCGGTCGCTCATTCGTCCTCGGTGGCGTGTGCGCCCGGAGCCGTCTCGAGCGTGCCGGCCTTCTCGCGCGCCTCTCGTAGCCGCGCCTTGATCGAGTAGCCGTCGACGCGTCGGTACTTCATCTCGAACTCGTCCGGGAACTCGTCGATCTCGTGAACGTCCTCTCGCGGCACGAGCCACAGCGCGACCGACTCCTGGCGGCGCCCGTACTGCTCGCGTGCGTAGATCTCGGCGAAGCGCTCGTCCGGGGCGGTCACCGAGCCCGCGTGCTGGAACGCCTGCCCTTTGCGCTCCTGGCGGAACACCTCAAACACATGAGCCACGTCAGGCGGCCTCCGCGAGCACGACGCGCTCGACCCAGGCCACGTCCTCGCGCGACAGGCGCCGGAAGGCGAGCCGCTCCGCCGACGCCGGGCCGTGCCCGGTGACGACCGCGCGGAGCTTGTCCCAGTCGGGCTCGGTGTAGAGCCATGTCTCGGTCTCCTCGTCCTTTCGCAGCGCGGGATCGGGGATCTCGAGCCCGAGCTCGCGGATCTGCGGCACGTAGCCGTCGAGGAACTGCTGACGTGCCGCCTCGTTTCCTTGGCTCTTGATCCGCCACACGTACATCGGGTCCTCGTCGGCGGGGATCGGGTTGCCGTGGAAGTGCATGAGCGGCTCCCACCAGCGGTCGAGCGCCTCCTGCACGAGCCCGAACTGCTCGTCCGTGCCCGTGACCATGGCGAGGATGACGTCGCGGCCGTGGAGGATGTGGAACGACTCCTCCCAGCAGATCTTCTTCATGATCCGCGCGTACGGCGCGTACGAGCACTTGAGGAGCGCCTTCTGCGAGACGATCGCGGCGGCGTCGACGAGCCACGCGATGACGCCGACGTCGCCCCATGTCTTCGTCGGGTAGTGGAAGACGTTGTGGAACTTCGCCTTGCCGGAGACGAGGTCGTCGAGGCATGCGGTCCGCGGCTTGCCGAGGTCCTCGACGACGCGGTAGATGAGCTGTGCGTGGCCGACCTCATCCTGGATCTTCGCGGTGAGGGCGAGCTTGCGCTGGAGTGTGGGAGCGCGGAGGATCCAGTCGCGCTCGGGGAGGACTCCCATCAGCTCGGAGTTCCCATGCATCTCGATGAACTTCACGAGGCTCGCGCGGTACTCGTCCGGCATCCAGTCGCCGGTCTCGACCTGGCCTCCGGACTGCACGTAATCGAGGAATTCCTGCGTTCTCGCGTCCCGTTTCACACCCACCGTGTCGCCTCCCTACCGAACGGTCGTTAGCATCCAGTCTAGTGGCCGCGGACACGGTGGGACTGCTGCATCCCGGCGAGATGGGGGCCGCGATCGGAGCCCCCCTGCGGGCCGCCGGCGTACCCGTTCTCTGGGCGTCGGACGGGCGGAGCGCGGAGTCCGCTCGCCGTGCCGCCGAGGCGGGCCTCGAGGATGCCGAGTCGGTCGATGCCCTGCTCGCGCGTTGTGACGTCCTCTTCTCCGTCTGTCCTCCGCACGCGGCGCTCGACGTGGCTCGATCCGTGGCCGGTTTCGACGGCGTCTTCGTCGACGCCAACGCGATCGCACCGGAGACGGCCCGGGCCGTAGCCGAGGCCGTCGGCGGTCGCTGCGTCGACGGCGGGATCGTCGGACCGCCTCCCTCGTCACCCCGAACGACCCGTCTCTACGTGTCCGGCGCCGACGCGGAAGAGATCGCCGATCTCTTCGCCGGAACCGCCCTCGAGGCGAGGGTGGTCTCCGATGAGATCGGCGCGGCGTCCGCGGTCAAGGTCGCCTACGCGGCATGGACCAAGGGATCGGCTGCGCTCATGCTCGCGGTCGAGTCGTTCGCGCGAGTCGAGGGCGTCTCCGACACGCTGCACGACGAGTGGCGGCTGTCGCTGCCCGATCTCCTCGGTCGCTCCGGGCGCGCGTCGCGATCCGCGGCGGCGAAGGGCTGGCGCTGGGTCGGCGAGATGGAGGAGATCGCCGCCGCGTTCGCGGCCGCTGACCTGCCCGCAGGCTTCCACGAGGCGGCGGCGGAGGTCTTCCGCACTCTCCCCACCGATGACCGGCAGGAATGGCTGCGCGGCGTACGGAGCTGACCCGCCAGGCCGCCCGGCTGTTCGCCGAGCGCGGCTACCACGGCACCTCGATGGACGCGCTCGCCCAGTCGCTCGGCGTCCAGAAGGGCTCGCTCTACTCGCTCATCGGGTCGAAGCAGGAGCTCCTCTTCGAGACGATGCGCGAGGGCGCGAACGCCTTCCACGCCGCGCTCGACGAGATTCCGGACGACCTCCCCGCGGTCGAGCGCATCCGGCTCGCGCTCCGAGGCCACCTGCGCGTCGTCGCCGAACAGCTCGACGTCGCGACCGTCTTCACCCGCGAGTGGCGCTACCTCGACGACGAGTACCGCGAGGAGATCCTCACCGAGCGCAGGCGCTATGAGGAGCGCTTCCGCGCGCTCGTCCGCGAGGGTGTCGAAGACGGAGAGCTCCGTGTCGATCTCGACGCCGGCGCGACCGCGCTTCTCGCCCTCTCGGCGGCGAACTGGGCGTACACGTGGCTCAAGCCGGGCGCGAACACGGACGAGCTCGCGGACCGCTTCACCGCGATCCTCGTCGACGGGATCCGCGGCTACGCGACCCCGTCGTGACAGACCCGCGATGAGCGGACTGCTGATCGTCAACCCGTTCGCGTCTCGCGTGGACGAGCACCGGCTCGCAGCGGTGCGGTCGGTCCTGCCCGAGGATACGGAGACGCGTCTGACGACGACCTCGGGCGAAGCGACCACGATCGCACGGGAGGCGACGGGCGTCGACGCCATCTACGTCCTGGGAGGAGACGGGACGTACAACGAGGTGCTGAACGGGATCGCGATCGACGTCCCGCTCGGGTTCCTGCCCGGGGGCGGCACGAGCGTCCTCCCGCGCGCGCTCGGCCTGCCCCGTGACCCGGTGAAGGCCGCGCGTCGCGCGGCGGAGGGGCGCACCCGGCGGATCGGCCTCGGCCGCGTCAACGGCCGCCGGTTCGGGTTCAACGCCGGCGTCGGCCTCGACGCCGAGCTCGTGCGCCGGGTGGACGAGCTCGGCCGCAGCCCGGAGGGCCGCCGCCCCGGGGACATCGCGTTCCTCAAGGTCGCGACGAGGACCATTCGGGAGCGCCGCGGGCGCTTCGGCGAGCAGCTCGAGATCGACGGGGTCGGACGCGCGGCGTTCGTCCTCGTCGCGAACTGCTCGCCCTACACGTACGCGGGCGCGGTCGGGCTCGACCTCGTTCCAGGCGGGAGCTTCGACGAGGGGCTCGCGTTTTTCGCGCCCGTCACCCTCCGTGCGCGGGATCTCCCGCGAGCTCTGGCCCACGGCGCGTGGGGCACGGGCCTGAAGGACGGACGCGCGCTCGCCGGTCACGACCTCGACCGCATCGTCGTCCACTGTGACGAGCCGCTCCCGCTGCAGGTCGACGGCGAGGATGCGGGCGACGTCGTCGAGGCTGTGTACGAGGCCGAGCGCGACGCCGTGACCGTGTTCGTCTGAGCAGGCCAGGCCTCGTCCGCGGCATACACTGAGCGCCGCATGGCCCGAGCGGTTTCCGTCGAGAACGGTGTGCGCCGCGTCATCGGCGACGGGGTCGGCGTCCCGGACGGAGAGGTCGACGGGCTCGGCGCCGACGAGTTGCTCGCCCTCTACCGCGGGCTCGTCCTCCTCCGGACATACGACGAGCGCTCGGTCGTCTACCACCGTCAGGGGCGAATCGGGACGTACGCGATCTTCTGGAACCACGAAGCGATGCAGGTCGGCTCCGCGCTCGCGCTCGAGGAACGCGACTGGCTCTTCCCGAGCTACCGCGAGTCGGCGATCGGGCTCCTGCGCGGGATGCGCGCCTCCACCATCCTTTCCTGGTGGCGCGGCCACCCCGCCGGCTGGTGGGACCCGAGGGACTACAACGTCGCCTCGATCTGCGTCCCGATCGGGACACATGTCCCGCACGCGGTCGGGTTCGCGTGGGGTTCCCGGCTCAAGGGGGAGGACCGCGTTGCGATCGCGTACTTCGGCGACGGCGCCACGTCCGAGGGCTCGTTCCACGAGGGTGCGACCTTCGCGGGCGTCCTGAAGGTGCCCGCGATCCTCTTCTGCAACAACAACCAGTGGGCGATCTCGACCCCCGTCTCGTCGCAGACCGCTGCCGCGTCCCTCGCGGACAAGGCCGTCGGCTACGGGATGCCCGGCGTCCGGGTCGACGGTGGCGACGTCCTCGCCGTGTACGAGGCGACGCGCGATGCGGCCGCCCGCGCGCGGGCCGGCGACGGCCCGACGCTCATCGAGGCCCTGACCTACCGCAGCGCGCCGCACGCGACGGCCGACGACCCGTCGATCTACATCGATCCCGAGCGGGTCGAGGAGGAGCGCGAGCACGAGTGCGTCGGCCGCTTCGAGGGCTACCTCGAGCGGCTCGGCCTGCTCGCCCCCGGCGACGCGGCCGAGATCAAGAAAGAGGCGCTCGCGGTCATGCGCGAGGGCATCGCGCAGGCGGAAGCCGAGCCTCCCGCCGACGCGGCGCTCGTCTTCGAGCACGCCTACGGCGACCCGCCGCAATCGCTCCTCGCGGAGCGGGACGAGCTGCTCAGGACCATCGGTGGCGAGGGCGGGACAGGTCCCGCCCCTACGGAGGGAGCGCGTGGCTGAGCGGCTCCTCGTCGAGGCGGTCAACGACGCGCTCCACGTCGAGATGGAGCGCGATCCGAGCGTGATGGTGATCGGCGAGGACGTCGGCCGCCTCGGCGGAGTCTTTCGCGCGACGGCCGGGCTGCAGGAGCGGTTCGGCGCCGATCGCTGCGTCGATACCCCACTCGCGGAGGCCGGGATCCTGGGAACGGCGATCGGGCTCTGCATGGCCGGCTGGCGACCGGTTTGCGAGATGCAGTACGACGCGTTCAGCTACCCGGCGCTCGACCAGCTCATCAACCACGTCGGCCGCTACCGCTGGCGCACGCGCGGCGCGATGGAGTTCCCGCTCGTGATCCGGATGCCGTACGGCGGCGGGGTGCGTGCGCCGGAGCTCCACGACGACTCGCCGGAGACCTACTACGTGCACACGCCGGGGGTGAAGGTCGCGATCCCGGCCACTCCCGCCGACGCGAAGGGACTCCTAGCCGCGGCCATTCGGGACCCCGATCCGGTCGTCGTCCTCGAGCCGAAGCTCCACTACCGCACGGCCAAGGAGGACGTCCCCGAGGGCGAGCACCTCGTCCCGCTCGGCGAGGCGCGAATCGCGCGCGAAGGAACCGACGTCACGCTCGTCACCTACGGCGCGATGGTGCCGCTCGCAGAGAAGGCCGCAGATGCGCTTGAGGGCGAGGCGTCCTGCGAGATCGTCGATCTGCGCTCGCTCAAGCCGCTGGACGAGGAGACGCTCGTCGCCTCCGCCTCCAATACTGGGCGTGTCGTCGTCGTGCAGGAGGCGCCGCGGGTGTGCGGCTTCGCGGCCGAGGTCGTCGCCGTGCTCGCCGAGAAGGCGATCTACGAGCTCCGCGGGCCTGTGCTCCGGGTGACGGGCTACGACGTGCCGTACCCGTACTGGCAGATCGAGGACCTGTACATGCCGTCGGTCGAGCGCGTCATGGACGCCGTTCGCCGGTCGCTCGCTTCGTGACGCTGCACGAGATCCCGATGGAGCGGCGGACGCTCCACGGCCACTTCTCCCGCGACCTCGAGCCGATCCTCTCGATCGAGCCCGGCGACTCGATCGCATTCTCGTGCCTCGATGCCGGCTGGAACGTGGAGCCGGGCGCGAAGTACGAACCACGCGACCCGGAGCTCGACGCGGGACATGCGCTGATCGGGCCGATCGAGGTTCGAGGCGCGCGCGCCGGACAGACACTCGAGGTCGCCGTCGACCGGGTCGTCGTGGGCGACTGGGGGTGGTGCGCGGCCGCCGACTGGTCGACTCCGCTGAACGACCGGCTCGGCCTCTCGGCCGGGCCCGGTGTCTTCCTCGAGTGGGCGCTGGACCCGGACGCGGGGATCGGACGCGACGAGCGGGGGCACGAGCTCGACCTCCGCCCGTTCCTGGGGGTTCTCGGGATGCCGCCGCCCGATTCAGGCGTCCACTCGACGACGCCGCCTCGCAGGTGGGGAGGGAACATCGACTGCAAGGAGCTTCGGGCGGGAGCGCGGCTCTACCTGCCGATTCCCGTGGACGGCGCGCTCTTCTCGGCCGGGGACGGTCACGCGCGTCAGGGTGACGGCGAGGTCTCGCAGATAGCGATCGAGTGCCCCCTCGCACGGGCCGAGCTCACGCTCGCCCTCCGCGACGATCTGGAGCTCGTCGCGCCCGTGGCATGGACCCCGGACGCTTGGCTCACGTTCGGCTTCGACGAGGACCTGGACGAAGCCGCAGCAGCCGCCATCGACGCGATGCTCGAGCTGATCGGGCGCGAACACGGGCTCGAGAGGGCAGAGGCACTGGCGCTCGCGAGCCTCGTCGTCGATTTGCGCGTCACGCAGATGGTTAACGAGGTGCAGGGCGTGCACGCAGTGCTCGCGCACGACGCGATCCGCTTCACGAGAATGGCCTGACGATGGCCCGCGAGTTCAAGCTGCCGGATCTGGGCGAGGGGCTCACCGAGGGCGAGGTCGCGCGCTGGCTCGTCGCCGAGGGCGACGTCGTCTCGGAGGACGACCCCCTTGTCGAGATCCAGACGGACAAGGCGACGGTGGAGATCCCATCCCCGTACGGGGGCACCGTGCTCCGGATCCTCGTCCGCGAGGGCGACGTCGCTCCCGTGGGAACGGCCCTCGTCGTCGTCGGGGAGCCGGGGGAGGAAGTCGCGGCGACCGAGCAGGAGGCGAGCCCAACCGCAGCCGCCGTGCCGAGCGACGGGTCGGTACGGCGCACGGCACCCATGCGCGTGCAGGCGACGCCGCTCGTCCGCAAGATCGCGGACCAGCTCGGCGTCGACCTCGAGACGGTCGCCGGGACCGGCCCGCAGGGGCGCCTCACCGAGGAAGACGTACGCGCAGCCGCAGCGGGAGGCACGCAGGAGGGCCGTCGCGAGAAGCTGCGCGGCGTGCGGCGCGTAATCGCGGAGCACATGACCCGGGCGCACCACGAGGTGCCGGCGGTGACCTGGGTCGAGGAGTGCGATTTCGAGGCGGTTCCGATGGAGAGTCTTCTGGCGACGGTCGTGAAGGCCTGTGCGGCCACGCTCCCCGACTTCCCCGAGCTGAACGCCCGGCTCGAGCACGACGAGATCGTCTACCTCGACCGCTACGACCTCGGCGTCGCGGTCCAGACCGACGACGGTCTCGTCGTCCCCGTCGTCCGGGACTGTGGGGGGAGGAGCGTCGACGAGGTCGCCGCCGAGATCGAGCGGCTCGCGAACGAGGCACGCGTCGGCACGGCGAAGGCGGAGGATCTCGGCGGGTCTACGTTCACGGTCACGAGCGCGGGCAAGCTCGCGGGGCTCTTCCAGACGCCGATCGTCAACCACCCCGAGGTCGCGATCCTGAGCGTCGGGCGAATCGCGCCGCGTCCGGTCGTCCGCGACGGCGAGATCGTCGTGCGGCGAATCGGGACGATCGCGGTCACGTTCGACCACCGCGTGGTCGACGGCGCGCGCGCCGCCGCGTTCGGGCTGGCCGTGATCGAGCGGCTCGAGCGCGGCGCGGCATAGCCGGCGCGTAGCTCGGGTCTAGACTGGCTGCGAGATGGGCGCCTGGTACACGATCGGGCTCTGCCTCGGGCTCGGCCTCGGGATCGGCGTGATTCTGTCAGCCCTGCTCGGGGTGAACGGCGTCGGCGTCGGGGTCGCCGCAGTGCTCGCGATTGCGGCCGGCGCGGCGGTCGGCATCGGCGTCGGCGAGCTCGCCGAGACGATTGCGGGCAGTCTCGGGGGGCTCCTGGGCGCCCTGTCGGCGGCGACCGTCGTGCAGGGAGCGATCGGGCGAGGAGCGACGCGCACCGGCGTTGCGGCCTATGTCGGAATGGCCGGCCTGCTCGTCTGCCTCCTCGCGCTGGTCCCGATCGTGGGGTACGTGGAGGTCGTCGCCCTCTCGCTCCTGGCCGTGCGGATGCGGGGTCGCAGGGCGGCCCGCTTCGCCGGGCTGCGCACGCTCGCGAAGTGACCCCGGTAGACTCGGCGGAGGCGCGGACGCAGATGGTCGAGCGTCAGCTCCGGCGGCGCGGCATCGCGGACGACCGGGTGCTCGACGCGATGGGCCGCGTCCCGCGCGAGAGGTTCCTGCCGGAAGCCGTGCGCGCGGTCGCATACGAAGACTGTGCGCTCCCCATCGGATACGGGCAGACGATGTCCCAGCCGTTCATCGTCGCGTCGATCTGCTCGCTGCTCGGGCTCGAGGGTGACGAGCGTGTGCTGGACGTCGGCACGGGATCCGGATACCAGGCCGCTGTGCTGGACGAGCTCGCCGCGGAGGTCGTCACGATCGAGCGGATCCCCGAGCTCGCCGAGGCCGCCGGAGAGGCGCTCCTGGAGACGGGACACGACGCGGTCGACGTGCGCATCGGCGATGGGTCGCTGGGCGTGCCGGACCGGGCTCCATACGACGCCGTTGCCGTGGCTGCTGCTGCTCCGGAGGTCCCGCCGCCCCTCTACGACCAGCTCGCGAGCGGCGGCCGGCTGGTGCTCCCACGCGGGTCGCGCTTCGGGCAGGAGCTCGTGCTCGTTCTGAAGACCGAGGCGGGGCCGGTGGAGCGTGAATCCGTCCCGTGCCGGT
>DASSQE010000116.1:0-10928 GCA_035702645.1 Gaiellaceae bacterium
CGGCCGGCCGCGCGTCGGGGGGCGGCGCGCGGAGCCGGCTCTGGCTCGAGATCGTCGCTTCTGTCCTGGGCATCCCGCTGGAGCTGACCGAGGTCGAGGAGGACTCGGCGTACGGCGCCGCGCTCCTCGCGGGCGTCGCGGACGGCGTGTTCGCCGACGCTCGCGAGGCCGTCTCCGCCTGCGTCCGGGTCAGAGAGACGGTCGAGCCGAACGCCGCCTGGGCGTCGGTGTACGAGGAGGGCTACGCTCGCTTCCGCGAGCTGTACCCGGCCCTGCGACGACTGGAGGCGCCATGACGACGGAGGTCACATGGGCGTGATGCGCCTCGGCATCGTCTCGACGGCCCACATCAACCGGCTCGTCATCCCCGGCGCGCACGCCTCGGACAAGGTCGAGCTCGTCGCTGTCGGAAGCCGCGACCAGGAGCGCGCGGAGGAGTACGCACGCGAGTGGAGCATCCCCCGTGCGTACGGATCGTACGAGGCGCTCCTCGCCGACCCGGAGATCGACGCTGTCTACGTCTCGCTCCCGAACTCGCTCCATTGCGAGTGGTCGATCAGAGCCATGGAAGCCGGAAAGCACGTGATCTGCGAGAAGCCGCTCAGCCGTCATCCGGCGGAGGTCGAGGAAGCATTCGACACCGCAGAGCGGACCAGCCGGCTCCTGACCGAGGCATTCATGTTCCGGCACAACCCGCAGACCGCCCGGCTCGCCGAGCTCGTCGCGGAGGGCGCGATCGGGGAGCTCCGGGTCGTGCGCACGGCGTTCAGCTTCTCGCTGTACGACGCGGACAACATCCGCCTGCGGACGGACGTCGAGGGCGGAAGCCTGATGGACGTCGGGTGCTATTGCGTGAGCGGCTCCCGCCTGCTCGCCGGCGAGCCCGAGAGCGTGGTCGGGCAGGCGGTGATCGGCGAGACCGGCACCGACTGGGTCTTCGTCGGGCTGATGCGGTTCCCGAACGGGGTCAGCGCGCTCTTCGACTGCGGGACGTCCCTTCCCGAACGCGACGAGCTGGAGGCGATCGGAACCGAGGGCTCCCTCTTCCTCGACGATCCGTGGCACTGCCGCAAGCCGGTGATCGAGCTCCGCCGCGACGGGCGTGTCGAGCGCATCGAGCTCGACCCGGTGGACTCGTACCGGCTCGAGCTCGAGAACCTGAGCGACGCGATCGGCGGCGAGGCTCCGCTCCTGCTCGGGCGCACCGACGCGGTCGCGCAGTCTCGCGCGCTGGAGGCGCTCCACCGCTCCGCCGAGTCCGGCGGAACCGCGATCTCGCTCTGAGGCCTCCCCCGGTTCGCCCGCGACCGCGAGGTCGCTATCCCGTGACCGTGAAGTCGCCGTTCATCTGGGAGGCGTGCGGGTCGCACTGAAAGTGGTACTGCCCCGCCTTCAGGTCGACCTTCCACGTCTCCGAGCCGGTGCCGCCGATGTCCGTCATCTTGTCGACGCCGGGCCCGGTGAGATGGAAGTTGTGGACCGCGGACTTGTCGTCGACCACGATGGTGTACGTCCCTGCCGCGAGCGTCGTCACGGCCGTCCCGCTCGAGTCGGTGAGGCTGATGTCGAAGCCGGGGCCAACCGTCCCGTCGAGCTTCTTGCCTCCCGAACCCGCCGGGGTCGAGCTCGTGGACGTCGAAGTCGTCGTCGACGTCGACGTCGTGCCCGCCGAGTTCGAGCTCCCTCCGCAGCCGGCGAGGGCCAGCGCCGCCGCACCGACGCCGAGGACGAAAGACAGCCGCTTCACGCTCATGCCGGGAACCTCCTCACTTCGTTGCGCACCATACGCACACGGGCGCGCGATCGGTTCTGTCTACTGTTGCCCGGATGGACGTCCTCCGAATCACGCCCGCTCTCTGGCGCTGGACGGCGTACCACGAGGAGTGGAGGCAGGACGTCGGTTCGACGTACTGCGTGACGAGAGACGGGGTCGTCCTCGTGGACCCGCTCGTGCCCGGCGAGCCGAACGCGAAGACGTTCTGGAAGGCGCTCGACCGTGACGTCGAAGGCGCGAACGGCGTCGTCCACGTGCTCGTCACCGTCTTCTGGCACACACGAAGCGCTGCCGAGATGGTCTCGCGCTACGACGCCCGCGTCTGGGCGCAGACGTCCGGACGTGCGGCAATCGAGCGGCGGGCAGGTGTCGTGACCGACACGTTCCGGCCCGGAGACGAGCTCCCCGGAGGGATCCAGGCGTTCGGGACGGCCCGCCGGAACGAGGTCGTGTACTGGCTGGCGAGGGAGCGAGCGGTCGTCCCCGGCGACGTCCTCCTCGGCGGCGACGCAGGCGCCGTCCGGATGTGCCCGGAGTCGTGGCTCCCGAAGTCGACCGGCCATGCCGAGCTCGCGGAGTCGCTCGCGCCGCTCCTCGATCTGCCGGTTGAGCGCGTCCTCGTCTCCCACGGCGAACCGGTGCTCGAGAATGGGCGAGAGGCCCTCGCCGTGGCACTCGGGCGCACGTAGACTCGCTCGGCGGATGCTCTGGCTCTGGATCCTGATCGGCGTCCTCGTCCTGATCGCGATCCTCGCGATCCTGGGCTACAACAAGCTCGTCCGGCTCCGAAACGAGGTCGGCACCGGCTGGGCGAACATCGACGTCCAGCTCCAGCGGCGGACGGATCTGATCCCGAACCTCGTCGAGACCGTGCGCGGTTACGCGGCGCACGAGCGAGGGGTCTTCGACGAGGTGGCACAGGCACGGACGGCGCTCCAGCAGGCGAGCTCCCCGGCGACCGCGGCGCACGCGGACGCCGGGCTGACGAACGCGCTCGGGAAGCTCTTCGCCGTCGCGGAGGCCTACCCTGATCTGAAGGCGTCCGAGAACTTCAGAGAGCTCCAGGACGAGCTGACGGACACCGAGGACAAGATCAGCGCCGCGCGCCGCTACTACAACGCCACGGTCATGAGCTTCAACACCGCCATCCAGAGCTTCCCGTGGGTGCTCTTCGCACGCGCCCTCGGATTCCGCGCACGCGAGTTCTTCTCCGCCGAGGGCGACACCGCCGTACCGCAGGTCTCGTTGGCCACGGGCTCGTGACGCTTCAACAGCAGATTCGTGCGAACCGTCTGAAGAGCGGGATCGTCGTCTTCGGGTTCCTCATCCTCCTCCTCATCGTCGCCGGGCTGATCGGAGCGATCTTCGACCTCTCGCTCGGGATCGTCGCGCTCGCCGGAGCGGCGATCTACGCGCTCTTCGCCCTGCTCCAGAACCGCCGCATGATCGCGCGGATGACCGGTGCGCAGGAGGTCGACGAGGATCAGATCCGGCCGCTCCATCGTCTCGTCGAGAACGTCTCGATCGCGGCCGGGCTGCCCGTCACCCCGCAGGTGAGGATCGTCGACGATCCCGCACCGAACGCGTTCGCCGCCGGCCTCCGCCCGCAGACGAGCTACCTCGGCGTGACGACCGGCCTCCTGCGGACGATGCCCAAGCGCGAGCTCGAGGCCGTGCTCGGACACGAGATCTCGCACGTCCGGCACCGGGACACGTACCTCATGACCATGGCCACGATCTTCGCCGGGGTGATCGCACTCATCGCCGACATCGGGTTCCGAATGCTCATCTTCGGCGGTGGGAGATCGCGCAAGGGAGGGGGCGCGCTGATCGCCGTCGTCGCGATCGTCGGCCTCCTGCTCGCACCGTACGCCGCCCTGCTCCTACGGCTGAGCCTGTCACGAAGGAGGGAGTTCCTGGCGGACGCCGGCTCGGCGGAGATCCTCAACGACCCCGAGGCGATGGCGCTCGCGCTCCGGCGCCTCCAGCTCGACACGACGACGATCAAGTACGCGGACGCGTCGGTCGCGCACCTGTGGGTGGAGAGCCCCACGAGCCGGGTCGAGACCGAGCGAACGGGCGTCTCGGCGCTGTCGTCGCTGTTCGATACCCACCCACCGCTCGAGCGCCGAATCGCCGCGCTCGAGGAGGCCGGCGGGTTCACGCTCCCGGATGCGCTCGCGGCCGATACACCGTTCGGCGTGGAGCTCGGCATCGCATGATCAGAAGGTATCCCCCGAGCGCTTTAACGTTCTCGCCAAACGCGTCGATAATGGATGTGCCGTGATGAAGGTTCGTATCGGGCGGAGTCGCTCGCGCGCTGACTCGAAGCGCCTCGCGCGCTCGCCGCTCGAGCTCGCCCTCGGGCCGGCGTTCTCGGAGGGCGAGTGGGACGTCCCCAGCCGGTTCAACTTCACGAGGGACGTCGTCGAGGTGCTCGCGCGCGATTCCAAGCGACGTGCGCTCACGCACCTCAGCCACGACGGCGTGATCGAGCCGCGCACGTTCCACCAGATCGCCGAGAACGCCGCGCGCTGGGCCGGGCTCTTCAGAGAGCGAGGCGTCGCCGCCGAGGATCGTCTCGTCATCGTCACCGGGACCACTCCCGACTGGATCGAGGTCATGCTCGCCGGCATCAAGATCGGCGCGGTGACCATTCCGTGCTCGGAGTGGATCTCGGCGACCGACCTCGAGGCCCGCCTGCACAGCTCGGACGCAGCCCTGGTCGTCGCGTCGCGGCGCGCCGAACGCACCATCGCGTCACTCGACTCGCCGCCGAACGTCGTCTACACGGACGAGCGTCCGGGGCGAGCGAGCGATCCCCTCCCGAACGTCCCCTCGGAGGACACGTCCTCCCGCGATCCCGCGTTCATCCTCTCGACCGCCGGGACCGTTCGAGCGCCGCTCGGGGTCGTCCACACACACGGCGCCACGTTCGCCGCCCGGGTGCAAACCGAGCACTGGCTCGACGCCGGCCCCGGCGACGCGGTCTGGTGCACCGCCGACAGCGGCAACGCCCTCGCCGTCTGGAACACGCTCCTCGGCCCGTGGTCTCGCGGAGCCGAGGTCGTCCTCCACGACGGGCCCTTCGACCCCGACGAGCGGCTCGACCTGATCGACCGGCTGGGCGCGACGATCCTCTGCCAGACACCCGCGGAGTACGCGGCACTGACCGAGCTGCGCGCGTTTCGCCGCTATCGACCGCGACGTCTCCGCCGGCTCGTCTCGACGGGGGACACGCTCGCGCGTGACGTGATCGCGACGTACGAGGAAGTCTGGGGGATGACGATCCACGAGGGCTACGGTCAAGCCGAGACTGCCGTCGTCGTCGCGAACGGGATCGACGCGGGGTTCCGGTCCGGCTCGGTCGGGCTCCCCATCGCCGGTCACGAGGTGGCCGTCATCGACGACGCGGGCAACGTCCTCGGCCCCGAGGTCGACGGTGAGCTCGCCGTGCACGGGAGGCCCCCGTCGCTCTTCTCCCACTACTGGGGCGCGCCGGAGGAGACGAAGGCCGCATTCCGCGGCGAGTGGTTCGTGACCGGCGACGTCGCCACGACGGACGAGGACGGCTTCATCCGGCTCATCGGGCGTGCCGACGACATCATCACCAGCCGCGGGCGACGGTTCGGGCCGTTCGAGATCGAGCACGCCCTCCGCGAGCACGAGGCGGTCGTTGACAGCGCAGCTGTCGGGATCCGCGACCTCGAGCGCGGTGGGCAGTTCGTCAGAGCGTTCGTCGTCCTGCGCGCCGGGATCGAGGCTTCCGAGCAGCTGGAGGCAGCGTTGCGCGATTTCGTCGAAGCCTCTCTTCCGGAGTACGCCGTCCCGCGTGAGATCGAGTTCCTGGACGAGCTGCCGCGGACCGCGAGCGGCAACATCCGGCGGGCAGAGCTCCGCGAGCGCCAGGTGGCCGGGCGACCGCTGTGGGAGTCCGCCTACGCTGCCGACTCCGAGCCGGTTGTGCTTCCGGCGCCCACGCCGGAGCCGGAGCCGGCGCCCCGCGAGGAGCCCAGAGGATTCGTCGTCGAGGAGTACTTCCAACACGCTGAGCCCGTCTCCGAGCCGGAGCAGGAGCCGGTCTGGCCGGCCGAGCCCGAGCCGATCGCCTACGTGGAGCCGGATCCCGAGCCGACCGCCTCCGTCGAGCCGGAGCCCGGGCCGATCGCCTACGCCGAGCCGCTTTCGACGCCGCCATCCGAGACGCCGAGCGTCGAAGGACTGCTCGAGACCCCTCCCGCCGTCGACCCCGAGCCCATCGCCTACAACGAGCCGGCGCCCGAGCCGATCGCGTACATCGAGCCCGAGCCGATCGCGCCGGTCGAGCCGGTCGAGCCGGTCGAGCCGGAATCGATTCCTTCCACTCCGGAGTCGGCTCAGCTCGCAGAGTACGAGGCACTCCCGGCGGCCGAGCCGGCACCGGAGGCGGAGTGGACCGGGCAGATCCCCACCGAGCCCGAGGCGTCCGCGACCCCGGAGCCCGCCGCGCAGGTCGAGGCGGAGCCCGAGCCCTTCGTCTACGAGCCTCCGGCCGAGGGGCTTCTCCCGGCGTCGTTCCAGCCCGAGCCCGCGGTCGAGGCCGAGGAACCGCTCGAGCCGCTCCCCGACTACGTGGTCGATCCGAACGCGGAGCGTTCGCCGCAGGTGGAGAAGGACGCAGGCAGCGACGAAGAGGCGGGCAAGCCCGACCTCAGCGGCCTCGGGCTACGACCGGTCGACTTCGAGCTCGACCGCAGCGAGCCCGAACGGTCGCCGGCGCCGAAGCGTCCCCGCCCCGAGGCCCCGCCCCCCGCCGACAAGAAGGACCGCCGCTCTCGCTCGACCGGCGAGCCCGGAGACGAGCTCGACGAAGTCGACTGGATGGGCGGCCTCTCGACCCGACTCAGCGCGTACAGCCTGGCACAGGACGAGGAGTCCCCCGAGACGACCGACGACGACGAGCGGGACGACACCGACTGAGCGCTCGGTTCGTGGTGCCGAAGTCGCGCTCTAGGCTGCCGGCGACTCGGCCTCGACCTCGACCTCAGCGTGGATTCGCTCGGGTGACGCCTTCAGCGGCCCACCACTCCGGCCCGCTCTGACCGCCAGGATCTCGCCGAGGATGGAGAGCGCAGTCTCCTCCTGCGTGTCGGCGCCGATGTCGAGGCCACACGGGCCGCTGATTCGCTCGAGCTCCTCCTCCGCCACGCCCGCGGCGAGAAGCCGCCCGCGCCGGCGCTCCTGATTACGCCGCGAGCCGAGCGCCCCGATGTAGAACGCCTCGGTCGCGAGCGCGGCGACGAGCGCCGGCTCGTCGAACTTGTCGTCGTGGGTGAGGACGACGACGGCGGTCTGATGGTCCGGCCGCACCTGCTCGAACGTCGCCTCCGGCCACTCGATGACGAGCTCGTCGGCCGAGGGGATCCGCTCGCGGGTCGCGAACCGCGCGCGCGCGTCCGCGACGATCGTGCGCCACCCGAGGAGCCCGGTCGCGGCACAGAGGGCTTCGGCGGTGTCGACCGCTCCGTACACGAGGAGCCGCGGGGGCGGCCCGTACCACTCCGCGAAGACGCGGCCGCCGTCGTGCTCGAGGAGGCGGTTGCGGCCCCCGCGGAGGATCTCGTCCGCCTGCTCGACGAGCTCGCCGGGGCCGTCGCCGAGCGTGCCGTCACCCTCGACAACGAGCAGCTTCTGTCCCGCGCGGTCTCCCTCGACGACGGTGAAGAGCACCGCACGCCCTCCCGACTCGCGAACGGCGGCCAGGCGCTCGAGGATCGAGCCCACTACTGCACGCGCTCCACGAACACGTCGATCTCGCCGCCGCAGGGGAGACCGACGCTCCACGCCTCGTCGTCCGAGATCCCGTAGCTGACGAGCTGCGGCTCTCCGGTCTCGAAGACCTCCTGCGCCTTCTCGTACACGTCGCTCTCGACACAGCCGCCGGAGACCGACCCACACAGGGCGCCGGATCGCGAGACCGCGAGGCTCGAGCCGACGGGACGCGGCGCCGAGCGGCGAGTCGCCACCACCGTGGCGACGACGACGTCCTCGCCGTCCTCGAGCCAGCGCTCGACCTCGGGCAGGATCTCCTTCACGCGGCATGCCTCCTTTCGATGCCGACGAGCACGCCGGCCAGCCCTTCCAGACTCTCCAGATTATGGCCAGGGAGGAACCTGTCGACGTACGGCAAGGCGGCGCGCATCCCGAGCGCGAGCGGCTCGTAGCCGGGCGTTCCCTTCAATGGATTCACCCATACGATCGCGTAGGCAGCCCGCGCGAGCCTCGCCATCTCGTGCCCGATGAGCGCCGGGTCGTCGCGCTCCCAGCCGTCGGAGGCGATGACCACGACCGCACCCCGCGACAAGGCGCGGCGTCCGTACTCGTCGTTGAACTGGGCGAGCGACGCGCCGATGCGCGTGCCACTGCCCCAGTCGACGACCGGGCTGGTGACGCGCTCGAGCGCCACCTCGGGGTCACGCGTCGCGAGGTCGCCGGTGAGACGGGCGAGCCTCGTCCCGAAGGCGAACGCCTCGACGTGCCCCGACTGCGCGGTCGCGTGCAGGAAGAGCAGGAGCGCGCGCGCGTAGGGAGCCATCGAGCCGGAGACGTCGCACAGGACGACGAGCTTGCGCGGGACCACCTTCCTGGCGCGCATCGGGAGCTCGACGAGCTCGCCCCCCGAGCGCATCGACCGGCGGACGACGCGACGGAGATCGAGTGTCCCCCCGGTCGGGCTCGGACGGAGACGTCGCGAGCGACGCCGCGGGCGGGTGCGGCCGAGATCGAGCAGCAGTCGGCGCAGCTCGGCGAGCTCCGCCTCGTCGAGGGTGGCGAAGTCGCGACGTCGGAGAAGCTCGAGCGAGGAGGTGCCGAGTGCCTGCGCACCGTCGGGCGTCCGGTCGCCGTCGGACCTCGCGCGGCCTTCGCGACGCGTCTCGACAACCGGACGCGCGACGGGCTCGGAGCTCGCGCCCGAGGCACCCCAACCACCGAAGAGGCCGTCGAAGAGCTCGAGCTCGTCCCGGTGTGCGAGCAGCGTCTGGCGCAGCGCGAAGTAGACGTCGCGGCGGTCGCGAAGCCCGACCGCGTCGAGCGCCCGGGCGGCTTCGACCATCCTTCCCGGCCCGACCTCGACACCTTGCTCGCGCAACGCCCGTCCGAACGCGACGAGGCCGTGGAGAAGGGTGCGGTCGCTCATCCGCGCGCAGCGACGCGGGCATCTGCCACGAGCTCGCCGAGCCGCCCGTCGCGGACGGCGTCGAGATCGTCACGCACCTTGAGGAGCGAGCCGAGCGTGGTCGCGACCACCTCTTCGTCGACCTCCTCGATGCCGAGCGCGGTCAGCGCCTGCGCCCAGTCGATCGTCTCGGCGACCCCTGGCGGCTTCTCGAGGTCGAGCCCGCGCAGGCCCTGCACGAGGGCCGCCGCCTCGCGGGCGAGTCGGTCCGCGATCCCCGGCACCTTGAGCTCGACGATCTCCACCTCCCGCTCCACGGAGGGGTGGTCGATCCAATGGAAGAGGCAGCGACGCTTGAGCGCGTCGTGCAGCTCGCGCGTGCGGTTCGAGGTGAGGACGACCACCGGGCGTCGGCGCGCAGTGATCGTCCCGAGCTCGGGGATCGTGATCTGGAAGTCCGACAGGATCTCCAGCAGGAACGCCTCGAACTCCTCGTCCGCGCGGTCGATCTCGTCGACGAGGAGCACGACCGGCTCGTCCGCCTCGACCGCCTCGAGCAGCGGGCGGCGGATGAGGAACGCCGGGCCGAAGAGCTCCTCCTCGGACACGCCGCCCTCCTGGGCCGCGCGGATGTGGAGGAGCTGGCGCGTGTAGTTCCACTCGTAGACGGCGTGCGCGACGTCGAGCCCCTCGTAGCACTGAAGCCTGATCAGACGCGCGCCCTGGGCCCGCGCGAGCGCCTTCGCCGCCTCTGTCTTCCCCACGCCGGCCTCGCCCTCGAGCAGGACGGGCTTCTCGAGCGCCGTCGCGAGGAAGAGCGCGGTCGCGAGCCCCCGGTCGGGCAGGTAGTCGGCTGCCCGGAGCGCGGCCTCGACGTCGTCGACGGTGCGAAAAGCCATGCACGGAGCGTAGACCACGGACGGCGCGCGGCACGGTAGCGTGGGCGCGTGACCGACCAGGCCTCGGTGAGCCTGCTCCGCTGGCTCCGCCGCCAGCTCCGGCAGCCGACGCCGATGCGCGAGCACCTCGAGGCGGCCGTCGCGAACGACGATCCCGCGGAGGCCCGCAGGCTCGTCGCCCTCATCCCGTTCACCGACGCGCAACGCCGACACGTGGAGGGGCTGATCGCACGCTGGGAGGAGTCGACGGTTGAGCGCCGCTGAGAACGAGGCGGTCGTCCGCCAGATCTTCGACGCGTTCGCCCGCAACGAGGGGTTCGCGCTGCGGGGGCTCTTCGCGGAGGACGCCGTGTGGACGGTTCCCGGACGAGGCGTGATGGCGGGAATGGCTCATGGCCGGGACGGAATCTTCCGCTTCCTCGCGCGCCTCCCGAAGGAGACGGACGGGACCTACCGCTCCGAGCTGATCGACGTCCTCACGAGCGACGGGCGAGCGGCCGCCCTCTATCGGGCACGAGGGACGCGCGGGGAGCGAACCCTCGAGCTCGACCAGGTCCTCCTGTTCCGCATCGAGGGCGGTCTCGTGCGCGAGGTCCTGGCGCTGCCCTCGGACCCCGATGCGTTCGAGGAGTTCTGGGCACCGTGAGCCTCGCGCCCAGCGTGCTGCGAGAGCTCCGCGACGCCGTCGGGCCCGAGCACGTCGTCACCGAGCCCGAGCGCCTGCGCGTCTACGAATGCGACGGGCTCACCGGCCACCGTGCCGTCCCCGCGGCCGTCGTGCTCCCCGATTCGACGGAGGAGGTGCAGGCCGTGCTCCGCGCGTGCCATCGCGAGCGCGTGCCGTTCGTGGCCCGCGGTGCGGGAACGGGCCTCTCGGGTGGAGCGACACCGAGCGCAGGCGGAGTCGTCGTCGCGCTCACGCGGATGAACCGGATCCTCGAGGTCGATATCGACAGTCAGCGGATCGTCGTCGAGCCCGGCGTCGCGAACCTCGACGTGAGCCGCGCCGTCGCGGCTGACGGGTTCTTCTACGCCCCCGACCCCTCGAGCCAGCAGGTGTGCACGATCGGCGGCAACGTCGCCGAGAACTCCGGCGGTG
>DASSQE010000117.1:0-2567 GCA_035702645.1 Gaiellaceae bacterium
CACGCGGCGTCGCTGCGTCAGGCTTTCGCCCATTGCGCAAGATTCCCCACTGCTGCCTCCCGTAGGAGTCTGGGCCGTGTCTCAGTCCCAGTGTGGCTGATCGTCCTCTCAGACCAGCTACGGATCGTTGCCTTGGTGGGCCGTTACCCCGCCAACAAGCTAATCCGCCGCGGGCTCATCCTCGGCCGGAGGCCGAAGCTACCTTTTCCGACCGCCCCGAAGAGCGGGCGGGCCATCCGGCATTAATCCGGGTTTCCCCGGGCTATTCCGGTGCCGAGGGCAGATGACCCACGTGTTACTCACCCGTTCGCCGCTGTCCCCAGGGCCGAAGCCCTGGTTCTCGCTCGACTTGCATGTGTTAAGCGCGCCGCCAGCGTTCGTCCTGAGCCAGGATCAAACTCTCCGTGAAAGAGTGATTTCTCCCGAGGGAGAAACTTTTCACTTCGAGCTTGCGCTCAAAGTATCGCCTCGATCGAGGCGAGACAGGTTGGCCTCCACAGGTCGGCACCGCAGCACGGACGCACCGAGACGGCACGCCGTGCGACGGCATCGAGCCTGCTGAGGTCTCGACGTTTTGCACGCTGTTGAGTTTTCAAAGACCGTGCCCCGCGACGGGCACAAAAAACCTCTGACTCGCGTCAGAGGCCTTCGGGAGGGAAACCACAGAGGTCGTATCCGCTCGCTCGAAGGCGCTCCAGTCGTCGAGTTACAGGCTTCAAGTGCCCCCCTGTCGGGCGGCCGGGGGATGGTAGCACACCGCGTTCCCCTGTCAACGAAGCCGTTTCTGGCCGTTCGCGACCACGGCCGCGCCGCTCAGCCCGTCAGTCGGACGAAACGCCGCTTCCCAGCCTGCACCACCGCCCCCTCGAGCTGCTCGCGCGGAAAGTCGAGCTGAGAGACGGGTTCGCCGTCGACCTTCACTCCTCCCTGGGCGATGAGTCTGCGGGCGTCGCTCGTCGAGAGCCCGAACGACGTCGCCAGGAGCGCGGGCAGATGGACGGACTCGTCGGGCGGGAGCGCGATCTCGGCGATGTCGCGCGGCGCTCCGCCCTGTCGAACCACCCGCGTGAAGTGCTCCTCCGCTGTGCCCGCGGCCTCCTCCCCATGCGCGCGCGAGACGATCCAGCGGGCGAGCGCGAGCTTGGCGCTCAGCGGGTCGCCGGCAAGCGCATCCTCGTCGGACTCCATGACGAGCCGGTACCACTGGGGAAGAAGAGCGTCCGGGATGCGCATCGTCCTCCCGAACTGCTCCTCGGGCGCCTGCTTGAGCCCGATGTAGTTGCCCCGCGACGCGCTCATCCCCGTGCCGTCCCAGCTGTCGAGGTAGGCGACGGTGAGCGCCACCTGGGGCTCGAGACCGTACGCCTCCATGACGTCGCGCCCGGCGAGGAGGTTGAAGAGCTGATCGGTGCCGCCGAGCTCGACGTCGGCCTGCACTGCCACCGAGTCGTACGCCTGCATGAGCGGGTAGAGCAGCTCCGAGACCGAGATCGGCGCGTTCTGCGCGAACCGCTTGGAGAAGTCGTCGCGCTCGAGGAGCCTCGCCACGGTCGCCGTCCGCGTGAGCCGGAGGACCTCGGCGAAGTCGAGCTTGGAGAGCCACTCGCTGTTCATCCGAACCTCGGTCCGGTCCGGGTCGATGATCGTCGACGCGTGCTCGAAGTAGCGCGCGGCGTTACGGTCGATCTCCTCGGGATCGATGATCGGCCGCTCGCGCGAGCGCCCGGACGGGTCGCCGATGCGCGTGGTGTAGTCGCCGACGATGAGGACGCCCACATGCCCGGCGTCCTGGAACGCGCGCATCCGCTGGAGCGGGATCCCGTTCCCGAGCGTCACATCCGGAGCCGTGACGTCGATGCCGAGCTTCACGCGCAGCGGACGTCCGAGCTTCAGCTTCTCCTCGAGGGCGCCCAGTGGGAGGACGTGGACTGCGTTCCGGGTGAGGGCCTCGGTGCTCACGCTTCCAGCCACCTGACGTGGGACGAGGTGACCTCTGCGGGAGAGCGGCAGCCGAGGAGCGCGAGGGCGACCTCGAGCTCGGAACGCAGGATCTCGAGCACACGAGTGACCCCTCGCTCTCCGTCGAGCGCGAGCCCGTGCAGCACCGGTCGGCCGACGAGGGTCGCGCCGGCACCGAGCGCGAGCGCCGTGACCACGTCGGTCCCGCGCCGGATCCCGCCGTCGACGTAGACCTCGGCTCGGCCGGCTACTGCCTCGACCACCTCCGAGAGCGCGTCGAGTGAAGCAGGCGTGCCGTCGAGCTGACGGCCGCCGTGGTTGGAGACGACGATCGCAGCCACGCCGTGCTCGCAGGCGAGCGCTGCGTCCTCTCCGGTCAGGATCCCCTTGACCACGATCGGGACGGGAGTGCGGGCACACAGATCGGCGAGGTACTCCCAGTCGATGCTCGGATCGACGAGCCCGAGCGGGTCGACGAGATCGGCGCCGCGCTTTCTCGCGAGCACGAACGACGGCACGTGCTCCTCGGGCGCGGTCCACGCGAGCCGCTGTTCCCGCTCGCGCACTCCGACGACCGGTAGGTCGACGGTGAGCATCACCGCCGAGCA
>DASSQE010000118.1:0-10997 GCA_035702645.1 Gaiellaceae bacterium
CAGGTCGAAGCGATGACGCTCGGCCATCGCGTCGCGGTCATGCGGGACGGGCGGATCCTCCAGATCGACTCCCCTCAGCGCCTGTACGAGGAGCCGGGAGACCTCTTCGTGGCAGGGTTCATCGGCTCGCCGGCTATGAACCTCGTCGAGGCTCGGATCTCCGACGGCGAGGTCGTCTTCGGCAAGCATCGCGTTGCGCTCGACCCTCGCCGGCGACCGCTCTCCACCTCGACCGTGCCGCGAATCGTCCTCGGTATCCGGCCGGAGACCTTCGAGGACGCGGCGTTCGGCGCGGGGGAGCGGCCCACGATCGAGGTCGACGTCGCCGTGCTGGAGGAGCTCGGGTCCGACGCACACGTCTTCTTCCGCGTCGACGCTCGGCGCGTGGGCGTGGAGTCGCCCGAGACGTCCGGCGACGACGACGCCACGCTCGTTGCCGAGGAGTCGACTCTCGTCACGGCCCGCGTCGACCCGCGAACGTCGGCCCGGGTGGGGAGCCGGCTTCGCCTCGCCGTCGATCCGTCCCGGTTTCACTTCTTCGACGCGGAGAGCGGCGTCTCGCTCCTCGACGCGCGCTCGCTCGAGCGGCCCGAGCCCGCGGCGGTCTGACGCCGAGAGACTGGCTCCGCTCCCGCGAGTCTCGTTTGGTATTGACCAGCGGCCGCTGTTCGTTAGGATTGGTTCCCCCGTGACGAAGCAGAGCGAGACGCGAGACCTCGTGCTCGACCTCATCGAGAGGATGGAGGTCGGGGACGCGATCCCGTCGGAGCGCCAGCTGAGCACGGATCTCGGCGTGTCGCGGCTCACGGTTCGGGCGGCGCTCGACGATCTCGCGCGGGAGGGCTATCTGATCAGGCGCCGGGGGGCGGGGACGTTCGTCAGCGAGCCGAAGATCGCGCAGGAGCTGACGATGACCTCGTTCACCGACGACATGCGGCGGCGGGGGATGCGACCCGAGAGCCGCACTCTCGAGTTGCGGGTCGCGCCCGCCGGTGCACGGCTCGGACGGCTGCTCCACCTTTCCCCCTCGGAGTCGGTCGTCATCGCTCGCCGCCTGCGATTGGCGGACGGGGAGACGATGGCGATCGAGACGCTCCACGTGCCGGAGCGGCACGTTTCGGGCTTGACGCTGAAGGACCTCGACGAGCACTCCTTCTACGAGCTCCTGCGCGACCGCTATGGAATCGTCATCGCTGGGGGCACCCAGACGATCGAGCCCACCGTCACGGACGAGGAGGAGTCTGCGGCCCTCGGCGTGCCGCTCCACTCGCCTGCGTTCAGGTTCGAGCGGGTGACGGAGTCCGAATCGGGGGAGACGATCGAGTTCACCGACTCGGTGTACCGGGGAGACCGCTACCGACTCGTGACTTCCCTCGGGCGACCGCAGCGGGGGCGACGGCGCGCCGCTCGGGCGTTGAGCGGGAACGGTGACGTGCACTTGCGCGGCGTCGTCGACTCTGGCTAGTACCAGTCCCGTACGTCGATTGGGTGCCGGCGAAGGCCATGACAATGGCTTGTCCATGCCGTATTCATGACTGAGATCTCGTCGTCTCAGGTCTTGACAGATCCGGAGCGATGTGGGAGGCTGCCGATCGGTGGCAGATTGGTACAAACCACTGGTTCGGCCCGGAGCAGCCTGCCACGCGTCGTCGAGCGACGGATGCGGGTCGTCCAGAATGCCCTGGGAGAGTCGCATGAGAGTTCGTTACCTCGCTGTCGCGGGGCTCGTGGCGGCGCTGGCCGTCACGGTCACCGCGGCGACAGCAGCGCCGAGCAGGACCTCGGCGAACAGCATCACCGTCTGGTTGCAGACCGACGCGCAGAACGGTTGGTCGGATCTCGTAGCCTCGACCAACGCGCAGTTCAAGAAGGACCATCCCGGCGTCGACGTCAACGTGCAGTACCAGCAGTGGACCCAACATCTCGCGAAGTTCGACGCCACGCTCGCAGGCGGCAATGCGCCGGACGTCATCGAGATGGGGAACACCGAGATGACGAAGTACATGGCTGCGGGCGCGTTCCAGGACCTGACCTCGATCAGGGGATCGTTCGACAACTCGAGCAAGTGGCTCGCGGGCATGGTCAAGTGGGGGTCCTTCGGCGGGAAGCTGTACGGCGTCCCGTACTACGCGGGGTCACCGGTCGTGACCTACCGCACGGACCTGTTCAAGAAGGCGGGGATCAAGACCGTTCCGACCAGCCTCGCGCAGTTCTCGCTCGACGCGAAGAAGCTCGCCGCGACGAACAAGCAGAAGGGCTTCTCGCCGGTCTACATCGCCGGGCCGGACTGGTTCACCGCGATGAACTTCGTGTACGACTTCGGCGGACAGATCGCCGTGACCCGCCACGGCAAGTGGGTCGGCACGCTCGACTCGCCCAGGTCGATCGCGGGCCTCACCGCATGGAAGAACTTCTGGACCACCGGCTCTCGCGCGAGCAAGACGCAGGACGAGGCGCATCCGTTCCCCTACACGGTCTACGCCCAGGGGCTCGTCGGCGCGATGCCGGGCGCCTCGTGGGTCACCTGCTGCATCGGGAAGTACGCGAAGGTCTCGAAGCAGTTCGTGATGCCGAGCCACACGCCGGGCAAGTCGATGCCCGTCTTCCTGGGCGGCTCCAGCCTGGCCGTGCCGGTGGGAGCCAACAAGGCGCTCGCGGCCGACTGGATCAAGGACTTCACCGACACGGGGTCGATGAAGGTCCTCCAGGCGAAGGGGGTCGTCCCGAACGCGACCAACCTGCTCGGGAACAGCATCACCGAGCGGGCGGCGGCGCACAGCTGGTTCGTCCCGCAGGCGAAGAACTGGGTCAACATCGAGAACGGCAACGTCCTCCGGAGCATGCTGACGCAGATCCTCACCGGAAGGCTCACCGTCAAGCAGGCGGCGACCTTCGCGAGCAACAACATCACGTCGACCCTCAACGGGTAGCCGTGACGAATCGGGACGCGGGTCTCGTTGTCGAGTAGCCGAGTCCCAGACGCAACGATCGCCGCCGGAGCCTCCCCTCGGCTCCGGCGGCGTCGCCGTCTCACGTGGGACCGCGCGCTTCGGGCCGCCGCGCCTTTCGCGCTCCTGCTGCCGGCGCTCCTCGTCATCGGCGCCGTGCTCCTCTACCCGCTGTACAAGCTCGGCGCGCTGTCGCTCCAGCAGTACGGGCTCTTCGAGCTGATCCAGCACAAGGGCACGTGGATCGGCTTCGACAACTACCGCTCGGTCCTCCGCGACAGCGTCTTCTGGCACACGCTCGAGCGCACGGTGATCTTCACGGTCGTGAACGTCACGCTCACGATCGTCCTCGGCACGCTGATCGCGCTCCTCCTCGTCCGCGTCTCGACCTGGGTCCGCATCCTCCTCACGTCGGGCCTCGTCCTCGTGTGGTCGATGCCCGTCGTGGTCGCCGTGCAGGTCTGGTTCTGGATGACGAACTACCAGAACGGAGTCCTCAACTACGTCCTCAGCCAACTCCACCTCGGCGGCTACCAGCACGACTGGTATGCGACGACGTTCTCGAAGCTCGCGATGGTGACTGCCCTGATCGTGTGGGGCGCGATCCCGTTCGTGACCATCACCGTGTACGCGGGGCTGGCGCAGGTCTCCCGTGAGCTCGTCGAGGCTGCGGAGATCGACGGCGCAGGTCCGTTCCGCGTCTTCCGCGACGTGACCTACCCAGTGTTGAGGCCGATCCTCCTCATCCTCACGAGCCTCTCGATCATCTGGGACTTCGGCGTGTTCGCTCAGCCGTGGCTCCTCGTCACGGCGTCCGGGTGGAACGCGTCCAACTACCTAATGGGCGTCTACGTGTACGTCGAGGGCTACGCGCACTCGGACTTCGGGCGAGGCGCCGCGATCTCGTTCCTGATGCTCGTGATCGTCGCGCTTCTGAGCGTCGTCTATGTCCGGAAGATGGTGCGCATGGAGGACACCGCGTGAGCTCGGTCCCTCACTCCGAGTCGGCCGCGGTGGTCCCTGCCGCGGCCGCACCGCGGACGGCCGTCCTCCGGCGTGAGCGGCGGCGCCGGCTGAGGCGGGCCGCCTGGAACATCGTCGGCCTCGCGGTCACCGTCGTCCTGGTGTTCCCGGTTGTCTGGATGATCTCGACGGCGTTCAAGCCGAACGACGAGATCTACACGTTCACGCCCACCTGGGTCCCGACGCATCCCACGCTGAAGCACTTCCGGGACGCGATCGACCCGAGCCAGCACCCGTACTTCTGGGACGGCGTGAAGAACAGCATGATCGTCGTGGGTGCGACCGTCGCCGTGTCGATGGTGCTCGCGTTCCTGGCCGCAGTGGCGCTCGCGAAGTACCGCTTCAGCGGCCGCTCGCTCGTCATCGTGCTGATGATCGGGATCCTCATGCTCCCGCAGGTGGGGCTGATCATCCCCCTCTACGTCGTGCTTGCGCGCTACCACCTGACGAACGCCCTGATGGGGGTGATCGTCGTCTACCTGACGTTCCTGCTCCCCTTCGCCGTCTGGACGCTCCGCGGGTTCATCCTCGGGATCCCGAAGGACCTCGAGGAGGCGGCGATGGTCGACGGCTCGAGCCGCGTGGGCGCTTTCGTCCGGATCCTGCTCCCGCTCGTCGCGCCGGGGCTCGTCGCCACGGCCGTGTTCGCGTTCATCACCGCCTGGAACGAGTTCATCTTCGCCTCGGTGATCCTCCAGGACCAGAGCAAGCAGACGCTCACGGTCTGGCTGGCGTCGTTCTACGGGACGAGCCGCGCGACCGATTGGGGTGCGCTCATGGCCGCGTCCACCCTGACCGCTGTTCCGGTCGTGTTCTTCTTCCTCGCGCTCCAGCGCAAGATCCGGTTCGGGCTGACCGCCGGCGCAGTCAAGTGACCGCGCGCGAGCTGGAGCGGCTCGCGCTGCGCTGTCTCCTCCCAGGGTTTCCCGGCCTCGAGCCGCCCGAGTGGGTACGCCGCCGGCTCGCCGACGGGCTCGGCGGCGTCGTGCTCTACGCCTGGAACGTCGAGTCTGCGGAGCAGGTCGCGGACCTGACGGAGGCGCTTCGCGCCGAGCGGCCGGACGTGCTCGTGGCAACCGACGAGGAGGGGGGCGACGTGACGCGGCTGGAGGCGAGCACCGGCAGCTCCTATCCCGGCGCGGCGGCGCTTGGCGTCGTGGACGACGTCGAGCTCACCGAGGCGGTCGCGCGGGCCATGGGGGGCGAGCTTGCGGCTGCGGGCGTGAACCTCGATCTCGCACCGGTCGCGGACGTCAACTCGAACCCGTCGAACCCGATCATCGGGATCCGGTCGTTCGGCTCCGAGCCGGAGCTCGTCGCCCGCCACGTCGCGGCGTTCGTGCGCGGTCTGCAGCTCGCGGGGGTGGCCGCATGCGCGAAGCACTTCCCCGGCCACGGTGACACGGCGGCCGACTCGCATCTCGACCTCCCCACGACCCATGCCGATCGCGAGACGCTCGCCGCCCGGGAGCTCGTCCCGTTCCGCGCGGCGATCGAGGCCGGGACGCGCTCGATCATGACCGCACACATCGTCGTCCCGGCTCTCGACGAGGTTCCTGCGACGACGAGCCGCGCGATCCTGCAGGTGTTGTTGCGCGACGAGCTCGGATTCGACGGCGTGGTAATGACCGACGCGCTCGAGATGCGCGCGATCAGCGCCACGGTTGGAGTGGACGAAGGCGCCGTCCAGGCGCTCGCCGCAGGAGCCGACGCGCTCTGCCTCGGCCACGACCTCGCCGACGAGTCCGTGGTGTCCATCGTCGCGGCAGTCGTCGGGGCGGTCCGGTCGGGCCGGCTCGAGGACGCACGGCTCGCCGAAGCGGCCGGGCGGGTCGACGCGCTCGCCGGCTGGGCTTCGGAGCAGGAGACCGGCTCGACGGACCTGTCCGCGGTGATCGGCGCGGAGGCGGCCCGACGGGCTTTGCGCGTCGAGGGAGTTGCTCGGTTGTCGCGGACGCCTCTGGTCATCGAGCTCGGGCCGGAGCCGACGATCGCAGCGGGGCAGCTGCGGGAGACGCCGGGTGACTGGCTCGCTCGCGGTATCGACGACGCCGACCTCGTCCGGCTGCGCGAATGGCCCTCCGAGCTGAGGGTCGAAACCGCCGGACGTCAGCTCGTGCTCGTCGCTCGGGACGCACATCTGCACGCCTGGGAGCAACATGCGATCGACGCCCTTCTCGGCGATGCCGACGACGCGATCGTGGTCGAGACAGGCCTGCCCGTGTGGCGGCCGAGCCGGGCTGCGGGCTACGTCGTGACCCACGGCGCCGGCCGCGTCAGTCTCGAAACGGTGGCCGAGCGGCTATACTCGAGCCCGCGACGCGGGGTGGAGCAGTCAGGTAGCTCGCCGGGCTCATAACCCGGAGGTCGCGGGTTCAAATCCCGCCCCCGCTACCTCGAAAGGCCCGCATACGCGGGCCTTTCTTCTTCCGTTGCCGTTGCCGTCAAGTCGGGCGGCAGCCGGCTCACTCCTGCACGACCGCGTACAGGACCCACTCGTCCGGAACGCCTTTGAGGGCATGCCGGCCGCGCGCCTCGAATCGGATCCCGGACCCGGCGACGAGATCTCGGACCGTCTGCGAGGCGAGCACCTCCGACGGCGACGCCTCTGCGCTCACCCGCGCGGCGATGTTCACAGCGATCCCGCCGACCTTGCCGGCGATCGTCTCGACCTCGCCGGTGTGCACACCGGCCCTGACCTCGAGCCCGAGCGACTCGACCGACTCCACGATCGACTGCGCACAACGGATCGCGCGCGCCGGCCCGTCGAAGGTCGCCATGAATCCGTCGCCCGCGGTGTCGACCTCCGTTCCGCGGTAGCGGGTGAGGAGCGCGCGCACGATCGCGTGATGCTCCTCGAGTACATCCCGCCAGGCGCGGTCCCCGAGTGCCGCCGCTCTCGCCGTCGAGCCCACGATGTCAGTGAAGAGGACGGTCGCGAGGATGCGGTCGAGCCTCGTCTCCTCTTCGTGGAGCTCGGCGAGGAACGCCTTCGTCTCGCGGACGATTCCATCCGCCCGTCCGTACCAGTGGGGCCAGGCGAGGAAGTGTTCGCCCCGGACCTCGACCAAGCGCGCGCCGGGGATCCGCGCAGCCGCGTACCGTCCGCCGGCCGGGTCGCCGGCGAGGTGGTCCGACCCGTCCGGATCGACGAGCAGGAGCGTCGGAACGCGGACCGAGGGCAGGACTGCGCGGACGTCCGTGTCCCGGAAGCGCCGGAACTCGGCGATGAGCGCGCCCACGCCCTCCGAAGCCCTGCACCAGCGGAAGAACCAGTCGCGCTCCGGGTGATCCGGAGGACCGTCCCACCAGACGGGCCGCGGGACGTCCTCCGTGCGCAGCCGCTCGAACCACGCCTCCCAGTCCGCCGCCGTGTTGGAGTCGGGGAAGTCCTCGTTCGCGGAGTACGACACGGACGGATCGCAGAGGACGAGCGCGGAGACTCGGTCCGGATGCGTTGCGGCGAGGATGAATGCGAGCGGCGCCGCCTCGGTCGTCGCCATCACGACCGCGCGCTCGACCCCGGCGGCGTCGAGAACGACGAGGATGTCGTCGGCGAGGATCTCGAAAGGCGACACGGCGTCCGGGGAGAACCGGTCGGAGAGGCCGCGTCCGCGGCGGTCCATGAAGACGACGCGCGCCGCTTCGCCGAGCCTGCGGAGGAACGAGCCCAGATACGGGCTTTCCCAGGCGATGTCGATATTGCTCGCCCAGCCCTCGACGTAGAGAAGGTCGAGAGGGCCGTCCCCGAACACCTGGTAGGCGAGCGCGACGTCGCCGTTCCAGGCGAACTTCGTCCACGGCCGCTCCATCCGTGCATCGTTTCGTGTCGCTTCGCCGATGGCAACCGGCGGGCCGGCAGGGAGGTGGCGGGCGTGCTTCAGGCTTCGCCGCGAGCGGGCTCGAGCGGGCTCGGACGGGTGCGGAGCAGTCGCGCGGTCCAGGTCGGGAGCCACCAGTTCCAGCGCCCGAGGAGCTGCATCGTCGACGGCACGAGGAGGGCGCGGATCACCGTCGCGTCGAAGATGATCCCGGCCGCGAGCCCGATCGCGAACTGTTTGATGTCCGGGCCGGGGCTCGTCGAGAGCGAGAAGAACGCGAACATGAGCACGAGCGCGGCGCTCGTCACGAGCTTGCCCGTACGCGCAAGACCGAGCTCGATCGCCTTCGGCGTGTCGCCGGTCTCGTCGTAGGCCTCTCGCATGCGCGTGATCATGAAGACCTCGTAGTCCATCGAGATCCCGTACAGGAAGGCGAAGATCATGAGCGGGATCCAGGAGATGACGGCATCGGTCGCCTGGATGCCCCAGATCGCGTTGCTCCCATGGCCGTCCTGGAAGACCCAGACGACGATCCCGTACGCGGCGCCGAGCGAGACGAGGTTCAGGATCACCGCCTTCAGCGGCAGCACGATCGACCGGAACGCGCGCATAAGCAGGACGAAGGTCAGGATGAGGACGAAGAGGAGGACGTACGGGAACTTCCCGTACACCGCGCTGATGAAGTCGCGGCTCTCCGGCCCGACGCCGCCGAGCGTGAGCTGGACACTGCCTCCGATCTCGTCCTGCGCCGCCGGCAGCACCGTGTGCTTCAGGTTGGACATCGTCTTCACGGCCTGGCGCGAGTTCGCGTCGTCGATCCCGAACGCCTCGACCAGCCCGACGCGCCCGCGTCGCCACGAGCTCGGGGCCGCGGCGCCCACGACGCCCTTGGCGGCGCCGACCGCCGCTGCAGTCTTCGCGAGCACGGCCGGCGTGGCGCCGTGCTCGACGAGGACGACGTACGGGAGGTAGAGGCCCTGCGGGAGGCCGGCGTTCCGGATCACCGCAGCACCCGCGGCTGCGTCGCCAGCAGCGGGCTCGTCCTTCAGCTGGGCGTCACTCGGGTTGATGTGAAGCGCGGGGGAGACGACGAGCGCGACGATCGCCAGCCCCACGAGGAAGATCGGCAGCGGCCGCCGCGTCACGAGCCTCGCCCAGCGTGCCCAGAACCCGTGGTCGGGGTCCGGCGGGGCGACGAATCGCTTCGGCATCACGCGGATCCGGTTGATCTTCGGCCCGAGCAGGGAGAAGAGCGCCGGCAGCAGCGTGATCGAGGCGCAGACGGAGACCGCGGGGATCAGCATCCCGCCGATCCCGATCGAGCGGATGAACGGAAGCGGGAGGATGATCATGCTGAGGAGGCCGATCGCGACCGTCGAGCCGGACACGATCACCGAGCGCCCCGCGTGGGTCATCGTCTCGACGAGCGCGTCGTCCGTCGAGTTGCCGCGGGCGAGCTCCTCGCGGAAGCGGAACGTCATCAGGAGCGCGTAGTCGATCGCGACGCCGAGGCCGACGAGGGCCACCAGGAACTGCACGATGATCGACACGTGCGTCACGTACGTGAGGCCGTAGACGCAGAGGAAGGTGGTCAGGATCGAGGCCGCGGCCATCGCGAGCGGCATCGCGACGGCGGGCAGGGTCCCGAAGACGAAGAGGAGGATGACGAGCGCGCCGAGCGCGCCGAGCAGGGTCTCGCTGAGGACGCTCGGGCCGCTCGCCTCCCCTTGTGACTGGAAGATCGCATCGCGTCCGGTGAGGTGGCTGGTCACTCCGGCCGGTGTCGCCAGCCTCAGGGCTGCGCGCGCGTCCTGGATCGGCGGGAAGCTCGAGAACGTCGCGTTCCCCGGCGGGTAGATGGTGGCCACCATCGTGTGGCCGTCCTGCGACAGGTACATATGGCTGTGGGTGTCGAACCACGAGCCGACGCGACCGCCCTTGACGACCGCGGCGGTGTCGTTGACCGCCTGCTCCACGCCCGGTACCTGGGTGATGTCCTTGCCCGGCGACGTGAGCACGACGACGAGCGGCGCCTGCTCGCCCGAGCCGAACGTCTTCAGCGTGCGCTGGTTCGCCTCGTACGCGGAGAACCCGGGGATCGAGAACGACTGGAACCAGCGATCGGCGAGCCGCGAGGTGGACGCGATCCCGAGCATCGTGAGGACGACCCACACCCCCACGACGACGAACCGGTGGCGGACCACGAACCGGGCGAGATGCGCCATCGCGCCAGGCTAGCGTGCGAGCAGCGGGTCGCGCGACGGCCGGATCCTGCAGCTCGCCTTGTCGTGCCGAGTGCTACGACGCCGAGGGAGGCCCTGTGCTCTCCTCGGCGGGGTGCCGCGAGGCGAAGTAGTCGCACGTCGCCGAGCCGCGAATCACGCCGCGCACGTAGCGGCAGCCGCCCAATGCCATCGGCGGGAACATGAACTTGCAGTGTTCGCAGCGGACGTCGTCGGTGGGCGCCGGGCGGTAGTTCGCCGTCTGCTTCGAGCTTCCCCACACTTTCACGTTCATCGACCTCCTGCCGGGATCGTACTCTCGTATCGTTGCCGGCTTGCACGCGCTCGTCGATATCCCGGAGACGGGGAGGACGTTTGGGTCGAGTCGCCGGGTTCGGCTCGGAGACATGGACGCGACCGGACGGGTACGGCTCGATGCGCTCGCTCGCTACCTCCAGGACGCCGCGATCGACGACGTGGACGAGACGGGCTGGGGAGCGCCCGACCATCTCTGGGTCCTCCGGAGCATCCGGATCGACGTCGTTCGTCCCTTGCTCCACGACCGGGAAGTTGCGCTCGAGACGTGGTGCAGCAGCGTGGCGGCCGTCGCCGCCGGGCGTCGCTGGTCGGTCGGGGGCGATCGCGGCGGCTCGATCGAGGTCGACAGCGTCTGGATCCACCTCGGCCCCGATGCGCGACCTGCCCGGCTCGACGGGTTCGGGGTCTATGCCGAGTCGACTCGTGGACACCGCGCGTCGACGAAGCTCGAGCTTCGAGCCCCGCGGCCGGGACTCCCGCGAGTCCCGTGGCCGTTCCGGCTGAGCGACCTCGATCTCGCCGGGCACGTGAACAACGCGGCGTACTGGCAGGCGATCGAGATGCGCCAGTCGCTCGCCGGGCCGGATCTCCGGCAGCCGTATCGCGCGTTCCTCGACTACCGGCACGCGATCGACCTGGGCGAGCCCGTCGAGCTCGTCGAGGAC
>DASSQE010000119.1:0-70658 GCA_035702645.1 Gaiellaceae bacterium
GACGCCGACAATGTTCGGATCGGCGCACTCACGACCTGGGACGAGCTCCTCCGGGCGCGCGAGCTCGAACGCCCAGAGCTCGCCGCGATCGGCGAGTGCGTGTCCGGCATCGGCGACCTCCAGGTACGGAACCGCGGGACCATTGGCGGCTCGCTCGCGCACGCCCATCCCTCCTCGGACTTCCCGGCGGTGACGCTCGCCTTCGGGGCGAGCATCGTCCTGCGTTCGGACCAAGGCGACCGCACGGTTGCGGCTCGGGAGTTCTTCCTCGGGCCCTTCATGACCGCGATCCGCGCCGGAGAGCTGCTGACGGAGATCGTCCTCCCGCTCCCGGCGGACGGATCGGGGTCCGCCTACGCGTGCGTCGAGCATCCAGCCTCCGGCTACGCACTTGCGGGCGCTGCGGCGCTCGTCCGGCCGAACGGCAGCCGGGTGGGGGTGACCGGCATCGGAGCCCATGCGTTCGCCCTCGAGAACGGCGACCAGCGCGCGCTCGAGGACGCGACGGTCTTCGGCGACGACTTCGCTCCGGCCGACTATCGGCGCCACCTCGCCGACGTCGTCGTTCAGCGGGCACTCGCCGCCGCCACCGCGCGCGCCGGAGGAGTCACGTGACCGAGTCGCTGATCGGGGTCCCGCGTCCGCGGCTCGACTCGGGCGAGAAGGTCGTCGGCGCCACGCGCTACGCAGGCGACGACGTCCTCGCCGGAGTGCTCCACGCACGGCTCGTCCTCAGCACCCAGCCGCATGCGCTGATCACCGGTATCGACAGCACCGAAGCGCTCGCGATCCCGGGTGTCGTCGCAGTGCTCGCCGCGGACGACCTGCCGATCGCCGAACCAGGCTCGGGCCGCTCGCACGAGCCGCTTGCGAGCTCCGAGGTGGTCTTCGTCGGCCACCCGATCGCGCTCGTCGTCGCGGAGACCGAGGCGGCTGCAACGGATGGGGCCGCAGCAGTCGTGGTCGGCTACGAAAGCCTGGAGCCGGTCCTCGACCTGGACGCGGCGATGGCGCCCCACTCGCCGCTCGCACGCCGTCCGCCGGAGGACGAGGAGTCGTCCGATCTCGAGTCGGTCCATGCAGGAGTGGGAGCGGGCGAGGTCGAGCTCCCCGAGGAGGACCTGTCGGACAACGTGCTCAAGCGGAGCTTCCGGGGCGACGGCGACCTCGACGCGGCGTTCGAGGCGAGCGACGCAGTCGTGTCGCGAAGCTACCGGACGCCCTGGGTCTACCAGGCGTACCTCGAGCCCCAGACCGCGGTCGCGTGGGTCGAGCCGGGCGGGACCCTCGTCGTCTCGGCGAGCACCCAGGGTGCGTTCATGACGCGGAACAGCCTTGCGGAGTTGTTCGGGCTCGGCCTCGACAAGGTCCGCGTCCGTGCTGCTCCGCTCGGCGGCGCATTCGGCGGGAAGCTGTTCGTCATCGAGCCGCTCGCGGCCGGCGCCGCGCTGGCCCTCGGCCGGCCCGTCCGCCTCGTGCTCACGCGCAGCGAGGACTTCCATGCCGCGAACCCCGCCCCGGCCCAGATCGTGGAGGTGCGAGCGGGCGCGACGCGAGAGGGCATCCTCACGGCGCTCGCCGCACGGGTCGTCTGCGACCGCGGGTCGACCATCGAGTGGGGGATCGAGGACATCTCGTCGTCGCTCGTCCCCGGGCCGTACCGCTGGCAGGCGTACGCGATCCGGACCTACGCCGTGCAGACCAACCGTGTGACACTGGGCGCGTACCGCGGGCCTGGAGCGCCCCCCGCTGCATTCGCGATCGAGTCGGCGCTCGACGAGCTGGCAATGGCGCTCGGCCTCGATCCGATCGAGCTGCGGCTGCGGAACGCGGTCGTCGACGGCGACCTCAGCGTCGGCGGGCGCCCCTTCTCGGCCGTCGGCGCACGCGAATGCCTCGAGCGCGTGCGCGACCATCCGATCTGGCGGGAGCGCGACGAGCTCGGACCCGACGAGGGCGTCGGCGTCGCGATCGGCTACTGGCCGGGCGGGAACGAGCCTGCCTCCGCCGCCTGTCGCATGGACCCTGACGGCGTCGTCACGGTGGTTACCGCCGTCGCCGACATGACCGGGGTCGAGACCTCGTTCGCGGCCATTGCCGCGGAGGTGATCGGCCTGGCGCCCGAGCAGGTCCGCGTCGTCTCGGCCGACACGGCGAGCGCTCCTTTCGCCGGCGTCAGCGGCGGGAGCAAGGTCACGTATACGGTCGGCCGCGCCGTCCAGCGTGCGGCCGAGGACGTCCGTCGGCAGCTGCTCGAGATCGCGTCCGAGGAGCTCGAGATCGCGACCGACGACCTCGAGATCGTCGACGGAGTCGTCCGCGCGCTCGGCGCGCCCGATCGTTCGCTCACGGTGAAGGAGATCGCGGGCAAGTCGCTCGCCTGGGGCGGGAGATACCGCCCGGTCGAGGGCAGCGGGGGCGTCGGGCAGCCGAGCCCGTCTCCCTCCGCCGCGGCTCACCTCGTTCACGTCCGTGTCGACCGCGACACGGGTGAGGTCGAGCTGCTCCGCTATGCGGTCGTTCAGGATGTCGGACGAGCGCTCAACCCCGCGCTCGTCGAGGGCCAGATGCGCGGCGGCGTGACGCAGGGGATCGGCTGGGCCCTGTACGAGGAGCTCCGGCACGACGAGCACGGGCAGCTCCTGAGCGGCTCGTTCCTCGAGTACGCGATCCCTACGGCGGAGAGGGTGCCGGCGATCGACACCGTGGTGGTCGAGGTGCCGGCGCCCGAAGGCCCGTTCGGTGCGAAGGGAATCGGGGAGGCCTCCGTGATCGCGGCGCCTGCGGCGATTGCAAACGCGATCGCCGACGCAGTCGGCGTTCGGATGCAGGAGCTGCCGATGACGGCTCCCCGCGTATGGGCCGCGCTCTCGGACGACGGCAAGACCTCCACGTAGGTTGCGCAGATGACGACGCTCGATCGCGCGCAATCGATCCTCGATGACTACGAGGAGCTGCTCCGTGCCGAGCTGCCCGAAGGCGCGGTCGTCTACGACGCCCACACGCATCTCGGCCACGACATCGACGGGTCGCACGGGAACTACGACGAGCTCGTGGACATCCTCGACCGCCACGGGATCGCACGGGCCTTCACGTTCTGCCTGGACGAGCACGATCGCGTCCCCGGGTTCACGGTCCCGAACGACCGGACGCTGGCGCACGCGGAGCGCTCACAGGGTCGGCTCGTGCCGTTCGTCCGTCTCGACCTCACTGCGCAGCCGCTCGAGGAGGCCCGGCGCTGTCTCGACCTCGGCGCGCGCGGCATCAAGCTGCACCCGCGCGCGCAGGCGTTCGCGCTCGACGACCAGCGGCTCGGTCCGATATTCGAGCTCGCGGTCGAGCGAGCGGTGCCGATCCTCATCCACGGCGGCCGCGGTCTCCCGCCGATCGCGGTCGCGCTCAGCAACCTCGTCGATCGCTACGTCGGCGTCCGGCTGATCATCGCCCACGCCGGCATCGCCGACATGGCCGACCTCACCGCGCGCCTCGGCGGTGCCCCTGGCGTCTTCTTCGACACGTCGGTGTGGAGCGCCATCGACCTGCTCGACCTCTTCCGCCAGGTCGCGGCGGAGCAGATCGTCTACGCCTCCGACTACCCGTACGGTCGCCAGCCCAACTCGCTCCTCCTCTCGATCCGGGCTGCCCGGCTCGCGGGGGTCGACGATCGTCAGCTTCGGGCGATTCTCGGCGAGAACTCCCGCCGGATCGCGGACGGGGAGGAGCCTGCGGAGCTGACGACGCCCCGCGGGGGATCGTCACTTGTGCAGCCTCTGACCTTCGCACGTATCCACCAGTACATCTCGATGGCGGTGCCGCTTCTCTGGCTCCGGCAGCGGGACGCGATCGGCGCCCTCGGCCTGGCGGTGAATGCGTCGCGGGAGCGCGACGGCCACGAGGAGGAGGCGTGGCGGGTCCAAGAGCTGCTCGTGGTCGCGAGCGAGCTCTGGCACGAGAGCGTTGACATCGAGTCCGACGACGAGCGCATCACGTCGATGCGCAAGGCGATCCAGCTCGTGAACCTCGCCGACCTGATCGCAGTCACGACGAGGGCGTGACCCCGGCGCTCAGCCGGTATCTGCGAAGCGGAAGCAGTCGACGACGTGGTCGTCGACGAGGCCGACGGACTGCATGAACGCGTAGCAGATCGTCGGGCCGATGAAGCGGAATCCCCGACGCTTGAGATCGCGGCTCAGCGTCCTGGACTCCTCGGTCTCGGCGGGGATCTCCGCGATCGTCCTCCAGCGTCCGACGCGCGGCTCTCCGCCAACGAACCGCCAGAGGTATTCGGCGAAGCTCCCGAATTCGCGCTGTACCTCGAGCACGCGCGCCGCATTCACGACCGCCGACTCGATCTTCAGCCGGTTGCGCACGATTCCCGAGTCGCCGAGGAGTCGCTCCACATCAGTCTCGGTGAACCGCGCGACCGCGTCCGGGTCGAAGCCCACGAACGCCGCCCGATATCCCTCCCGCTTGTGCAGGATGGTCGACCAGGAGAGCCCCGCCTGCGCCCCCTCGAGGGTGAGGAGCTCGAACAAATGCCTGTCGTCGCGCGACGGAACGCCCCACTCCTCGTCGTGGTAGACCACGTAAAGAGGGTCGCTCTCGACAACCCATTCGCAACGGATTCGTCCCATAGGGCGTGGATACGATCGCACGGATGCGAAGCGCGGTGGTCGCGATCGCGGTACTCCTGCTCGCGGCCGGTTGCGGAGGTGCGACCAGATCTTCGAACGCGGTCGGAAGCGGATCCGGCTCGACGACCACGACCTGCGAGACCGTCGACGCCCCGCTCGCGAGAGAGCCGGCGATTCTCCATCCGCCCAGGCATCCGCTCGACCCGAAGAAGACGTACACGCTGACGTTCGACACGTCCTGCGGGACGTTCTCGGTGCGGCTCGACCCGAAGCTCGCCCCGCACACCACAGCCTCGCTCGTCTCGCTCACGCGCAAGAAGTACTTCGACGACACGATCGTCCTCCGCATCGTCCCCGGTCTCCTCATCCAGGGCGGCGACCCCACGCAGACGGGCGCCGGCCAGCCCGGCTACGGGACGGTCGACGTCCCACCGAAGGGGACCCGCTACACCAGGGGAACGTTCGCGATGGCGAAGTCGCAGCTCGACAAGCCCGGCACGGCGGGGAGCCAGTTCTTCGTCGTCACGGCGAAGCGCGTGAAGCTGCCTCCGATCTACGCGGTCGCAGGCCGCGTCACGAGCGGGCTCGGCGTCGTCGAGCGGATCGGGAAGCTCGGCAACAAGAAGCAGATCCCGAAGCGACCGATCCTCGTCAAGAACGTCACGGTCAGCGTCGCCGCCAACACCACTCAATGAGCCGAGTCGCAGCCGTCGTCCTCGCCGCGGGCGAGTCGACACGGTTCGGCGAGCCCAAGCAACTCCTCCTGCTGCCCGGCGTCCTCGACCGGCTCGCGCGCGCGCCGGTCGACGAGATCGTGGTCGTCGAGGGCGCACATCGGATCGGCCCGGTGGGAGAGCGGGACGGGCCGCCGGTACGCATCGTTCCCGCCGAGAGCTGGAACGCAGGCCCGGGGGCGTCGCTCCGTTCCGGGCTCGCCGCCCTCGGCGGCGACGTCGACGCGGCAGTCGTCGTGCTCGCCGACGGGCCGAACCTTTCGCCCGCCGCGGTCGAGCGCGTCGTCGACATCTGGCGAGCCGAGGGCGGGATCGTGGCTGCCTCCTATGCCGGCTCGAGAGGGCACCCTCTTGTCCTCGGGCGCGAGAGCTGGGACGACGTCCCGGACGAAGGCCTCCACAGCCGGGGCGCCCGGCTCGTTCCCTGCGACGACCTCGGCCCCCCGGGCGACGTCGACACGCCGGCTGATCTCCCGGCGAGCTAGCGACGACTAGGTCGTCGCGTCGAGCCCGCGGAGCTCCTCGAGCTTCCCCAGCAGCCCAGGCGGCATCCGCTCGGCCGCGGTCGTCCGGACGTACTTCCGCAGCGTCTCCTCGAAGCGGTAGCGCCGCGCGCAGTACTCGCACCCCGCAAGGTGGGTCTCGGCTTCCTTCCACTCGCGGTCCGTGAGCGTGCGGTCGAGGAAGTCCTGCATGAGCTCCTCACAGCGCTCGCACGGATCGAGTGCGGTCACGCGATCGTCTCCTCGGCGAGCTTCTGCTTCAGGGCTCGCCGCCCGCGATGGAGGCGGGACATGACGGTACCGATCGGGATGTCGAGGATCTCCGCCGCGTCCGCATAGGTGAAGTCGCCGATGTCGACCAGGACGACGACCTCACGGAACTGCGATGGGATGTCCGCGAGCGCATGCACGACAGAATCTTGCGACAGGCGCTCGACGACACGCTCCTGGTCGAGGACCTCCTCGCCTCCTGCAGACGCGAGCTTGTTCGCGAGGTAGTAGTCGCTCTCCTCGAGCGGCTGCATGTCCGGCGCGCGCTGCATGCGGCGGCCGCGATCGACGTTCAGGTTCGTCAGGATGCGGAGGAGCCAGGCACGCATGTTCGTGCCCGGGGTGTAGGAGCGCCAGCTCCTGAATGCCCTCGCGTACGCCTCCTGCACCAGATCCTCTGCCTCCTCGCGAGACCCGACGAGGCGCCTCGCAACCCGGTAGACCTGGTCGGCGAGCCCGAGTGCCTCCTCCTCGAACCGAACGCGGTCGCGAGCTTCCTGAGCGATGCGTCGCGCTTCGGGGGCCGGCTCGGCGTCGCCCACCGAGCTACCGTACCAACGCGTTACAGGAGGCTGCAACGAGCCCCTTTTCGAGGCTATTCCCCGCCGTCCGGAGCCTCTCGGAAGCCGGCTTGCGCCAGCGCGCCGAGCAGCTCGTCCCGCGTGGTTCGCTCCTCGTCCCACTCCAGCACCACCTGGCCCATGAGATTGGCATTCGCATACTCGAGGCCGTCTTGACCGCGGAGAGCCGCCGCGAGGCGGTTGACGCAACGCTCGCAGCGAACGCCGGCCACCTGCAGCGTCTCGGTCACGGTCGCCACGGTTCGATGGTAGACGCTAGCGCGCGGCCGGCCGGCTGCCCACGCCGTGGACCGGACGACCCGCTGCCTCCCACGCGTAGTAGGAGGCGCTGGGGCCGTACGAGGGCTCGTAGCCGACGATACGTGGGTTCCGGCCCACCTCCTTCGCACGTTGCGCGTGCCAGAGAAGGTTGGGGTCGTCGCGCTCCTCCCAGACCAGGATGAGGTGCGCAGCCGTCATGTAGTCGGCAACGAAGGAACAACCGGACGCCGGACACGGGAACGGATCGGTGCGCACGCAGAACCAACCGCCGTGGTCCGCCCCGTCTTCGCGCCAGAGCTCCTCCTCCTCGACCGTTTCCAGCTCCGTGACTTCGATCGTCCCGGTCCGGGGATCCGCTTCCACCGGGGCACAATAGCCACGTGTCCGATCCTCACCGGAGAGACGTCGCCGTCGTCCTCTCGGGCGGAGGGATCAACGGCATCCTCCTCGAGCTGGGATTCCTCAAGCGCCTGCGCGAGGACCCGATGTGGCCTCGGATCGGCTGGATCTACGGAACGTCTGCGGGCGCCCTCTCGGGAGCGATGGCAGCGCTCGACCGGCTCGAGGAGCTCGAGGAGTTCCTGCTCGTGCTGCAGGCCGAGGACGTCTTCCGTCCACGACGCCTCTGGCAGCTTCCGCTGGGAGGGCTTCACGACTACACGCTCCCCGACACGATCGCCGAGCGGCTCGGGGGCGAGGAGGAGCTGGGGTCATCGCTCCACGCGTCCGAGATCGAGCTCGTCGTGTTCGCCACCGACGTGGGCGAGCCGATCGACGGCGACCGACTGCGCAACTTCGAGCTCGTGTACCCCTCGCATTCGACCCCGCCGGAGACGATGGGGCGGGCGATCCTCGCGTCGGCCGCGATCAGCGCGATCGTGCTTCCCGTCCGAGTCGGCGACGCGATCGCGACGGACGGTGGCTGGATCCGGAACTTCCCGCTCGAGCACGCGTACGCGAACCCGGCCGTGGCCACGATCGCAGCGTTCCGGTACGTCTCTGCGTATCCGCCGGTCGACGTCACGTTCCTGGAGCGGCTGCGCGATCGGCTCGAGCTCTTCCGGGCGGTACCTCCGGTGCGCGCGCTCCTCGCCGAGCTCAGACTCGCCGAAGAGCGGTACCGGAAAGGCGAGCCGGCGCATTACCCCGAGCTGATTACACGTCTCATGCGCGTCGCGATCAACCGCAACACGTTCCTCGAGGAGCGCTACGCGGACGAGCGCGATCTCTCGGTCGAGGAGCTGCATCGTTTGCGGGAGGACATCGTCGCCGCATCGACGGCTGCGGCGCTCCCCTGGCGGCGGCGGAAGCTTCGAGCGCAGCTCGAGGAGCGATTCGCCTCGACGGCGTTCCCCTTCAGGCACGACCGCCAGGTGCCGCGCGTGGTCGTCCGAGCGACTGCAGGCGAGGATGCGCTCGAGCCCATGTTCCGGGGCGAGCCGCCGTGGCTGGAGGAGAGCAAGCGCGCGCTGATCGCGCGTGGCTACCGGATCACGGACGAGGAGCTCGCGCGAGGCGCCGATCTCGTCGCAGGCGAGGAAGGTCGGCAGGGGCCCGGGCAGGCGGTCGGGCCCCATGCCGGAGATAGATCAGGCCCCGATGGCTCGGGGCCCGATCGCGACTAGCCCTGGGGGGAAGCGGGCTGCCGCCCGAGCGTGACGCGCACGCTCGTTCTTTTCGCGCCGCGCAGGACGACCAGCTTGATCCTGTCGCCGGGCTTGTGCGCGGCGATCGCGTCGCGGAGTTCGTCGATCGAGGAGATTGGCTTGCCGTCGGCGGCGACGATGATGTCGCCTCCGAGCACGTACGTCTCGCCGGCGACGACGACGTGCGTCTTGCCGGCCCTGATCCCGGCCTTCGAGGCGCCGCTGCCGTGACGCACCGTCGCGACGAGGACGCCGGCGTTCGCCGGAAGCTTGTAGTTGTCGGCCAGCGTCGGCGTGATGTCCTGGCCCACGATCCCGAGGTACGCGTGCGCGACGCTCCCCGTGCGCAGGATCTGGGCGACCACGTTCTTGACCGTGTTCGAGGGGATCGCGAACCCGATCCCGACGTTGCCGGAGAGGCTGGACCCGCCGGTCTCGATCTGGCTGTTCACGCCCACGACCTGACCGCGGGTGTTCAGGAGCGGACCACCCGAGTTGCCGTGGTTGATCGGGGCGTCGGTCTGGATCGCGTGGTCGATCGTGTAGCCGTTCGGAGCGGTGATGCCCCGCTGCAGAGCGCTGACGATTCCTGCGGTCGCCGTTCGATCGAGCCCGAACGGGTTCCCGATCGCGACGACCTCGTCTCCGACCTCCATGTGATCCGAGTCGCCGAGCGTCAGCGGTGTCAGCGCGCTCGCGGTCTCGTTCACGCGAAGCACGGCGAGGTCGGTGGACGGATCTGTCCCGACCACCTTCGCCGTGACGGTGTCCTGGTTCGAGAAGCTCACCTTGATATCGTCCGCTCCCTCGACGACGTGGTAGTTCGTGACGATGTGGCCGGCCTTGTCGATGACGAAGCCCGACCCGAGCGCCTGGACCGGCGGGCTCGAGAAGCGGTCCCCGAACGGGTTGGGAGCGCTCGATCTCGTCGTCGACGTGACCTGGACGACGCCGGGAGCCGAACGCCGATAGATCTCGTTGATGCTCATCGGAGCCCCGACGAACGCCGGGTCGGACGTCGACGCGGCGACCGTCTGCGTGACGATCGTCGTGTCCCCGCCGAGGTCGCCGAGGAGCGCTACGACACCGACTGCGACAGCGCCTCCGAGGACGGCTGTCGCGAGAAGAGCGGCGAACGGGCGCAGGGCTCGGCGGACGGGCATGCGGCATCCGTTATAGCCCCGCCTCCGTGAATCGCAGGTTGCAGGCTGTTAAATCGTCGTTGCGGGTTCTCGCTCCTCGAGCGAGCTCGCAATGCGCGTGTTCATCACCCGGGTGTGACGCGGCTGTCGGCGAAGCGCGAGAAGGCGTCGAGCAGCTCGCTCAGGTTCCCCGGGCCGCCCATCGCGTCGAACGTGAAGCCGTCGCTCCAGACCTCGACCCAGTCGTCCTCGCCCCTCGCGAGCAGGTCGCGGGCGAGCTCGTCGCCTGCCAGCTCCGTGCCGACGAGATCGACGCGCAGGTGCCAGCCGCCGTGCTCCTGCGTCCCCAGCGTGATGCCGTACTCGCGCTCCCACTCGCCGTCGCACTGCGTCGCGTACCACGTGCCCAGTCGATCGAGCATTCCTCCCCTTTCCCCAGTCGCAGCGTACTCAGGCGACTGGGAAATGGAAGGCGAGGGAAATCTCCTAGGCGAGCTCGAGCGCGACGACCTTGACGTCCTGGGCACGGTCCGTGCCGAGCGCCTCGTCGAGCTTCCTCACGAGCTCGCCGGACTCGAGCAGCTCCTCGGTGATGTCGGCCCCGCCGATCAGCTCGCCCTTGACGAAGACCTGGGGAATCGTCGGCCAGCCCGAGACGTCCGACAGCTCCTGCCGGATACGCGGATCGGGAAGGATGTCGACGGTCGTGATCGGCGCGCTCGCGGCGTGCAGCGCGTTCAGCGCGCGATACGAGTTGCCGCACATGACCATCTGCGGCGTGCCCTTCATGAAGAGCGTGACCGGCTCGTCGCGGATGACTCCCTCGATCTGCTCCCGTAGCGTCTTCATGCGGTTCCTTTCGTCGGAACTCGGACCGGACGATTCAAGGCTTCGGCCCGGTTCGAGTTCTGATTCTGAGCTCGTGGATCGAGCCATCGCGAAGCGGTACGGCGAGTGCGTCGTTCACGCGCCGGTGCTGGTCGAGCAGCGACAGCCCGTCGAACTCGCTGCTTGCGACGGTCACCTGGAAGTGGTCCCCCGTACCGGTTCTGTCCTCGACGTCCAGCTCGGTGGCGCCGGGGAACGCCCGCTCGAGAACGGCTCGGATCGCGTCGGCTTCCATGGCCGCCATGCTAGCGACGCGTCTCCGCTGCTCTGCGCCGCCTCGAGCGCTCGGAGTAGGCTCGATTGGTGCGCGTCCTGAAGAGTTTCGGGCTCGTCCTGCTCGGTGCCTTCGCGGGATTCGCCGGCGCTGCAGCGGTCGCGCGTCGTCTCGTCCCTTCCCGCGGCGACGCCGAGAGCGACGAGGTCGCGCTCGTCGCGATCTTCGACGGTATCGACCTGAAGAGCACGGCGCAGGCGTTCCGCGGCGGGTCGATACTCGCCTGGTTCGGCGGGATCGCGGTCGATCTCCGCGAGGCGCAACTCGCACCGGGTGCCCACCTCAGCGTCCATTCTCTCTTCGGCGGGATTGCTCTTCGGGTTCCGGCAGGCTGGAAGGTGGAGTCGAATGCGAATGCGATCGTCGGCGGAGTCGCAGTGCAGCACCCCCCAGTCGACACCGAGGACCCACCGACGCTGACGCTGGACGGGTTCACGGTCTTCGGCGGGATCGCAGTCGGTGCGCGCCAGGCCGGGGAAGACACCGGCGTCGCCGGGTAGCGCGGGCTCGTCCGCTTCGTCGTCTCCTTCCCGACGCGTTCGTTCGCGCTTCCCATGTCTCGCCTGACCCGGCGCCGAGTTGATTCAATCGAGGAGATGGCCCATCCAGACAGCTTCGGAGCCCGCGGGCGGCTCGACGTCGGTGACCGGACGCTCGAGATCTTCCGCGTCGAGGCGCTGCAGAGCCGGTTCGACGTGCTCCGGCTCCCATACACGCTGCGGATTCTGCTGGAGAACGTCCTCCGCCACGAGGACGGCGTCACGGTCACAGGAGCGGACGTGGAGGCGGTCGCCGGCTGGGCGGCGAGCGCGGAGCCGGCACAGGAGATCTCCTTCGCGCCCGGCCGCGTGCTCCTGCAGGACTTCACCGGGGTCCCCGCCGTCGTCGACCTCGCCGCCATGCGCGACGCCATGCACGACCTCGGAGGCGACCCGCAGAGGATCAATCCGCAGCTTCCGGTCGAGCTCGTCATCGACCACTCGGTGCAAGTCGACGAGTACGCGACCAAGCTCGCGATCTTCCGGAACGCCGAGCTCGAGTTCGAGCGGAACCGCGAGCGGTACGCGTTCCTGCGCTGGGGGCAAGGCGCGTTCGACGACTTCAAGGTCGTCCCGCCGAGCACGGGGATCGTCCACCAGGTCAACCTCGAGTTCCTCGCGCGTGTCGTCGACGAGCGAGACGGCGTCGCATTCCCCGACACGCTCGTCGGGACCGACTCGCACACGACGATGGTGAACGGGCTCGGTGTTCTCGGCTGGGGGGTCGGCGGGATCGAGGCCGAGGCGGCCATGCTCGGCGAGGTGATCTCGATGCTGGTGCCTCAGGTCGTCGGGTTCCGGCTCTCGGGCAAGTTGCCGGACGGGGCGACCGCGACCGACCTCGTCCTGACGGTCACCCAGATCCTGCGCGAGGCGGGCGTCGTCGGGAAGTTCGTCGAGTACTTCGGTCACGGGCTCGAGGGCCTTCCTCTCGCCGACCGGGCGACCATCGGGAACATGTCCCCCGAGTACGGCGCGACGTGCGGCTTCTTCCCCGTCGACGCCGAAACGCTCGCCTACCTCCGGCTGACCGGGCGGCCCGACGAGCGCGTCGGGCTCGTCGAGGCGTACTGCAAGGAGAACGCGCTGTGGCACGAGCCGGACGAGCCTCCCACGTACTCGCAGGTGCTCGAGCTCGACCTCTCCTCGGTCGAGCCGTCGCTCGCGGGGCCGCGCCGCCCGCAGGACCGGGTCCCGCTGAGCGGAGCCAAGCAGGCGTTCCTCCAGGCGCTGCCGACGTTCGGGGTGGATTACGGCAACGCGCACGACGAGGCGGTGGCCGAGACGTTCCCGGCGAGCGACCCGCTCGCGTCGAGCGCGCCCGGCCACGCGCCCGAGGTCGACCGGGCCGACATCTCGGCCGCGCCGCCGCTGGTCCTCGCCGAACGCTCGCCGATCGAGGCGACGCTCGACGGAGAGACGTTCCACCTCGACCACGGATCCGTCGTCATCGCCGCGATCACCTCGTGCACGAACACGTCGAATCCGGCAGTCATGGTGGGTGCCGGCCTGCTGGCGAAGAAGGCGGTCGAGCGCGGGCTCGAGCGAAAGCCGTGGGTGAAGTCGAGCCTCGCCCCCGGGTCGAAGGTCGTGACGCGCTACTACGACGAGGCCGGGCTGACGCCGTACCTCGAGGAGCTCGGGTTCAATACCGTCGGCTACGGCTGCACCACCTGCATCGGGAACTCGGGTCCTCTCCCCGAGCCGATCTCGCAGGGAGTGGCCGAGGGTGACCTCGTCGTCTGCGCCGTCCTCTCCGGGAACCGGAACTTCGAGGCGCGCATCCATTCCGAGGTCAAGGCGAACTACCTCGCGTCGCCCCCGCTCGTCGTCGCCTATGCGCTCGCCGGGCGCATGGACCTCGATCTCGCAACCGAACCGCTCGGGGTCGGGCGCGACGGCGAGGACGTGTACCTCGCGGACATCTGGCCGTCACCCGACGAAGTGCGCGAGACCGTCGCCGGGTCGATCGGAGAGCAGATGTTCCTCGACACCTACGCCGACGTCTTCACGGGCGACGACGCATGGCGCGAGCTTCCCGTCCCCGCGGGCGAGCTCTTCGCCTGGGACCCGGAGTCGACCTACGTCCGCCGGCCGCCGTACTTCGACGGCATGCCGAAAGAGCCGGACGTCGTCCAGGACGTCGTCGGCGCGCGCTGCCTCGTCGCGATCGGCGACTCGGTCACCACCGATCACATCTCTCCGGCAGGAGCGATCAAGCCCGACTCACCTGCTGGCACGTACCTCCTCGAGCACGGAGTCGAGCGGAAGCAGTTCAACTCGTACGGCTCGCGTCGCGGGAACCACGAGGTGATGGTGCGCGGAACGTTCGCCAACGTCCGGCTGCGCAACCAGCTCGTCCCCGGGTCGGAGGGCACCTGGACCGTGCACCTCCCGGACGGCGAGGAGACCACGATCTTCGAAGCCGCCGAGCGCTACCGCTCGGAAGGCGTCCCGCTCGTGGTGCTCGCCGGGAAGGAGTACGGGTCCGGGTCGTCACGCGACTGGGCCGCGAAGGGACCGAAGCTCCTCGGCGTGCGCGCGGTGATCGCCGAGAGCTACGAGCGGATCCATCGCTCGAACCTGCTGATGATGGGGATCCTCCCGCTCCAGTTCGCGGACGGCGAGAGCCGCGAGTCGCTCGGTCTCACCGGGAAGGAGGAGTACTCGATCCTCGGCGTCGCTGACGGGGAGGCGGACGAGGTCACGGTTCGCGCGGACGAGAAGGAGTTCCGCGCGATCGTTCGTCTCGACACTCCCCGCGAGCGCGAATACCTGCGGCACGGAGGCATCCTCCCCTTCGTGCTTCGGCGCCTGCTCGCAGGCTAGGGCCGTTTCCAGGCGACGAAGATCGCCCACCCGCAGTAGTCGCGGCCATGGCGGAGGTAAACGCTCTTCCAGCGCCGGTGGCGCGTGCGAATCTCGTCCGCGCTCGGGTCGCTCGCGTTCACGGCAAGCCACTCCTCGACGGCGAGCCAGTGGAGCGTCTCGTACCGGTCCCAGTCGTCCTCCGAGGACGCGATCACGGACACGACGGGAAGGCCGCTCTCCTCGAACACGTTCACCGTCTCCTCGAGTGTCGTCCACGGATCGTCGCGGTCCGCGTAGTCGTCGGGCAGCGGCAGACAGCGCCAGTACGGCTCGCCCACGACGACATGACCGCCCGGCCGCACGGCAGCAGCAAGCGCGGCGACGGTCTGGCCCAGGCCCCCGTACACGAAGCTCGCACCGAGGCAGAGGGCCGCGTCGTAGGCATCCCGGGGGAGGTCCACCTGTGAGGCATCGCCGAGCGTGAACGAGACGAGGTGCGAGAGCCCACGCTCGGCCGCACGCTCGGCGGCGGTCGCATGGAAGTCCGGGCTCAGCTCGATCCCCACGATGGAGCACTCGAACGTGCGGGCGAGGAGGAGAGCCGGGCCGCCGCGGCCCGAGGCGACGTCGAGGACGCGCGCTCCGGGACGCAGGTCGAGGCGCTCGCCGAGCAGAACGAGCTTTTCCTCCGAGGTCGGGTTCTGCAGCTCGTGCCGCGACTCCGCGACGACGAAGTAGCGTGGGATTGGCACGCCGGGGATTCTCCCTCTCCGGCGCGGGTAGGCTCGCGCGAGTGGACGTCCACGAGCGCATCCCCGGCAGCTGGGGGATCGAGCCGGTGCCCGAGCGGCTGCGCGTCCTCGGCGGATTGGACACGGGTCTCCTGTGGGGAAACCTCGGCGTCTCGCTCCTCGTGATCGTCGCCGGGGCCGCTCTCGTCCCCGCGCTCTCACTGCCGCAGGCGATCGTCGCCATCGTCGTCGGCTGCCTGATCGGGAACGCGATGCTCGCGGTCGCGGCCGCGATCGGCGCGGACGCGCGCGTGCCCGGGATGGTGCTGATGCGAGCCCCGCTCGGGCGGCGAGGCTCGTACCTCCCGACCGGGGTCAACGTCCTCCAGGGCGTTGGCTGGTCGATCTTCGAGCTGCTCGTCATCGCGAGCGCGGCCGCAGCGCTCTCCGACCGGGTCTTCCACTTCCGGGCGCAGTGGCTGTGGACGCTCGTCTTCGGAGCGCTGACGCTGACGCTCGCGCTTCTCGGGCCGATCGGGTTCGTGCGCAGGTTCGTCCGCAAGATCGCCGTCTGGGCCGTGCCCGTCGCGATCGTGTACCTCTCGTGGTGGGCATTCCACGGCGCCGACCTCGGCACGCTCTGGAACGCGCCCGGCACCGGCGGGCTCTCGACCTGGCAGGGCGCGGACGTCGTCGTCGGGATCACGGTCTCGTGGATCCCGTACGCGGCCGACTACACCCGCTTCTCGACGAGCCCACGGAGCGCGTTCACGGGAACGGGTCTCGGCTATCTCGTCCCTGACGCCTGGCTCCTCGTGCTTGGCGTGGTCCTCGTGCTCTCACGCGACCTGAGCGATCCGGCCGCCCTTCCGACAGCGGTTGCCGCGGGAGGTTTCGCGGCCATGCTCGCGCTCTTCGCGCTCGTCGTGACGGAGACGGACGAGGCATTCGCGAACGTGTACTCGGCAGCGGTCTCCGTCCAGAACCTCGTCCCGCGTGCTCCTCAGCCCCTCCTCATCGCGACGGTCACCGCCGTCGCGACCGTCGGTGCGCTCGTGGTGAACCTCGTCGCCTACCAGACGTTCCTCCTCCTCCTCGGCTCGTTCTTCGTCCCGCTCTTCGCTGTGCTGCTCGCCGACTGGCTGGCGAGCGGACGCCACTACCGGCCGGCGGACTTCTTCGAGGCGCCGGCGTGGAGGCCCGGCCTCGTCGCGGCTTGGATCGCCGGGTTCTGCCTCTACCAGTGGCTCTATCCGACCGGGCCCACGTGGTGGGTCGACACCGTCGAGAAGCTCTCACCGCCCGACTGGCCGATCGGAGCCACGGTGCCGAGCTTCGCCGTCTCGTTCGGGCTCGGGCTCGTCGCGACGCTCGCCTCCCGGAGACTGCGGCCCGCACCTGCTTGACACGCGCCCCGGGACGACCGGAGACTCCAGCCATATGCCGTCGAGCCTCGAGCGACTCGTGGGCGGGCCGATCTCATGGGGTGTGTGCGAAGTACCGGGCTGGGGCGCCGAGCTCCCGCCTGACCGCGTGCTCTCGGAGATGGCATCAATCGGTCTGCGAGCGACGGAGGCGGGGCCGGACGGCTACCTGGGCACATCGGCCTCGGAGATCTCCGCGCTCCTCGAGCGCCACGGCCTCGAGCTCATCGGCGGCTTCCTGCCGGTCGTCCTCCACGACCGGTCGCAGCACGAGGCGTCGATCGCAGCGGCGCATCGCGTGGGCGAGCTGTTCGAGGCGGCGGGCGCGAAGTTCCTCGTGTCGGCGGTCGTCGTCGATCTCGAGTGGTCGCCCCGGATCCCGCTGAGCGACGAGCACTGGCACGCGATCTTCGACGGCTTCACGCAGCTCGACGAGGTCGCGGCCGCTCACGGGCTGACACAGGTCGCGCATCCGCACTGGGGCACCCTCGTCCAGGAGCGGGAGGATGTCGAGCGCCTGCTCGACGGAAGCGACGTCCGGCTCTGCCTCGACACGGGGCATCTCGTGCTGGGCGAGACCGATCCCGCGTGGTTTGCCGAGACCGGCGGTGGCAGAATCGCGCACGTGCACCTCAAGGACGTCGCGGCGCCGATCGCAGAGCAGCTCCGGAACGGCGACCTGGCGATCGTCCAGGCGGTGCAGGCTGGGCTCTTCCGGCCTCTCGGAGCGGGCTCGGCACCGGTCGCCGAGACGGTCCGTGCGCTCGAGGCGGCGGGCTACCGCGGGAAGTACGTCCTCGAGCAGGACTGCGCGCTCCCGTCGGCGGACATTCCGCCCGGCGAGGGGCCGATCGACGACGTTCGCCGAAGCATCGAGTTCCTGCGGCGGCTCCTCGACGACGCGTACGTTGCAACTCCGACATCGGCAGGCGAGACGAGAGGAAAGGAGAGTAGGACATGAGCGAGCACGACATCGCAAACGGGGCGTTGAGCCGCCGCGACCTCATGGTCAGGGGAGGCCTGCTGGCCGCCGGCGCGACGCTCCTCGGCCCGACGGCCAAGGCATTCGGCGCAGCGGAAGCCGGAAGCGTGAAGATCGCCGTCGTCACTCACGGCGACACGGGCGCGTTCTGGTCCGTCTTCAAGCGCGGCGTCGACCAGGCGGCGAAGGACCTGAAGTCCCGCGGCGTGTCAGTGACCCAGGTCTACGCCAACAACGACGTGGCGAAGCAGGTGTCGGGAATCAACGCCGCGATCGCCGCCAAGGCGAAGGTCATCGCCACCTCGGTACCGGACGCGAGCGCGCTCAAGGGCTCGCTCACCGCCGCGTCCAGAAAGGGCATCGAGATCATCACCGTGAACTCGGGCCTAGGCGCCTTCGACAGCCTGCCGACGTACATGGTCCACGTGGGCCAGACCGAAGACATCGCCGGGCAGGGCGCCGGGAAGCAGTTCAAGGCCGCAGGAGCCAAGAAGGTCCTGATCGTCATCCACGAAGCGTCGAACTCAGGCCTCGTGCAGCGCGCGAACGGCGTGAAGAAGATCCTCGGCGCAGGCGGCGTGAAGATCCTGACCATCCCCAACGCGAAGTCGGACATCCCCGGCACGAAGACGAAGGTGTCGGCGGCGTTCAAGGCGGACAAGAAGCTCGACGGCTTCCTCGGTCTCGACCCGGACGTCACGATCCCGTGCCTGGACGTGATCCCGAAGGGCACGAAGGCAGGCACCTTCGACGTGGGCGGCGCGATTGCCCAGATCCAGAAGGGACGGCTGCTGTTCGCTATCGACCAGCAGCAATACCTCCAGGGATACCTCCCGGTCGTCTTCGGGATGCTCTACGTGACCAACCTGAACACCGTCGGGAACGGCCAGCCCGTCCTGACCGGCCCCGGGATCATCAACAAGACGAACGCTTCGCGCATCGCGGCGCTCGCGAAGAAGGGCACGCGCTAGAACGGATCGCGGGTGGGCGGCGCTCGCCGCCCACCCGTTCGCCGCGTCCACGGGCGCGACGAGCGTGACCGCGAGAGATGAGCGCCCAACCAGAGACCGCGACGGCAACACCGCCTCCTCCCGGCGACGAGCGGCTCGTCGACATCGGGCTCGGCAAGCGCCTGCTCGGCCGTCCCGACATCGGCGCGTTCCTCGGAGCGGTCGCGGTCTTCATCGGCTTCTCGTACTTCGCCAGCGACGTCGGCTGGGCGACGGACCCCGGTATCTGGGCGAGCTGGACCGACCAGGCGGCGCAGTACGGCATCGTGGCGGTGCCGGTCGCCCTGCTCATGATCGGCGGCGAGTTCGACCTCTCGGCCGGCGTGATGATCGGGAGCTCCGGGCTCCTGCTCGGCTATCTCGCCACAAACGGGAACATGAACATCTGGCCTGCGATGGCGATCGTGCTGCTGTTCGGTCTGACGGTGGGATTTCTGAACGGCATCACCGTCGTCCGCACACGGCTCCCGAGCTTCATCGTCACCCTCGCGACGTTCTTCATCCTCCAGGGGATCAACGCCGCACTGACCCTCAAGCTGACCGGGACGACCGCGATCCAGGACATCGATTCGGCCGGAGGGTTCGACTCGGCACGGAGGTTCCTCGCCTCGGAGTTCTCCCGGTACGACTTCAAGGTGAAGGTGCTCTGGTGGATCGGGATCACGATCGTCGGCGCCTGGCTCCTCGCCAAGTCCCGCTTCGGCAACTGGATCTACGCGGCGGGAGGCGACGCGGTCGCGGCCCGAAACGTCGGCGTGCCGGTCGCACGGACGAAGGTGATCCTCTTCATGATGACCTCGGCTACTGCTGCGCTCATGGGAATCATCGAGGCGCTCGAGCTCCGATCGATGCAGTCGAAAGAGGGCATCGGACTCGAGTTCATCTTCATCATCTGCGCAGTGGTCGGCGGCTGCCTCTTGACCGGCGGGTACGGGTCGGTGATCGGAACGTTCTTCGGCGCGGCGATGCTCGGCATGGTGCAGCTCGGGATCGTCTACGCCCAGTGGGACTCGAACTGGACCTTCACCTTCCAGGGCGTCATCCTCTTCCTCGCAGTGATGCTGAACACGCTGATCCGCGGCCGTGCACAGAGGGCGGGATGAGCGAGACGGCGGGCACGACGAACGGGACGCACCTGCTCGAGGTCGAGAACGTCTCCAAGCACTTCGGAAACGTGGTCGCGCTGAAGGACGTGTCGGTGCACGTCGACGCAGGGCAGGTCACTTGCATCCTCGGCGACAACGGCGCGGGCAAGTCGAGCTTCATCAAGATCGTGTCCGGCGTCCACCGGCAGGACGGAGGCCGCATGCTCGTCGACGGCGAGGAGGTGCTGTTCGACTCTCCCCGCGACGCCCGCGCCCTCGGCATCGCGACCGTGTACCAGGACCTCGCGATGTGCCCGCTCATGTCGATCTGGAGGAACTTCTTCCTCGGCGAGGAGCCGCGCAGATGGAACTTTCCGCTCGGTCCGATCGACCAGGCGTTCGCGAAGCGAACCGCGCGCGAGCAGATGGCCCAGATGGGCATCGACGTCCGCGACCCGGAGCAGCCCGTCGGGACGCTGTCGGGTGGGGAGCGACAGGCGGTCGCAATCGCACGGGCGATCTACTTCGGGGCACGCGTGCTCATCCTCGACGAGCCGACCTCGGCGCTGGGCGTGAAGCAGGCCGGAATCGTCCTCCGGTACATCCTCCAAGCGAAGGAGCGCGGCGTGGGCGTCATCTTCATCACCCACAACCCCCACCATGCGTTTCCCGTGGGCGACCACTTCATCCTGCTGAACCGCGGACGGGTGATCGGTGACTACGCGAAGGGTCGCGTCACGCGGGACGAGCTCGTCCGGCAGATGGCCGGCGGGGCAGAGCTCGACGAGCTCACGCACGCGCTGGAAACGCAGACTCCCGGCGAATGAACCGCGAGCTCGAGCTCCTGACCGTCGGCCGCGTGGGCGTCGACTTCTACGCCGAGGAGCCGAACGCGGACTTCGTCGCCGCGCGCAGGTTCCAGAAATCGATCGGGGGCAGCCCCACCAACGTCGCCGTTGCGGCCGCGCGGCTCGGACGGCGCTCGGCCGTCTTCACGAAGGTCGGTGACGACGGCCTCGGCGAGTACGTGCGGCACGCGCTCGACGAGGAGTTCGGCGTCGACACACGCTTCGTCGGGACGCATCCGTCGCTCAGGACGCCGATCGTCGTCGCGGTCATGGACCCGCCCGAGGAGCCGCAGTTCGTCTTCTACCGCGAGCCGCAGGCGCCGGATGCGACCGTCACCGTCGACGAGGTCGACCTGGACCTGGCCCGTGACGTCCCCATTCTCTGGATCAGCGCCGGCTCACTCGCCGTCGAGCCATCGCGCGGTACGGTCCGGGCGATGCTCGCGGCCCGTGGTCGCAAGACGCACACGATCCTCGACCTCGACTACCGGCCGTCGTTCTGGACGTCCGAGGACGAGGCGCGGACGGAGATCGGCTCGACCATCGACTCCGTGACGGCCGCGATCGGCAACCGCGTCGAGTGCGAGATCGCAGTCGACACCGACGATCCCGATGCCGCAGCGGATGCCCTCCTCGAGCGCGGTGTCGAGCTGGCGGTCGTGAAGCTCGGCAGCGAGGGCGTGCTCGTCGCCACCCGAGACGCACGCACGTCGGTTCCGCCGGTCCGGGTCGACGTCGTCTCCGCCCTCGGCGCGGGGGACGCGTTCGGCGGCGCGCTCTGCCACGGTCTCCTCGCCGGCCGGCCGGCGGTCGAGGCTGTCGAGTTCGCGAACGCCGCCGGAGCCCTCGTCGCCTCGCGCCTACTCTGCGCGGACGCGATGCCGACCGAGAGTGAGGTCGAGGCTCTCCTCGAGGCGAGCCGTGCGCGGCGCTGAGCTCCACCTCCCGACCGGGACCGCGACCGACGGTGGCGACCCCGTCGTCGTCACACCGGAGTCCGCGGGCTGGGAGCTCTGCGGGCTGCGCGTGATCCGTCTCTCGGCCGGCGAGAGCCGCGTGCTCGACACCGATCGTGACGAGGTGGCGCTCCTTCCTCTCTCGGGGAGCAGCGTCGTCGTCGAGGTCGACGGGCAGCGCCTCGAGCTCGAGGGCCGGCGCTCGGTCTTCGCGCGTGTCACCGACTGGGCCTACGTTCCCATGGATGCCCAGGCCCGCCTGACCAGCGCGGCCGGCTGCGAGCTCGCCGTCGCGTCCGCGCGAGCGACCCGACGCCTCGAGCCGGTCGCCGTCGCCGCGGAGGACGTCGCGGTCGAGACCCGAGGCTCGGGCAACGCGACGAGGCAGGTCGTGAACTTCCTCACGCCCGACGCGTTCGAGGGCGCGGACAAGTTGATCTGCTGCGAGCTCTTCACGCCCGACGGGAACTGGTCGTCGTATCCGCCGCACAAGCACGACGACACGGAGGGAAGCCCGGTCTGGAACGAGGAGATCTACTACTTCAGGATCGGACGTGCGGGCTCGGTCGACTACGCGCCGCAGGGGTACGGGATCCATCGCACGTACACGCACGACGGCTCGATCGACGCGACCGTCACCGTCAGGGACGGCGACGTCTTCCTCGTCCCCCGCGGGTACCACGGGCCGTGTGCCGCCGCTTCCGGCTATCCGATGTACTACCTCAACGTCATGGCCGGACCCGAGCCGGGCAGGCGTATGGAGTTCGTGGACGACCCCTCGCAGGCGTGGATTCGCGAGACGTGGGCGACCCAGGAGCTCGACCCCCGGGTTCCATTGACGACGGCGGAGGGCCCCGCATGAGCACGGTCAGAGTGACCGTGGCCCAGGCGATCGTCCGCTTCCTCGTGGCGCAGCGGACGGTCCTCGACGGCGAGGAGGCGCCGCTCTTCCCGTGCGTCTTCGCGATCTTCGGCCATGGGAACGTGCTCGGGCTGGGCAATGCGCTCGACGAGGTGCGCGACGTCCTCCCGGTCCACCGGGGGCAGAACGAGCAGGGCATGGCCCTCGCCGGGGTCGCCTATGCGAAGGCGATGCGGCGGCGCCAGATCATGGTCGCGACGTCCTCCATCGGCCCGGGAGCCACGAACATGGTCACGGCCGCTGCGGCGGCGCTCGCGAACAGGCTCCCGCTCCTGCTGCTCTCCGGCGACACCTTCCAGAGCCGCCTGCCCGACCCCGTGCTGCAGCAGGTCGAGCACTTCGGGTCTCCGTCGACGACTGTGAACGACGCCTTCCGGGCCGTGACGCGCTACTGGGACCGGATCGTCGCGCCCGCGCAGGTGCTCCAGAGCCTGCCCCTCGCGGTCGAGACGATGCTCGACCCGGCCGACTGCGGCCCGGCGTTCATCGGGCTCCCACAGGACGTCCAGAGTGCGGCCTTCGACTGCCCCGAAACGTTCTTCGAGCCCCGCGTCCACGAGCTCAGACGGCCGCGGCCGGACGTCGGTGAGCTCGCGCGCGCAGCGGAAGCGCTGCGGCGAGCGGAGCGCCCCCTCGTGATCGCGGGTGGAGGGGTGCACTACTCACTCGCGGAGGACGCCCTGCGGACGTTCGTCGAGCGGCATCGACTGCCGGTCGTCGAGACGATGGCAGGGAAGGCGTGCCTGGTCGCGGACGATCCCGCCTGGATCGGCCCCGTCGGAGTCACGGGCTGCGACCATGCCAATCGCCTCGCGGCCGAAGCCGACGTCGTGCTCGCCGTCGGCACGCGTCTCCAGGACTTCACGACCGGCTCCTGGACCGTGTTCGGCGAGGGCACGCGCATCGTGTCGCTGAACGTCGCGCGCTTCGACGCATCGAAGCATCTCGGCGTGCCGCTCGTCGCCGACGCGCGCGAAGGTCTCGACGCTCTCTCCGACGCCCTACCCGGCTGGCAGGCGACCGAGGCGTGGTCGGCTCGCGCACAGGCCGAGAAAGATGCGTTCCGCGCGTTCGTCGCCGAGCGGACCGCCGCCTCGACCGCCGGCGAACTTTCCTACGCGCAGGTGGTGGGCGCGATCAACAGGCTCGCGGGCGCGGGCGACCTCGCACTCACGGCTGCCGGTGGCCTGCCCGGGGAGATGAACGTCAACTGGCTCGCGAAGGGGGTGGGCACGTTCGACTGCGAGTACGGCTACTCGACGATGGGATACGAGCTCGCCGGGGCCTGGGGCGCGCGCATGGCCCGCCGGGACGGCGAGGTGATCGCGTTCGCGGGAGACGGCTCGTATCTGATGCTCAACTCCGAGCTCTACAGCGCGACGCTCGCCGGCGACAAGCTGATCGTCGTGCTCTGCGACAACGGGGGGTATGCCGTCATCCACCGCCTCCAGGTCGGGGAGGGCGGAGCGCCCTACAACAACATGTTCGAGGACGTCCGCCCCGGCTATCGAGCGGTCGACTGGGTCGCGCACGCGCGCTCGCTCGGCTGCGAGGCCGAGGAGGCGACGAACCTCGCCGAGCTCGAGAGCGCGTTCGAGCGGGCGAGGGAGCGGGAGACGAGCACCGTGATCGTCGTCCGCACCGCCCCTCACGACTGGACTCCGGGCGGAGCGTTCTGGGAGGTCGCGGTGCCCGAGATCACCCCGCGGTCCGAGGTCTCCGACGCGCGCGAGCGCGTGCTCGAGGGCAAGCGGGGCCAGCGCGCCGGCTGGTGAGTGTCCAGAATGCCGACGACGTGACGCAGACGCGCCTCGACCTGACGCTCGCCCGAGACGGTGGCTCGCCCGCGCGGACACGTCCGGAGTGGCCCATGTTTCCGGGCGGCATGGAGCTCGGCGACGAGGAGCTCGCCGCCCTCGGCCGCGTCATCCGGAGCAAGAACGTGTTCCGGTACTACGGCGTCGGCGACGGTCCGAACGAGGTCGCCGCTTTCGAGCACGAGTTCGCGGCGCATCTCGGCTCGCGCCATGCGCTCTGCGTCAACGCGGGCTCGTCGGCATTGATCTGCGCTCTGATCGGCGCGGGCGTCGATCGAGGAGACGAGGTCATCGTCCCCGCATACACGTGGAATGCCACGCCCAACGCAGTCATCGCCTCCGGAGCCGTGCCGGTGCTTGCCGAGGTGGACGAGTCGCTCACGCTCGACCCCGAGGACGTGATCCGCAGGCTCACTCCGCGGACCAAGGCGATCCTCCCGGTCCACATGCGTGGAGCGCCGGCGAACATGGAGGCGCTCACCTCGATCGCCCGCGAGAACGGGCTCGCGCTCGTCGAGGACGTGTGCCAGGCGGCGGGCGCGACCTTCCATGGTCGGCGTCTCGGCACCTTCGGGGACGCCGGAGCGTTCAGCCTCCAGTTCAACAAGATCATCACGACGGGAGAGGGCGGCGTCCTGATCACCGACCGCGAGGACCTCTACGACCTCGCGATCGACGTGCACGACTGCGCGGGATCGGTACGGCGGGGCACCGGGCTCCCGCGCTTCGCCGGCTGGAACTTCCGCGCCTCCGAGCTGCAGGGCGCCGTCGCGCGTGTGCAACTGACCCGTCTCGACGGGCTCCTCGAGAGAATGCGCGCCAACCAGACGTGGCTCGCCGAGCGGATCGGGGCGCTGCCGGGCCTCACGCTCCGCAGGGCAAACGATGACGGAGGCGACGCGGGCATCTGCCTCGTCGCATTCGCCGCCACGGCCGAGCTGGCAAACGAGGCCGCCGCCGCTCTCCGTGCCGAGGGCGTCGAGGCGGCGACGATCTACTCCCCGACGACCGTCGACCTGCACGTGTACCCGTACTGGCAACCGGTCCTCGAGGCGATCGCCGACGCCGGCCTGCCCGCGCCCGACTGTCCGCGCACGCTCGAGCTCCTGGCTCGCGCGATCCACGTCGACGTGTCGCCGTTGAACGAGGATGGCGACCTCGAGGAGATCGTCCTCGCTTTCGAGAAGGTCGCGTACGCGGTGCTTGCTTGACGGTACGGGTCGGCGTCGTCGGGGGAGGGCTCGTCGCTCAGGCGATGCACCTCCATTATCTCTCGGCACAGCGGCAGCACTTCGAGCTGGTGGCCCTCGCGGAGCCCAGCCGCACCGTGCGCGAGGCCCTCGGAGCCCGCTACGGCATCGCCGGCCTTCACACCGAGCACCGCTCACTGCTCGATGCAGGCGGCGTCGACGCTGTTGTGATCTGCTCTCCGGCGGGGACGCACGCAGGCGCCGTCCTCGACGCACTCGACGCCGGGCTGCACGTCTTCGTCGAGAAGCCCATGTGCATCACCCTCGCGGACGCGGACGCGATCGTGGCGGCACGGGACCGAGCGTCGCGGGTCGTCCAGGTGGGGACGATGAAGCGCTTCGACCCCGCGTACGAGCAGATGCTCGCCGAGCTCCCGTCCTCTGCCGCCGAGCTCCGGTACGTGAGCGTGGTCGTGAACGACCCGGAATTCAAGCCCTATTTCGCCGACTGGGAGATCGTTCGCGGCGGCGACGTGCCTACTGAGGTCGTCGAGGCCGCGCGCCGGGCGGAGGCGGAACAGGTCGAGTCCGCCGTCGGCGCGGGCGATCCGGACACGGTGAGAGCCTTCTCCGAGAGCTACCTCGGGAGCCTGCTCCACGACCTCAACCTCGTCCACGGGCTGCTCGAGCGGATGGGCGAGCCACTCCCGGCCGAGGTCGTCTCGGGTGACTGGTGGAACGAGGGGCGAGCGGTGACGGGCGCGCTCCGCCTGACCAACGGCGCTCGCGTCGACGGCGCCTGGATCCAGCTTCTCGATACGTTCGAGTACCGCGAGACGATCTCGTTCTTCTTCGCCGACTCCGTCCGGACCCTGACCTTCCCGTCGCCCTGGCTCAAGCAGCATCCGACCGTCTACCGCCATAGCGAGCGCGAGGGAGGGACGGACGCCGTCCGGATCGCAGCATCGTACGAGGAGGCCTTCTCCAGGGAGCTCGCCCACTTCCACGCCTGCATCGTCGGCGGCGAGCCCTGCAGGACCCCGCCCGAGCAAGCGCGGCTGGACATCGACGTCCTCACGCGGATGTTCCTCGCTTCGAGATGACGCGTGCCGCAATCGTCGGAACCGGGTTCATCGGCCGTGTCCACGCGCACGCGCTGCGCGCCCTCGGCGTCGAGGTCGCGGCGGTGTGCGGACGGACGGCAGAGGGCGCAGCCGCCTTCGGCGAAGGCCGCCTCTACACCGATCTCGAGGAGCTCCTCTCCACGGAGCCCGTGGACGTTCTCCACGTCTGCACACCCAACCACGTGCACGCCGAGCAAGCTCTCGCCGCGCTCGAGCGCGGTCTCCACGTCGTCTGCGAGAAGCCGCTCGCCGTCTCGACGATCGAGAGCGCACGCATGGTGGAGGCCGCGCTCGAGCACGAGCGGGTGGGTGCGACCTGCTACCACGTGCGCGGGTATCCCCTCGTCGAGCAGATGCGCACGGAGGTCGCCGCCGGGACGGTCGGGGAGGTGACCTTCGTCCACGGTCGCTATGTCTGCGACGACATCCTCTTCCCCGCCTCCGGCTGGCGCGTCGACCCGGAGCGATCGGGGCCGTCGTACGTGATCGCCGACCTCGGCACCCACTGGCTCGACGCGGCGGAGCACGCCACCGGGCTCCGGATCGTCGAGGTACGGACCGAGATCAGGTCCTTCTCCGGCGGGCCTCTCGAGGACTACGCCGTCCTGCTCCTCCGCTTCGAGGGCGGCCAGGCGGGCACGCTCGTGGTCTCGGCCGGCGTCGCGGGCCGTAAGAACCAGCTCCTGCTCGAGGTCGAGGGCACCACGGGAGGTCTGACCTGGGACCAGGAGGAGCCGAACGTCCTCCTCCATCGCCCAGCGGACGGGCCTGCGCGCCTGGTCGTGCGTGATCCGCTCACAAACGCGCCTTCGGCACAACTGCTCTCGCAGTACCCCGCGGGCCACGCCGAGGGGTACGGCGGAGCGTTTCGGAACCTGTTCGCCGCGGTTTACCGCGAGATCATGGGAGAGCCGTCCGAGTTCCCGCGCTTCTCGGACGGCCACCATGGAGTGGCCCTCGTCGAGGCGAGCCTGGAAAGCGCGCGCCGAGGAGGCTGGTTCAGCGTGCGAGCGTGAGGCTCAGGGCCCGGCGAGGCCCGCGACGGCGGTGTAGCCCCCGCGCGCCGCGACGAAGGCGTCGGTCGCGAGGAGGAACGCCGTCACGCCGGAGCTCCCGATGCCGAGGTCGTGCAGGCGGTCGCCCGACCTCGCGATCTCCGCCTCCGCGGTCGTCATCGCCGCCGGAGTGACGTGGCCGCGCTCGTCGAACACTCGAGGGCTCACGTGGATCGCGCTCATAACGCTGAAGTCCTTGCGCCAGTTCGCCGCCCGCCACTGTCGCAGGGCGTGGCAGTAGTCGGGACGCGCGCCGACGACGACGCGATAGCGGCGGCCGAGAACGTGCGCGGCTCGTACGACCTCTCGAAGGACAGGGTCGGAGGCTCGCACGGCATCGAGCCGCAGGGTGTAGCGCCGATACGCCGGAAGCAGCGCCTGGTAGTACGCGACGTAGGTGATGCCGACGAGACGCGACTGCGGAGGAAGGTCGGTGTTCCCGAGTCGGAAGAGGGCACATTCCTGGAAGGTCCTCGTCGTGCGCCGGTCGGCGGACTCGATCAGGGTCTGGGCCTCACGATCGAACTGCCGCGCCGCGACGACGAAGGCTCGAGCGTCAGCTCGATCCGATGCGCTCGGTCGCTCGCTCGACCCGCATCCCGCCGCGACGGCTGCGAGCACACACGACCCGATGAGCGCGGTTACGCGCGTCGCGGCCGGAGCGACCGCCGGGCCTTGCGCGCGGCGATCGGGAGGACGAAGGCGAGCGCGATCAGGACGAGTGACGCGGCGAGGAGGAGCGAGGCGAGCGCGTTCACTTCGGGCGTGATCCCGAACTTGACCTGCGTGTAGATGTAGATCGGAAGGGTGTTGTGCCCGCCGATGAGGAACAGCGTGATGATGAACTCGTCGAGCGAGAGCGTGAACGCGAACAACGCCCCGGCGAAGACCGCCGGCCCGATCAGCGGAAGCACGACGTACCGGAGCCGCTTGTACGTGTTGGCGCCGAGGTCGCTCGCCGCCCGCTCGAGCGCGGGATCGAACCCCTGGAGCCGAGCGGCGACGAGGAGAAGGACGAACGGCGTGGTGTACACCGCCTGACCGATGACCGCCGTCTGCGGCGAGAGCTGGAAGTGGAAGACGCTCGTGAAGAGGATCAGCAGGCTCACGCCGATCAGGAGGCCCGGAATCATGATCGGCAACGTCATCCCGATCCGGACCCCCGTGCGGAAGGGCAGGCGCGAGCGGACGAGCGGGAACGCCGCGGCCGTCCCGACCACCGTCGAGATGATGGTCACCTCGATCGCGACCTTCAGCGTCGTCGAGAGCGCGTCCTTGATCTGGTAGTCGCTGAAGACCTGCCCGTACCAGTGGGTCGTCCAGCCGGTGAACGGGAACGTGCCGTACTGGTTCGCGTTGAAGCTGAACGCCACCAGCAGGACGATCGGGGCGAACAGAAAGACGTAGATCAGGACGGCCCAGACGCCGTAGAGGCCCCGAGCGAGGCCGCCGTGGCGCGCGACCGCTTCAGCCTCGCGTGCCATAGGCGTCCTCGACCTGGAGCGAACGACGGAAGATCACGAGCAGCACCACGATCAACCCGGCGATGAGGAGAGCCGCCGCGGCACCGCGCGTGTACTGCGCACCCGAGAAGAAGTTGACGATGAGGTTCCCGATCATCACCCCGCGCGCCCCACCGACGAGCTGGGGCGCGAGGTACTCGCCGAGGACGGGGATGAAGACGAAGATCACCGCGGTGACGATCCCCGGCTTCATCTGCGGGATCAGGATCCGGGTGACGGCGGTCCGCGGAGGGGCTCCGAGGTCCATCGCCGCCTTGAACTGGTTCCAGTCGAACCGCTCGAGCGACGCGTACAGGGTGAGCGCGGCGAACGGGAAGTAGAGGTAGACCAGGACGAGGATGACCGCCGGGCGGTCGTAGAGGAAGAACGACACCGGCTGGTCGATGAGCCCGATCCGGCGCAGGAAGCGGTTGATCGCACCCTCGGGGCCGAGGATGTTGATCCACGAGTAGACGCGGAGCAGGTAGCTCGTCCAGAAGGGGAGGATCACGAGGACGAGCAGGAGCGCCTGCCACCGGCGGGGTACGTAGCGGACGAGCCAGTACGCGAAGGGAAACGCCATGGCGATCGTGATCGCCGTCGCCACGAACGAGACCCAGAGGGTCGCCCACAGCGTGTGGGCGTAGGTCGGGACGCTGAAGAAGTAGCGGTAGTTGTCGAACGTCCAGTCGTGGACAACCTCGTAGTCGATCGTCTGCCAGAAGCTGTACGCGACGATCAGGCCGAGCGGAACGAGGAAGAAGACGCCGTAGAGGAGGAGCGCCGGCAGGAAGCCGGCGTACTGGCCGACCGCCGCCCCGACCCCCCGCCCGGGGGCCGTCTCGGCCGTCCGGGCGGGAGTGACGGGTGCGGCGACGTCCTCCATGAGCTACGCGCCGAACACCTCGTTGAACGCGTCGACGTATGCCTGCTCGTTGCCGGCCGGACCCTTGATCGTCATCTTCAGGGCGAGATCCGGCCTGTTGTAGAGCAGCCGACGGGCACGGTCGCCGTGCCCCTGGTTGACCAGGATCTTGTAGGCCTTCTCGTTGAACAGCGGGCGGCCGTTCGTCAGGAAGTTCTTCGCGATCCACGGAGCCTGCTCGGTCGTGTTGATGAACTTCTCGAAGACGTCACGGTGCTTCGACGCCTTGATCATGTTCTCGGAGTCGATGAAGCCGACCGTGCCCTCCTTCGGGTAGGCCGCCTTCACGACCGGGCCGCCGGCGTCCTTCACGCGGTCATCAGTCCCGAGGTTCGTGATTCCGATCCACGCCGATCCGTCCGCGAGCGCGCGGACGACCTCGTTGTTCTGCGACGCGAGCTTCAGCACGTTCGGCTTGAAGTCCTGCAGGAACGCTTTGGCCCGTGAGATCTGCGCCGTCGTCATGTTGTACGGCTTCTTCGCGCCCGTCGCCCGGCCGGCGATCGCCATCACGTCGGTCGGAATGTTCTCGAGCGAGATCTTCCCCTTGTACTTCGTGTCGAGAAGCGCGTGCCAGGACGTCGGCTTCGTCTTGACGTACTTCGGGTTGTAGTAGATCTGCACCGTCGACCACGAGAACGGGTAGGCCATGTAGTTCGACCCGGCCTTCCAGAACGGGAAGTTCCTCGCGATCGAATAGAGCTGCTTGGACACGGGCAGCGACGAGAGGTCGAAGGGGACGGTGAGCCCGGACTTGACGTACTTCGGGACCCAGAGCCCGTCGGCCGACACGATGTCGAACTGGCTGCCGGTCTGCTTGATCTTCAGGTAGGCGTCGGCGTTGTCCGAGAAGAGCGTCGGGCGGCCCTGCACACCGATCGCCTTGTTGACCGCCTTCAGCTGGTCGTTGGCGTAGTGGTCGGACCAGGTTAGCCAGTTGAGGGTCGTCCCCTCGATCTCGAGGGTCCCGCCCCGGGCGGTCCCCGCGAGGTAGAGGCCGAGCGTCCCGGTCGCGCCCGCCTTCAGCAGGTCGGACCGGCTCAGCCGTCGTTCGCTAATCGACACTTGACTGCACCTCCTGGGGTTGTTCTTCCTTCAGCAGCACTGCGTCGTCACCGTCCCACCAGAGCGCCACCTCCATGTCCGGAGTGAGGTCGCGAGCCGCCAGCCGCTCGCGACCGAAGAGCGATGCCGTTATGGGAGCGGAGACCGAGTCGCAGGCGACTGCGACACGCGTCACGCTCCCGAGGAACGAGGTCTGCACGATCCTCCCGCGAAGCGCCGCCGCCGGCGGGTCGCCGCCGGCCGAGACGTGGATCGACTCGGGTCGGATCATCAGCGTTGCCGTGCCCGAGGCAGCGCGGCCATTCGTGTCGCACGGCACCGGCCGTCCGTCCACGAGGTGGGCGACTCCCCCGTCGGCTCGCGCTAGGTCGACCTCGAGGAAGTTCGACTCGCCGATGAAATCCGCGACGAACCTCGAGTTCGGCCGGTAGTAGATCTCGCTCGGCTCCCCGACCTGCTCGACCCGCCCTTCGTTGAGGACGGCGATGCGCGTCGCCATCGACATCGCCTCCTCCTGGTCGTGGGTGACGTAGACGAAGGTCGTCCCCACGTCCCGGTGGATCTGCGAGAGCTCGATCTGGAGCCGTTTGCGGAGCTTCAGGTCGAGCGCGCCGAGCGGCTCGTCCAGAAGGAGGACAGCAGGCCTGTTCACGAGAGCCCGCGCGACCGCGACCCGTTGCTGCTGGCCGCCCGAGAGCTGCGCCGGGAGCCGCTCCCCGAAGGCCTCGAGCCCCACGAGGTGGAGCGCCTCCTCGATCCGGCTGGCCGACTCCGCCCTCGGCACCCGCGCCATCTTCAGGCCGAAGCCGACGTTCTGGGACACGGTCATGTGCGGGAAGAGCGCGTAGGACTGGAAAACCGTGTTGACGCTGCGGCGGTGTGGAGGAAGTCGGTCCACGCGCTGGCCGCGAATCGATATCTCGCCCGTCGTCGGCGCGACGAACCCGCCGATGAGGTTGAGCGTCGTGGTCTTCCCGCATCCCGACGGCCCGAGGAGGCAGAAGAACTCTCCCTCGGAGATCTCGAGGTCGGTAGAGGTCAGCGCCACCTGCGTCCCGTAGCGCTTCGTCACCCCACGCAGCGTGATCGCGGGGGCCGGCGTGCTCATCCCAGGACAACCGGAAACCGGCTCCGAGACGTGCGTCCTCCGGACTCCCGGGACCGCGTTCCGGCCCCCTCGCGCACCATCTCGACACGCCCTCTCAAGGGAGGGGACGCTGACATATCACGGCGCGGACTGTCAAGCTCCGCGGCCATGATCCGACTCGGTGTCCTGGGGCTCGGCGGCATGGGCACGGTCCACGCCGCCAACGCGCTCTCGATCGCGGGCGCGAAGCTCGTCGCCGTCGCGTCGACGCGCACCGATCGCGCACGGACGGTTGCGGCGCAACTCGCGGTCGAGCCGCGCACGTACGAGCAGCTCGTGGTCGACGACGAGGTCGACGCCGTCGTCGTCGCGGCTCGCTCGATCGACCACGCGTCGGTCGCCCGGGACCTCGTGGGCGCGGGAAAGCACCTCTTCCTCGAGAAACCCGGCGCCACGAGCCTCGCGGCTCACGACGCGCTGATGGCCGACGCAGCGCGTCGTCCCACCGCGGTGATCCAGGTCGGCTATCACCGCCGCTACGACGCGCGGTTCGTGGAGGCCGCACGGCTGGTCGCGAGCGGGGCGATCGGCGAGCCGCTCCTCGTCGTCGGGACGAGCCGTGACGTCCGCACCCCGGAGCCGGAGGATCCCGCTCCTGCAGGCGGCTTCCTGCTCGACATGGCGAGCCACGACTACGACGCTGCGTGCTGGTTGCTCGGACAGGAGCCGGTCGAGGTGCACGCGACGCGCCAGGCACTCGTCTACCCCGAGCTTTCGACGCTCGGCGACCTCGACAACGCACTCGTCACCGTCCGCTTCGATCGCGGTGGCCTCGCGTCGACGCACGTCTCGCGAACGTGCGCGTTCGGCCACGACATCCGCGTGGAGATCGTGGGCACGGAGGGATCGGTGCTGATCGGAAACGCGGCATCCCGCGACGGCGTGACGACGCTCGGGAGCGCCGATCGGAGCGCTTTCCCGCAGGACTACCGCGAGCGCTTCGTGGATGCGTATCACGCCGAGCTCGCGGCCTTCGTCGCAGCGTGTGCGGGAGACGGGCCTGTCGGGCCTGGCCTGACCGACGATCGCCGAGCCGTCGCAATCGGCGTCGCTGCCCGCGCCTCAGCGGTACGCAGCGGTCCGCTCGACGTCGGGCAGGACTGGCCCTGGCCGTAGGACATGCTCAGGCGGTCGACGAGGGCGTCGCGCTCACGTCGACGACGTCCTCCCACACGCCGGACTCCGCGGAGCGCTTCATCGCCGCGATGACGCGTGCCGCGTCCAGCGCCTGACGGACGCCCGGCTCGCGCTGCTCACCGTCCACGACCGAGCGGAGAAAGCACTCCGCCTCGATCACCTTCAGATCGTCGTACCCCATCGGTAGCCCGGGTCCGGGCTGAAACCGATCGAACGGCCGATGGGCGGGGCCCATCTGAACGCGCGCGTATCCCGTGTCACCGTTTGCGAGCGGCAGGTGGACGAGAAGCTCGTTCATGCGCTCGAAGTCCCAGGCGACGGCGCCGCGGGAACCGTGAATCTCGAAGGCATAGCGCGCTTGCGGACCGACGGCGACGCGACTCGCCTCGATCGTCCCCGTGAGCCCCTGCTCGAAGCGGACGATGCTCCAGACCACGTCCTCGTTCTCGACGGGCGCGAGCACGCCGTCCTCGACGATGTCGAAGTGCGTGCCGGCGGCGCTCGGCAACGGACGCTCGGCGACCACCGTCTCCGTGCGGGCGGTGACACTCGAGATCGGGCCCAGGAGGTACTGGGCGAGGTCGACCGCGTGCGTGCCGAGATCGCCGAGGATCCCGAGCCCTGCCAAGTCCCGGCGAAAGCGCCAGGTCAACGCCCCCCACGGATTCGCCGCATAGGCGGCGACCCACTGCGAGCGGAAGTGGTCGACGACGCCGAGCGCGCCGGATTCGACGAGGTCGCGCGCGTGCCGCACGGCCGGCGCCTGTCGGTAGTTGAACCCGACGACCGACCGTACGCCGGCCTCCTCGATTGCCGCTGCGATCTCCGCGGTCTCGACCGGGAATCGACCGACGGGCTTCTCGATCCAGACATGCTTGCCCACAGCGGCTGCCGCAACGGAGACGTCGCGGTGGAGAGCGTTCGGGGCGGTGATGCTCACCGCTTCCACATCGGGATGTGCGATCACGTGCCGCCAGTCGGTGGTCGACGACTCGAAGCCGAGCTCGTCCACTGTCGACCGCGCCCGGTCGTCGTCCTCGTCCGCGGCGACGACGAGCCGCGCCCTCCCCGGGCAGTCCGCGAAGTGGTCGCCGACGCGCCTGTACGACGCGGCATGGACACGCCCCATCCAGCCGACACCGACGAGCCCGATCCCCACCGTGCGCGGCACGGCGGGAGGGTACTCCGTCCTCGCAGGCCCGGAAGTAGGCTGCGCCGATGTCGCTCGTGGCCGTCGTGGGCAATCTCGCCCGTGACCGCATCGACGGTGGACTGCCGCAGCCCGGGGGCTGCCCGTTCTTCGCAGCGCTCGCATTCCGCATGCTCGGACGCGAGGGCCGGATCGTCACCCGCCGCGCGGAGGCAGACGGCGAGCTCTTCGACGGCCCCGTCGAGGCCCTCCGCCACCCGGTCACCGTTCTCTCCGCAGCCGAGACGTCGGGCTTCGACCACACCTACGACGGTGAGACGCGGACGACGACCGTCACCGCCGTCGGGGACTCGTGGGAACCGGGCGTCGTCGGACTGCTCGACGACGACGTGTCCTGGGTGCACGCCGCCCCGCTTCTGCGCAGCGACTTCCCGCCCGAGACGCTGGAGGCGATCGCGCGCAGCGGTCGCCGCCTCTCGCTGGACGGTCAGGGGCTGGTCCGGGCCCCCCGCCTCGGGCTGCTCGAGCAGAACGCACACTTCGAACCGGCGATCCTCGCTCCGCTCTCCGTCCTCAAGCTCTCGGAGGAGGAAGCCGCGATCGTGGCGGGCGGCGAGTTCGACCGCGTGGCGGCGGATTCCCTGGGCGTGCCCGAGATCCTCGTCACGCTCGGCTCTCGCGGCGAGGATGTCTGGCTCGAGGGCGACGTAACGCATCTTCCGACCACGCCGGTCCTCGGGGTCGAGACCACCGGCGCGGGGGACGCGTTCATGGTCGGCTATGCCGTCGCTCGCACGGATGGGGCCTCTCCCGTCGAGGCCGCCCGGTCGGCGAGCCGGCTCGTCGGCAGCATGCTCGCCGAACGCAAAGGGGCCGTGCCCGCCTAGGATCGCGGCGTGCCGTTCGTCGCCGTCGTCGGGAACCTCGTCAAGGACGTCGTCGCGGGGGCGGCTCCTCGACCGGGCGGCGCGGTCTTCTATCAGGCGACCGCGTTCCAGCGGGTCGCTCCGTCGGCGGATGTGCACCTCGTCACGCGCTGCTCCGCGGAGGACCGCGAGCTGCTCGTGCCTCCTATCGAGGAGCTCGGCCTCCCGGTCACGTGGCGCCCCGGCCGCGAGACGCAGGCGTTCAGCTTCCACTACGAAGGTGAGCGGCGGGTGATGGACGTCGTCGCACTCGGGGACCCGTGGACCCCGGACGACGTGAAAGGCTGGATGGCGCAGGCCGTCGGCGACGCCGAGTGGATCATGGTCGGCGCGCTGACCCGGGCTGACTTCCCTCCGGAGACGCTCGCGGCATTGCGCTCGGGCGGACGCCAGCTCCTCGTCGACGTGCAGGGCTTCGTCCGCCGAGGAGCGCTCGGGCCGCTCGTGCGGGACGACCTCGTCCCGCCCGAAACCTTCGCCTCCGTCCGCGGGCTGAAGCTCAACGAGTCGGAGGCACGCGTCCTGGTCGGCAGCACGGAGCCGAGCGACCTGCGGAAGCTCTGCGTCCCAGAGGTCGTGCTGACCCAAGGCTCACAGGGGACGATCGTCGTGACCGCCGAGCGTGCGGAGCACGTCCCCGCGACTCCCATCGACGGAACGATCGACCCGACCGGAGCCGGCGACACCTTCTGGGTCGCCTACCTCGTCGCGCGCTCCAACGGAGCCCTGCCCGTCGAGGCAGCCCGGAGCGCGTCCGAGACGACGTCGGCAATCCTCGCCTCCCGCGCGACCGAGTAGCCGACCTCTAGAGCTTGAACTCGCCGCGTGCGACGACGACCGCGCAGCCACCAACCTCGACTCGCTCGATCTCGTCACCTGTGCCGTCAGCCCGGGCGTACAGCGTCGACGGTCGCCCGAGCTCCGCCCCCTGGGAGATCTCGATCTGCGCCCCCCAGTCGACGACTCCGTGTCGGCACAGGTGGCCTACGAGCGGCCCCGCTGCCGAGCCCGTCGCAGGATCCTCGTCGACCCCGTCCCCGGGAGCGAACATCCGCGTCTTCCACTCGAGGCCGTCGCCCGCGAAGCAGTTGAGCATCACCCGCATCGACGCGAGCATCGGCAAGTCCGGCTGGAGCGCGGCCACCTCCTCGCGCGAGCCGAGCCTGACGTACGTGTGCTGAAGACCGTTGTCGTAGGTCTCGACCGGCAGGAGGGACTCGCGAACACCCGCCGCCGCGAAGAGCGCCTGTTCCTCGGGATACCGCTCCACGGTCGGCACCGGCTGACTCATGCGACCGAACGCGATCCGGCCGGACTCGTCCCGCTCGAGCTCCACCGGCACGAGACCCCGCAGGGTCTCGAGCTCGACGACGCCCCGCTGCAACGGGCCGCCGAGCACCCAAGCGGTCCCGAGCACCGGATGACCGGCGAACTCGACCTCCCGCCGCGGCGTAAAGATGCGAACGCGGACGGTCCCGCCCTGCTCGGCCGGGAGCACGAACGTCGTCTCCGAGAACCCCATCTCGAGGGCGAGCGCCTGCATCGTGTCCGTGTCGAGCCCCTGCCCGTCCGTGAACACCGCGAGCTGGTTCCCCGCGAGCGCCCGGTCCGTGAAGACGTCGCAGACGACGTAGCGCAGCGTGGCCACGCGGCCACCCTATCCGCGAGTCCCCGGCGGCACGGGGATATCCTCGCCGGGTGCTCGTCTACCTCGTGCGGCACGCACACTCCGATCGCGGCGACCCGGACGAGCTCCGCACGCTGTCCGAGCGAGGACGCGCGGAGGCAGCGGCACTCGCCGAGCGGCTCGCCGCGAGCGCGAACCCGCCCAGGCTGATCCTCACGAGCCCGCTCGTGCGGGCGAAGGAGACGGCAGACGCGATCGCACGGGCGACCGGAGCAGAGCTCCGTGTCGACCGGCGGCTCTCGCCAGGGGCGACGGCGGACGCTCTCCGGGAGGCGGTGGACGACGAGCCGGAGCCCGTCGCCGCGGTGGGCCACCAGCCCGACTGCTCGGAGATCGCGCGCGCACTTACTGGGAAGGACCCGGGGTTCCCCACCGCCGGCGTAGCCGAGATCGAGCTCACCGACTGAGATGACCGCGGCGATCGTCGTCCGCGACGTGCGGAAGGCCTACGGAGGCGTCGACGCGCTCCGAGGCGTGAGCTTCGAGGTGGAGGAGGGAGAGGTGTTCGGGCTGCTCGGGCCGAACGGCGCCGGGAAGACGACGACGGTCGAGATCCTCGAGGGCTACCGCTCGCGCGATGCCGGCGACGTCTCGGTCCTCGGGTTCGACCCCGGCGACGCGCCGAGGGGACTGAGAGAGCGGATCGGCGTCGTCCTCCAGCACGCCGAGCAGAGCCCCGGGCTCACCGTCCGCGAGACCCATCGGCAGTTCGCCGGGTACTACGAACGGCCCCTCGACGTCGATCAGGTCATCGATCTCGTCGGTCTCGGCGAGAAGCGGAACGCCCGCGTGAAGACGCTCTCGGGCGGCCAGAAGCGGCGGCTCGACCTCGGCATCGCGCTCGTCGGCGATCCCGACCTCGTGTTCCTCGACGAGCCGACCACCGGCTTCGACCCGGTGGCACGGCGCTCGTCGTGGGAGATGATCCGCTCGCTCCGTTCGCTCGGGAAGACGATCCTGCTGACGACGCACTACCTCGACGAGGCGCAGCAGCTCGCCGACCGGGTCGCAGTGATCCGGGCCGGAACGATCGTGTCGCTCGGAACGCCCGCCGACCTCATCGGAACCAGCGAGCGCGTCGAGATCCGGTATCGGCGCGACGGCGAGGAAGTCGTCCACGAGACCGACGACCCGACGCGAACACTGCACGAGCTGACCTCCGGGGCGCTCGCCCAGGGCCGCCGGCTCGAGCACCTCGAGGTGCGCCGGCCGACGCTCGAAGACGTCTACGTCGAGCTCGTCGAGGAAACCGAGCGTGAGTCGGTCGAGGAAGACGCAACCGCCCCGAGCGACGGAGAGCCGCGCTGAGCTTCGTCCTCCACCAGCTCCGCTTCGAGCAGCGGACGTTCTGGCGGAGCCGCGAGGCAGCGGTCTTCATCTTCGTCTTCCCGCTCCTCCTGTACGCCCTGCTCGCGTCCGTCTACTCGACCGACATCGACGGGAAGCCCTCCGCCGACGTGCTCCTCGCGGGGCTCTTCTCCTACGGGGCCGCGAACACCGCGTTCGCGGGGCTGGCGATCATCCTCGTGGGACGGCGCGAGGCCGGAATCCTGAAGCGGCTCCGCTCGACGCCGCTGCCGTCCTCCGCGTACCTCACCGCGGTCCTCCTGTCGACGCTCGTGACCTTCGCACTCCAGGCGGTCGCGCTCCTCGTTCTCGCCCGCGTCGCCTTCGGCGCCGACATGCCGCAGAACATGCCGGGTTTCGTGGCCGCGATCGTGCTCGGGGTGGTCTGCTTCGCCGGGATGGGTGTGGGCGCGGCCGCCCTGATCAGGTCGGCGGAAGGGGTCTCCGCCGTGGTGAATCTCGTGCTCCTCCCGATGGCGTTCCTCTCGGGCTCGTTCGGGCCGACGCGGCACTACCCGCCGGTGCTTCGCGTGATCGCCGACGTGCTCCCGCTCACGTACTTCGTGAGGATCATGGACCGCGTCGTGCTCGAGGGCGGCTCGATCCTCGCGCACCCGTGGCAGCTCGCTGTCGTCGCCGCGTGGGGAGCCGCAGGCCTCGTGGTCGCCCTTCGCTGGTTCGGCTGGGTGCCCCGCTCGCAGTGAGCGGGAACCCCGCGGGTCAGCGGTTCCCGAGGAACTGGAGGTAGTAGAGCAGGGCGGCCACGGAGACGAGCGCGCCGACGACGTACGTCCACGCTGCAGCGGTGAGCACGGATGCGACGCCCTGCGACTCGTTCGAGGCGACGAGGCCCATATCGCTGAGCTGGCGCTTCGCACGACGCGAAGCATCGAACTCCACGGGCAGCGTCACGAGCTGGAAGAGCACCGCGACCGCGAAGAGCGCGATCGCGAAGTAGACGAAGCCCACCACACCGAGGATGAACCCGCCGAACAGGAACAGCGGCCAGATCCGGTTCGCGAAACCCGCTGCGGGGAAGAGCGCACTCCTGAATCTGAAGTAGGCGTACGTCTGCGCATGCTGGATCGCATGGCCGACCTCGTGTGCGCCGACCGCGGTGGATGCCACGGAGCGATTCCGGTAGACCTCGGTCGAGAGATGGACCGAGCGGTTGCGCGGGTCGTAGTGGTCGGAGAGCGAGCCCTGAACCTCTTCGACCGGAACGTCGTGCAGGCCGTTCGCATCGAGGATTCGGCGTGCAACCTCGGCCCCGGTGAGGCCGTTGGCGACCGGCACCTGGAGATTCTTCGCGAAGGTGCTCCGGACCCGGTGCTGTGCGACGAAGCCGGCGATCATCGGGAGGATGATCAGGAAGAGGAACCCGCTCACGGCCGGATCGTAGCGGCCGTCTTACGCGAACCAACCCCGCTCGACGCGGGCTACGCGACTTCTTAACTGTTCCCGGAGCGCAGGCTCTGGCAGGACGTGGATTCGTCGAACGCCTGCTGGAGCTCGCTCTTTGCGCTGCCCGCCGCGTCGGAGCTCCTGAGCTGGTCCACCGCCGTGGAGATCTGGTCGAGCAGCTGCCCGAACTGAGGCGCGAGCTTCGCGAGACCCTGCAGGAATGCCGCCGGCGTGTCCGCGGACAGGGCGTCCTGCGCTCCCTGCTGGAGCGACTGGTAGCTCGCTCGGAGCTGGTCGGCAGAGGAGTCGAGTTGCTGCTGCAGCTGGTCGCCGGCTGCGAGGTCGGGCTTTCCGAGATCCTGGAGCTGGCTGACGAGCTCGTCGGTCGCGGACTTCGCGTCGTCGAGCTTCTGGTGCAGGGAGTCCTTCGTCAGCGTTCCCCCGGACACGTCCGCGAGTGAGGTGATCGAGGACTTCCACTGGGCGATGTCCGTGCACACCGAGTCCGCCCACTCGGCAGTCGTCAGGGTTCCCGAGGCGCCGTTGTCCTTGAGCTTCGACGCGACGACCGCGACGACGATCGCCGCAAGGCCGACGACGATCGCCGCTATGAACCACCTGCTCCTCACGCCCGGCGCGAGTCTAACGCGACCCCGGACAGGCTCGGAACCGACCTCAGAGGGGAATCCCCAGGCGGGATCGACCGTTTAACCAAGTAACGCCGCGGAGAGGTGCCGATCGGGCCGAGTTCGTAGCCTGGTGACGCCGCTCCGCTCGTTCTCAGCCAGTCCGTGCTCACCAACAGTGCGCTGCGCGACCTGCGCGCAGCAACGACCGAGAAAGAGGAGGAACGTGATCGACCCCATCTTCGACACGAAGGAACTGACGAGCTTCATCGCCGACGTCGAGGGCGAAGGAGCCGTCGACGTCGCGTCGCTCGAAGCGACGGCGCTCGAGCTCGATCTCGACGAGGAAGAGCTCGTGCTGCTCCGAAACGAGCTGGAGGCACGCGGCGTCGAGATCGTCGCCGAGGAACAGAGCGCCACGCTCGAGGCTGGTGCCGTTGCGAACGGTGAGCCCATTGCGGACCTTCGGTCCGACCCGCGCCTCGGAGCCGACCTGTCGGGCGTCTCCGACTCCGTGACGCTCTTCATGAACGAGATCGGAAAGCACGAGCTCCTGACGGCCCCCGAGGAGATCGCGCTCGCGAAGCGCATCGAGCGCGGCGACCAGAGCGCGAAGGAGACGATGATCAACTCCAACCTGCGCCTCGTCGTCTCGATCGCGAAGCGCTATCGAGGCCACGGCGTGTCCTTCGGGGACCTCATCCAGGAAGGCGTCATCGGCCTCAACCGCGCGGTCGAGAAGTTCGACTGGCGCAAGGGCTTCAAGTTCTCGACGTACGCGACCTGGTGGATCCGTCAGGCGTGCCAGCGCGCGATCTCGAACCAGGGACGCACGATCCGCGTCCCCGCCCATGTCCACGAGCGGCGTGCCAAGATCGCCCGCCTCGGCCGGCAGTTCGAGGTCGAGCATGGTCGCGAGCCGACACTCGACGAGATCGTGGGTCTGACCGGCTACGAGGAGCGGCACATCGAGGAGGCGCTCGCGGCAGTCGAAGCATCCGTGTCTCTGAATCAGATCGTCGGAGACGACGGCGACGGCGAGCTGGGAGATCTCTTCGCCGACCCAGCCGCCGTCGATCCCGCCGAGGAGGCGGGAGATGCGATCCGCCGGGATACGGTGCGATCCGCGCTTCGATCGCTCCCCGAGCGGGAGCGGCGGATCCTCGAGCTTCGCTTCGGATTCGACGGAGAGCAGCAGTCGCTCGACGCGATCGCACGCGAGATCGGAGTGGCCCGCGAGCGGGTCCGTCAGCTCGAGCAGCGGGCACTCGCCAAGCTCGCGGTCGAGCTCGAAGGCGTCGTCGCGACCCGGGACGAGCTCGCCGAGTCGGCCTGAGCCGTCCGGAGCTCGACCCGCCGCCAGGCACGACCGTACACTCGTGGCGTCGCCCCCGTAGCTCAGTGGATAGAGCAGCGGTTTCCTAAACCGCGTGCGCATGTTCGATTCATGCCGGGGGCACCTCCGAGGGAAGAACGAGGACCCGCTCACCGTCTAGGTAAGTAGTGCCAACGGGCCTCGCGGCTAACGCCGAGAGGCCCGAGGCCGAATCTCTTGTACGACGGTCCTTCCCGACTCGAACTGCATCGTCGGGCCGAGACCTACGCCGCGGCCGCGCGCACAGAACTCGGGCTTGTTCAGGTACGCGAGGTAGGAGCCGTGCTCACTTCGTGACCGTGAGAACGCCCTTCATGCCTGCGGCCGCGTGCCCGGGGACGGTGCAGAGGTAGTGGTACTTCCCTGGCTTCTTGAAGACCACGGTGACTTTTGCCGTCTTCTTCGGCTTCACGAGCGGGGTCTTCTTCCCGGCGATCTTGAAGTCGTGTGGAAGCTTGCCCCTGTTGACGAGGGTGAACACGACCGTGCCCTTCGCGACCTTCGTCTTCGAGAGCTTGAACTTGAACTCGGTCGCAGTGACGGTGACCTTGGTGGTAACCGCTGCTGTGCCGGGGGCGGCGCCCGCGCTCGTCGCGGCCAGGCCGATAGCGGACACGAGCGCGACCAGCGCGATCGCAAGGGCGGTTGCGGTTCGTCTCACGAGAAGCCTCCTGTAGGTCTGCGGTTGTGCTCAGAACGGATCCTTCGATGATGCCTGGCCCGAGCGCCGCGCACGCTCAGTACCGATCGAGCTCACGCAGCCGGGCGTCGCTGATGCCGAAGTGATGCGCGATTTCGTGGAGGACGACCCGCCGAATCTCCTTCTGCAGGCGCTTCGAGTCGGCCCCGTACAGCCGCTCGAGCGGCCCGCGGAAGATCGTGATCTTGTCCGGCGGCACCGCGGCGTAGAAGCTCGACCGCCGTGTCAGGGGCACCCCCTGGTAGAGGCCGAGGAGTCGGCTTCCGGGAGGAGGCTCGTCCTCGACGACGAGCTCGACATTCGACATGAACCCCCGGAGGTCGTCCGGAAGCGACGCCAGGGCGTCGCCGACGCTCTCCTCGAAGTCGACTTCGAGGTCGGAGTGGGCGCTCGAATCCACCCGGCGAGCGTACTCCGGGTCGTACAGTGGGACGGTTGAGTGCCGTCGGGGACGGGTACAAGCGCCGGGTGCGCGGTGGTCGCAACGTGCGATGGGCTGTGCTCGTCCTCGTAGGAGCGCTCGCAGTGGTGGTCGCGGTCGTCGCGGTGAGAGCGTCCAACCGCGACCCCACGCTCCAGAGCGGCGTTGCGCGCGCTCTCGCCGACCGCAGCGACGCGGTCGCCGCCAGCCTCGCACGCGGAGACCGCTGCGTCGCCGACCGTGCCGCCGGGCAGCTCCAGGCGGCGTCGATCGTCGCCGTGCGCCGGAAGCTCGTCTCCCCGCAGGTGGCACCTGAGCTCCTTGCGAGAACGCGCCTGCTCGCCCGATCGATCTCGTGCCCGCCGCCTGCGCGCCACTTGCAGGCACCTCCTCCCCCAGAGGCGACCTCGACGCCGGACCGACGTGTCGGCCCTGCGCAGTCCGGGGATCTCAACCAGGGGGAGAACGGCGACCACGGGGAGCATGGCCACGACGGGAAGCGGGGACACGGTCGCGGACGAGGGAACTCGCAGTGAGAAGGCCGACGCGCGTCGGCCGGTACCGCCTCGGAAGCCTGCTCGGCGCGGGAGGCATGGCGATCGTGTACCGGGGCGAGGACGGACATGGTCGCCAGGTCGCGATCAAGCTGCTCGCCGACAACCTCGCGGCCGATGCCGAGCTTCGCGAGCGGTTCCTCCGCGAAGCTAGCATCGCAACCCAACTCGATCATCCGAACGTCGTCGAGGTGCTCGACACGGGCGAAGCGGCAGACAGGCCCTACATCGTGATGGAGCTCGTCGACGGCTCGTCGCTCGCCGCGGAGCTCGCTCGAGACGAACGGCTCGACGAGGAGCGGGCGGTAGACGTGACGCTCCAGCTCAGTGCCGCGCTCGCGCACGCCCACGAGCTCGAGATCGTGCACCGCGACGTGAAGCCGGCGAACATCCTGCTGACGCGCGACCGGCGGGTGAAGCTCGCCGACTTCGGGATCGCGCGCGGGCTGGGCGACGGGACGACGCTGACGACCGCTGGCAGCGTGCTCGGAACCGTCGCCTACCTCTCTCCCGAGCAAGCGCGCGGCGGCGACGTCGGCACCGCGTCCGACATCTGGTCGCTCGGAGTCGTGATCTCCGAGATGACCACTGGAGCCCGACCGGCTGCGAACGGTGTCTCCGCGCGTAGCGGTGCGGCCCGAGCTCCGGGCCGGCTTGCCGACATCGTCGAGCGTTGCCTCGAGGTCGACCCCGCGCGCCGGCCCACCGCCGACGAGGTCGCAGCCCTCGTGCTCGCGAGTCACGAGCCGACCGTCGCGCGGACTCGCGTGCTCCCGACCGAGCCCGTGGCGGACGACGACCCACCGCGCCCGCCCGGGTCGTCTCCCGTTCGGAAACGGAGCCGCCGGTGGGCAGGGGCCATCGCGGTGGGCATCGTCGCAGCCGTCGTCGCGCTGGTCGTCGTCGGTGCCGACCGGACACGGCGCCCGGAGCCACTGCGGACCACCGGGCTCGAGCAGCAGTCTCCGCGCGTTCAGGCGCAAGAGCTCGCGGCCTGGCTCCGAGCCGAGGCGCACGGCTGAGCTGGCCTCGACGCGTCGGCCCGAACGGGCGCGGCGCTCGCGAAGCCGAACGCGTCTTGACATGGACGTCAAAGGGAGCGCGTCCGATGAGCTCGCCGCCTGCGCGCGCTGAGAGCCGCGGCGACGCCGCCTAGGTCGCGAGCAGGTCCTCGCTCAGAGCCGCCGAGTGGTCGATGAGATTGCGGATCACCGACGACGAAAGCGCGTGCTCGAGGTCGAGATCCTCGGCGACGCTCGACTCGAGCACGCGCATGGCGACGAAGGTCGGTGCGTCGAAGCCGAGGCCGACGATCGCGAACGCACGGGCGACCTGTGCGGCCTCGGACGCGAGCGCGTACTCGGCCGTCGTCAAGGCATGCGTCATCGCGATATCCCGGTCCTGACGCTCGCGGAGCGACCGGGACATCGCGTCTCCCTCTCCGTGCGGCTCCGCCATCGCCCACTCTGAGACGACGGCAGCGCCGCGGGGTCGTTGACTCCGTGTTACGGAACGTATCCACCGCTCCCATCCGGCGTTGCTAGCGTCACCGCGATGACCCAGGCGCTCGAAGACCGCGTGATCGCCGTCGCAGGAGCGGCGGGAAACCTCGGCCCGGCGGTCGTCGAGCGACTCGCCGCCGAGGGAGCCAAGCTGGCGATCGCGGGTCGGCGTCTCGAGGAGCTCGACGCCCTCGCCAGCACCGTCGAGGGCCAGGTCGAGACCGCGTCCGTCGACTTCCTCGACGCCGCCGCGACCCGATCGTGGGCGGCCGAGATCGCCGAGCGCCATGGGCACATCGACGGGCTCGTCCATCTCGTCGGAGGCTGGTGGCCGAATCCGCCGATCGAGGAGGCTCCGCTCGAGGATTGGGACCGCTTTCAGGGCCTTCTCGTCCGCACCTACCAGCACACGACTCAGGCGTTCGCCCCGCACCTCCTCGCGTCCGGGCGCGGTCGCGTGGTCCTCGTCTCACCCGCCCAGGCGCAGGCTCCAACCAGCAGGAATGCCTCGTACGCAGCGGCGAAGGCGGCCGCAGAGGCCTGGACCCTCGCGCTCGCCGACCGGTTCCGGAAGACCGGTTCGACGGCGAACATCGTCGTCATCGGCGGCGAGGTCGTGACCCGGGCGATGCGAGAGGAGCGGCCCGACGACGACTTTTCCGCGGGCACCCCGGCAGAGGAAGCCGCGGCCGCGACCGCGTACCTCTGCAGCGGCGACGCTGCGGCGATGAACGGCCAACGGCTGACCCTTCGCGGCGCCACATAGAGGGTTTGCGGGTGGGAATACTCCACTGATGGCACCGACCGGGTGGAATGAGGCCGACGGGGCGCTCGAGCGCACGTTCGAGTTCGCGGACTTTCGCGGGGCGCTCGACTTCGTGAACAAGGTGGGAGACCTCGCTGAGGCGGAGGACCACCACCCGGACATCGACGTTCGCTACAAGAGAGTGACGCTTCGGTGGTCGACGCACAGCGCGGGCGGGATCACCAACCGTGACGTCGAGCTCGCCGAACGCTCCGCCGAGCTGGCCGGCTAGCAGCCCCTAGCTGGAGGGCGCCTTCACGACCACCACGGGAGACGCCGCGTGGTGGACGACGTGACCGCTCACGGACCCGAGCAGCGCAGACTTGAGCCCACCGCGGCCACGCGAACCGACGACGACGAGGTCCGCGTCCCCCGCCTCCGCGACCAGGGTGTCCGACGGGTCTCCCTCGACGAGGCGGGCCTCGAAGTCCTTCGGCGGGCCGTCCGGGAACGCGTCGGCAACTGCGGCATCGAGCTCGGTCTGGGCCGCCGAGCGTTCGGCATCGAGCTGACCGGGGAGGTCGCCCGCGGGCATCGGGATCATCCCGGGGTCGCCGATTGCGGTCAGCGGCATGAAGGCGAAGACGTGGACCGCGACGAGCCGCGCGTCTCGGAGCGCCGCCTCCGAGGCCGCCCACCGCAGCGCCTCGCGAGAGGCGTCCGACCCGTCGACGCCGACGACGATCTTCCCGGCCACGCGCCCGAGACTACGACATGGCCCGCGATAAGGTGACTCGGTGCCGAGCGGCCCGCTGGTGACGATCTGCGACGTCGGGCCGCGGGACGGCCTGCAGAACGAGCCGGACGTCCTTTCTCCCGCGGCGCGCGCGGAACTGGTGAACCGGCTCGTCGCGGCACGGCTTCCGCTGGTCGAGGTCGCGAGCTTCGTCGACCCCCGGCGGGTTCCGCAGATGGCCGGCGCGGAGGAGGTCGTGGGCGCGCTCGAGCGCGAGCCGGGCGTCGTGTACGCGGGCCTCGCGCTCAACGAACGCGGGTACGAGCGGCTGGTCGCGGCTGAGCTCGACGAGGTCCGCTACGCGTTCGGTGCGACCGAGTCGTTCAACCGGCGGAACCAGAACGCGTCGGTCGAGGAGTCGCTCGAGGCGGGCCTTCGCATCGTCGAGCGCGCGCGAGCCGACGGGCTCCGCTCCGGGATCACGATCAGCGTCGCCTTCGGCTGCCCGTTCGAAGGCATGGTGGACGAGGGGCGCGTGCTCGAGCTGGCCACGCGCGTCGCCGAGGCACACCCGGATACGCTGCTCCTCGCCGACACGATCGGCGTCGCCTCGCCGCGCCAGGTGCGAAGGCTCGTCGAGCGCGCCGCCGGGCTCGGGATCCCGGTCGGCGGTCATTTCCACAACACGCGCAACACGGGCTATGCGAATGCCCTCACTGCGCTCGACGCCGGCGCGACCGTCCTCGACGCATCCGTCGGCGGCCTCGGCGGCTGTCCGTTCGCGCCGCGGGCCACGGGAAACATCGCGACCGAGGATCTCGTCTACCTCCTCCAGGGCGAGGGGATCGAGACGGGCCTAGACCTCGACGAGCTCGTTCGCGTTTCAGAGTGGCTCGAGGGTGTCCTCGGGCGACGGCTCGAGGGCCAGGTCTACCGCGCCGGCGCGTTCCCGCCCGGCGGCTAGCACCGCGCGGGCAGCACGACGCCGCGCACCTCGCCGAGCTCGACGTCTCCGCCGCGCCCGCGGAACACGACCTCGTCGCCGTCCTCGAGGAATCCCCGCGTGCTGCCGTCGCCGAGCGAAACAAGCCGAGCGCCGTTCCAGGTGAGCTCGATCAGCGATCCCTGCGAGCCGTCGTCGGCGCCCGAGATCGTCCCCGACGCGAGGAGGTCGCCCGTCCGGAGCAAGGCGCCGTTCACGGTCGCATGCGCGAGCTGCTGCGGCCCGCTCCAGTAGAGCCCTCGAGCGTTCGTGCGCGAGATCACGCTGCCGGAGAGCTCGACCTCGAGCTCGACGTCGAGCGCCCACTCGCCGGGGCAGCGGAGGTACGGCAGCGGCTCCGGTTCCTGCTTCGGTCCGGCGACGAAGTGGTCTTCGAGCAACGCGAGGGGCGTCACCCAGGCCGAGATCGAGGTGGCGAACGACTTCCCGAGGAAGGGGCCAAGCGGCTGGTACTCCCACGCCTGGATGTCGCGCGCGCTCCAGTCGTTCACGAGCACGACCCCGAAGACGTGCTCGCGGAACGCGCTCGCGGGCACTGGCTCCCCGAGCGCGCTTCCTCTGCCCACCACGAGGCCGAGCTCGAGCTCGAAGTCGAGCCGTCTGCTCGGCCCATAGCGCGGCTCGTCCTCGCCCGGACCTTTAGCCTGACCGCACGGGCGCACGACCGGCGTTCCGCTGACCACGATCGTCCCCGCCCGACCGTGGTAGCCGACGGGGAGGTGACGCCAGTTCGGGAGCAGCGGATCGGCATCCGGGCGGAAGAGCCGCCCGAGGTTCGTCGCGTGCTCGAGCGAGGAGTAGAAGTCGACGTAGTCCGCGACCTCGAACGGGAGGTGGACGGTGGCGTCGTCGAGCGGGACGAGCTCCGCATCGCCGTCGACGAGCTCGCCGACGCGATCGACCGCCGCCTCCCAGGCAAGGCGACCGGTGGCCAGGAAACCGTTCAGGCTCGCCGCGGCGAAGACGTCCTCGCCCGTGCTCGCGGCGAGGTCGAGCACGCCGTCGCCGATGCGGAATCCCACCCTAGGCGGGGCTCCTTCCGTGGAGAAGACACCGAAGCCCACCGCACCCTTCACGGAAGCATCCCGAGCGACTCGAGCTCGCCGACCGGCTCGAAGAAGCTGCAGCTCCCGATCGACCACAGCCGCTCGCTCCGCGCCCTCGCGAGCTCCTCCGAGCCCGCTTCGCGGTCGCGCCACACGAACGACTCCGCGTCGAGCCGGAACGCGTCGGCGTCCGTCTCCTCGAGCGCGGCCTCCTCGTCGCCGAAGACAATCGCCGCGAGCAGGTTGAGGAAGCCGTGCTCGCCGTCGCTCCGCACCGCGTGGTGGAGCCCGGCCGTCGCTTTGAAGACCAGACCCCGTTCCCGGCAGCCCCGGACGAATGCGGCGAGCTCGGCAGCGCTCGGAACGGAGGCGCCGCCGCAGCGCACCTTCGCGCGGAGCCCTGCAGCGCGAAGCGCGTCGAGCGCCGCTTCGGGCCCGTCGTCCACCGGAACTTCGACGTAGACCTCGGGAGCGACGCCGGCGAGGGTCTCGAGCCCGGCGCCGATGCGAGCCTCCACCGCTTCGACCCGCGCCTCGTTGGCCAGCTCGCCGTCGAGCACGACGCTGACCCCGCGGCCGACATCAGGGAGCTCCTCGAGCTTCGACGCCGGGCACACGAAACGCCCCAGCATGAATACGGCCTCACTCTCCCGGGCGCGCCGGTCTTCCTCCACCGCCTCGGGTAGCGGGAGCGACGCGGGCGGGAACAGCGGAGCGTGGTCGATCAACCGGGAGAGCAGCGCCACGCGAGCGTCCACGGCCGTCCCCACGACGGCGGATCTTCGCAGAACGGGTGTCAAGCGAGCTCGCGCAGCGGCCGATGAGAGCTGCAGAAGACGCTCCCCGTCATGTCGGACCCTGCGCCCATCGAGCCTGCGGCTCCTCCACCCGTAAGCCTCGTCACCTCCGGTGTCGGGCGGACCACTGCCGGCCGCAGCGCCGGCCCGGCGGTCGAGCCGTACCGGCGCCTGGCGGAGATCTTCCACGACGTGCTCTCCGAGGAGAGTCTCGACTCGCTGCTCGAGCGCATCGCCGATGCGCTCGCCGTCCTCATCCCGTACGAGGACGTCCACATCTACGAGGCCGACGAGGCGAAGCGCGAGCTCATCCCCGTGCTCGCGCGGAGCCAGTGGGAGACGGAGGTCATGAGCGAGACCTTCGCCTTCGGGGAGGGGATCACCGGCTGGGCGGTGGAGCACCGCGAGCCAGTGCTCGCGAACCAGGCCCACCTGGATCCCCGCGTCCGCTTCGTGCCGGGCACGCCGATCGAGCCCGAGGCGCTCATCGCCGTGCCGCTGATCGCCCGCGGGCGCCTGAAGGGGACGCTCAACATCTACCGGGTCGGAGAAGAGGAGGAGTTCACCGAGGAGGAGTTCCTGCTCGCCACCCGCTTCGGAGACGCCGCTGCGCTCGCGATCGACAACGCCCACGTACGGGCGCGACTCGAGCACCAGGCCTCGACCGACGCGCTCACCGGCCTCTACAACCACCGCACCTTCCACGACCGTCTCCGCCAGGAGCTCATGCGCGCGTCGAGGGAGCACGGCACGGTCGCGCTCGTGATGATCGACCTGGACGACTTCAAGAAGGTCAATGACGTCCACGGGCACGGCGTCGGCGACGAGCTCCTCCTCCAGGTCGCGGACGTCCTTCGCTCGTCCGTCCGCGCGACTGACGTCGTGTGCCGGGTCGGCGGCGAGGAGTTCGCGATCATCGTCCCGTCGGGCGATCTGGAGAGCACGGTCGGACTCACGGAGCGGCTCGGAGGGAGCATCGAGCTGCTCGAAGTCGAGGCGGCGGGCCGGCTCACAGTGTCCACCGGAGTCGCGATCGGCCCCGAGCACGCCGCCAACCCGCGAGAGCTCGTGGCCTGTGCGGAGGCCGCGATGATGACCGCGAAGTCGCGCGGCAACGGCCTCATCGTCGTCTTCGACGAGGCGGCCACCGAGCGGCCGTCCGAGGAGAACGCGCGGCGCGACGATGTCCGCTCGATCGCCCATCTCAAGATGCTGCAGAGCCTCTCGGGGAAGCTCTCGCGCCTGAACGACGTCGTGCAGATCGGGCTGACGATCGCCGACGAGCTTCGACTGCTCATCGATTACCACAACTGCCGCGTGTTCGTCCGCGAGGACGACGAGCTCGTGCCGATCGCCTTTCGCGGGAACCTCACCCCGGCCGAGCCCGGATCGCAGGTCGCGGTCTCTACGACGCACGTGGGCCGCGGAATCACCGGCCGGGTCGCAGAGACCGGCGTGCCTCTCCTCGTCGGAGACGCGGCGCACTGCGAGTTCGGCGAGCAGATCGCAGGCACGGCTCTCATCGAGGAGTCGATCCTGGCCGTCCCGCTCGTCTTCGGATCCCGGGTGACGGGCGTCCTCGTCATCTCCAAGCTCGGACTCGGCCAGTTCGACCCCGACGACCTCCGCGTGATGGAGGTCCTCGCGGGACACGCCTCCGTCGCGCTCGAGAACGCGCGGCTCTACGAGGCGCAGCGCCGCGAGGCCGAGAACGCGACCGCGCTGCTCGCCTTCGGCCGAGACGTGGCGGCGGCCGACGGCCTCGCCGAGGTCGCGGAGCTCGTCGCCCGCGGCTCGGCACAGATCCTCTCCAGCCCAGGAACGTCGCTCTGGCTCCAGGATCCTCAGACCGGAGACCTCGTCGCGCTCGCGTCGGAACCGAGCGAGTGGACGGGCGGCGCGCGGCTCGGCTCCGTCCCCTCGGCCCATCTCACGCCGTGGCTGACTCGGACGACTCCGTATTTCGTCGCCGCCGAGGACTACGCGAAGATCGCGGCGCCGCCGGAAGGCACGGACGGGCGCTTCGCGATCGCCCCCTTCACCGTCGAAGGACGGTGGGGCGTGATCGCGGCAGCGATTCCAGCCGGATCGACGTTCGGCGATCGTGAGCTCGAGCTTCTCGGCGGGCTCGCGCAGCAGGCGAAGCTCGCCCTCCAGAGCGCGTCGAGCTACGAGACCCTCGAGCGCACGTTCCTCTCCACGGTCGAGGCGCTCGCGAACGCGCTCGAGGCGAACGACGAGTACACCTCGTCACACGCCCGCTGGATCACGGACCTCGCACTCAAGGTCGGCGAGGAGCTCGGCCTCGAGCCGCGCGAGCTCAAGCGCCTCGAGCTCGGAGCGCTCTTCCATGACATCGGGAAGATCGGGATCTCGTCGGCGATCCTCACGAAGCCCGGCCCGCTGACGCCGAGAGAGCGCGAGATCGTCGAGACCCATCCACTCCTCGGCGAGAAGATCCTCGCGCCGATCGAGCAGCTCGAGGAGGTCCGCCGAATCGTGCGCGCGTGCCACGAGCGCTGGGACGGCACGGGGTATCCCGAGCACCTGGCCGGAGAGGCGATTCCGCTCGAGTCGAGGATCATCTTCGCCTGCGATGCATTCCACGCGATGACCACGGACCGCCCGTACCGGCGCGCTCTGAGCGTCGACGAGGCGGGCCGCCGGCTCGCAGACGGCGCCGGCACCCAGTTCGACCCGGCCGTCGTGGACGCGTGCCTGCACGTCCTCGACGTCTAGCTCCGCGGTCGACCGCTCACGCGCCGGCCCGCTCGGCACGACGGAGCCCGAGGAACGCCCACCACCAGAACGCGACGCCCATCCCGATGGCGAGCCCGAATGCGAGCAGCACGTGGGGAGCATCGCCGGCGAGGAAGCCGCGGCCGGTCTCGAGCAGGTAGGTCGCAGGGTTGACGCGAGCCGCGCCCTCGATCCAGCCCTGGAGCAGGTTCAACGGAACGTAGACCGGTGCGAAGAAGAGGACGAGGAAGACCGGCATCTGTATGAGCGGCGCGGCCTGGATCGTCCGGAAGCGCATCGCCATCCCGCCGGCCCAGAAGAAGCCGCAGAAGTTCACGAGCGCGGCGAGCACGTACAAGCCGACGAAGTCGACCGGCCCTCCGAGCGCGTTCATTCCCACCGCGAACGCCACGATCGTGAGGACCGCCGCCACGATCGCCCAACGGCAGAAGGCGGCAAGGCCGTAGCCGAGGACGATCCCGACGCGGCTGGGCGCGGCCAGCATGAGCCGCTTCGCGAAGCCGCCCTCGAAGTCACGCGCGACCCCGAAACCCGTGAACACGCCTCCGAACGCGGCCGACTGGAGAAGAACGAACACGAACTGGAACCCCGTGTACCCGGGCGGGAAGTCGAAGCCCGGCACCTTGTGGAGCTGCGAGAGCCCGCCGGCGAAGGCGGTGAAGAAGAAGAGCGGGAACGCCATCGTGGGGATCGCGATCTGCGGGTTCGTGAGCGCGTTCTTGAGCGTCCTCCACGCCACCCCCGAGGCAACGTTCCAGACCGTCACGTGCGCGCCATCCGCAGCCGAAGCGCCCGTGACGCGAGCACCAGCGACACGGCGCCGATCAGCCCGACGAACCCGAACCCGAGGATGAGCGCCTCGGGGTCCCAGCCGATGATGATCAGGCTGCGGACGCATTCGATCATGTACGAGACCGGATTCAGCGTCGCCGCGGTCCGGAACCACCCGACGCCGATCAGGTTCCGTGGCGCGTTCATCGACGAGATGAAGAGGAAGACGAAGAGCGCCGGGAAGAGCGCCTGGATCGACTCGCCCGAGCCCGTGCGGAACGCGAGGTAGGCGCCGAGGGCACCGAACGAGAGCGACACGACCGCCGCGTAGACGAGGAGGACGAGGATGCCCGCGGGCCCCGACGCGAAGTGGACGCCCACCGAGAGACCGACTGCGATGTAGAAGAGCGCCTGCGCGATCCCGAGCACGACGACACCTGCGAGCTGGCCGATGAGGAGCGGCCAGTCGCGGAGGGCAGTCAGCGAGAGCCGGTTGACGAACCCGGTCTGGACGTCGCGGGCGAGATCGGTGCCCGCGTTCATCGTCGAGAAGAGCGCTCCTTGGATGAACGGGACCGCGAGCGCGAAGGCGAGGAACGAGTCGGTCGGAAAGCCGGGCAGGTCCGTCGACGAGCGGAGGCCGCCGGCGTTCACGGCCATGAGCGCGATCGGGAAGATCAGCGGCGGGATCACGCTCGCCGGCTGGCGAGACGTGCGCACCACCGAGCGCCGAGCGATCGCGCCGACCTGCGGCATGACGCTCACGCCCGCGCCGGTCGCCTGCTCCGGGCGTCCGCCTCCTCGGTCGCGCCTTCGAGCGTTCTCCCCGTCTTTGCGAGGAACACGTCGTCGAGCGTCGGCGCTCGGAGCTCGAGGTCGACGATGTCCACCCCGTCGGCGTCGACCGCCCGCACGATGTCCGTCAGCCCGAGCCCGTCGCTCAGGCGCACTGCGACGTCTCTCGTCGTCGCGAGCGGCTCCCCGAACCGCGCGAGGAAGGCGGCGATCGCGTCGCGGTCCTCGTCCCGGCGCGGGATCGCATGGACGCTCGGCCGTCCTACCTCCGCCTTCAGCTCGGCGGGCGTGCCCTCGGCGACGATCTTCCCCTGGTCGATGATTCCGACCCGGTCGGCGAGGACGTCCGCCTCCTCGAGGTACTGCGTGGTGAGGAAGACGGTGACGCCGTCCTCGCGCCGGAGCCGTGCCACCTCTTCCCATAGCGCCGTACGGCTCTGGGGGTCGAGCCCCGTGGTCGGCTCATCGAGGAAGAGGACACGCGGCCGGTGGACGAGGGCGAGCGCGAGATCGAGGCGCCGTTTCATCCCGCCCGAGTAGCCCTTCACCTTGCGGTCTGCCGCATCCGCGAGCCCTACGCGCACCAGGAGCTCGTCCGCTCGGCCGGCGCGCTCCTCCTTGGGGACGCCCTGGAGCGTCGCCTGCAGCCGAAGGTGGTCGCGGGCGGTCAGGAGTGGGTCGAGCGCAGCCTCCTGGAGCGCGACGCCGATGAGCGAGCGCACCCGCCGCCCTTCCTTGACGACGTCGTGTCCGCCCACCCGCGCGCTGCCGGACGTCGGCGGCAGGAGCGTCGTCAGGACGTGGACGGTGGTCGACTTCCCGGCGCCGTTCGGGCCGAGGAAGCCGTAGATCTCACCCGGCGCGACGCGGAGGTCGATGCCATCGACGGCGCGGGGGCCCTTCCGGTATTCGCGGACGAGACCCTCGACCTCGATCCCGTTCGCCGCTTCCATCGCCGAACCCTACCGGCGGGTATCGGTGCCTCAGCGGAGCGCGTCGAGCCTCTCGCGGAACTCCTCGCTCGAGATCTCACCACGCGCGAAGTGCTCGGCGAGCGGTGAGCGCGCCGCCGCTCAGACGGGCTCGAGCGGCAACTTCGTCTCGACCACACGCTGGCCGCCGCGCTCGTAGACGACGTCGACCGAGTCGTCCTGCCGGTACGTCCCGGCAACGCCGACGAAGATCGACGTCCACCGCCAGAAGCCGAGCTTCCCCTCGCTCTTCAGCTCACGATCGAAGACAAGCGTTCGCCCGTCGAGCTCGAAGTCGACGCCCTCGACCTGCTCGACGCCGTTGACGAACACCTCGAACGGCCGCGTGAGGTCACGCGGCAGGCGGACGCGGGTTCTCCGGTGCGTGGCCTCGGACACGTTCATAGAATGGCAGCCGGTGCGCCGGAAGCCGACTCTCTTCGCCGCTTCGGCGCTCGCCGCCGCTCTCCTCACCCCCGCAGCACAGGCCGGCAACGGCGGCTTCGCGCCCATCGCGCCGGAGTCGCCGAACGCGCACAGCATCCACCAGAGCTACCTCTTCATCTCGATCTTCACCGCTGCGATCTTCGTCATGGTCGAGACGCTCCTGATCGTGTTCGTGTTCCGCTACCGGCGGAGGCGCAGACCCCGCTTCGAGGAAGGCGCGCCGATCCACGGCGCGACGAACCTCGAGCTCCTGTGGACGGCGTTCCCGGTCGTCGTGCTCTTCCTGATCGCGTCGTTCATCTTCATCAAGCTGCCGGGGATCGTCGACGTCCCCTCCGCAGGCGTGAAGGGCCAGCTCGAGATCAAGGTCACAGGCCGGCAGTTCTACTGGCAGTTCGAGTACCCGAACGGCGTCGTCTCGATCGACACCATGCGTGCGCCGGCAGGCGTGCCCGTCTACCTCCAGGTCACATCGCCGCCCAACGACGTCATCCACTCGTGGTGGATCCCCGCGCTGGGCGGGAAGATCGACGCGATCCCGGGACGGCTGAACCACACGTGGTTCCAGGTCGCTAAGACGGGGACGTACAAGGGTCAGTGCGCCGAGCTGTGTGGGCTCGAGCACGCGAACATGCTCGCCTCGGTCCAGGTCATGCGCGCGGGCGCGTTCGACTCCTGGCTCTTTGCCGAGAAGACGGCGCAGGTCCAGGGGACGTCCACCCTCGGGAAGCAGGAGTGGGCCGGTGTCTGCGCCAAGTGCCACGGCCTCGCGGGTGAGGGCGGAATCGCGAAGGCGATCGCCGGCTCGTCGCTCCTGACCGACCCGAGGGCGATCGAGAGCATCATCCGCAACGGCACGACGACGCCGCAGGGAACGATGCCGCCCGTCGCCTCGGGCTGGTCGCAGGAGCAGGTCGACGCGCTGACGCGCTACCTCAAGGAGCACCCGCCCAGTGGCAGCTGAGACCCGGGCCGACGCGGTCCCCGCCTGGCAGCGGGGCGGCGTCGCCAGCTGGCTCGTCACGACCGACCACAAGCGGATCGGGATCCTCTACCTGTGGACGGCGCTCGTGTTCTTCGGGCTCGCCGGGATCATGGCGCTGATCTTCCGGACACAGCTCGCGAAGCCGGACTCGACGATCCTCAGCCCGCAGCACTACAACGAGCTCGTCACGATCCACGGCACGACGATGATCTTCCTCGTCGTCGTCCCGCTCCTGTCGGGCCTCGCGAACTACCTCGTTCCCCTGATGATCGGCGCGCGCGACGTCGCGTTCCCGCGGCTGAACGCGCTCTCGTACTGGCTCTATCTGCTCGGCGGGCTCGTGCTCATGCTCTCGTTCTTCGCGAAAGGCGGTGCGGCGCAGGCGGGCTGGACGTCCTATCCGCCGCTCTCCGAGACGACAACCGGACACGGCCAGGACCTGTGGATCCTCTCGCTCCACATCCTCTCGGCGTCGTCGCTCGCGGGCGCGATCAACTTCCTCGTGACGATCCACAACCTGCGGGCGCCGGGGATGTCGTGGGCGCGCATACCGCTCTTCATCTGGTCGATCGAGATCTTCGCGTGGATGCTCGTGATCATCCTCCCGGTCTTCTCGGCCGCGCTCACGATGCTCCTCCTCGACCGCGGGGTCTCGTTCGCCGGCTGGAACGTGCAGACGCACTTCTTCAACCCGGCGTCGGGTGGTGCTCCGCTCCTCTGGCAGCACGCGTTCTGGTTCTTCGGCCACCCCGAGGTGTACGTGCTCATCCTCCCGGCCTTCGGGATCATCTCCGAGGTCCTGCCGGTCTACGCGCGGAAGCCGATCTTCGGCTACAAGGCGGTCGCGCTCTCGACCGTCGCGATCGGGTTCTTCTCGATGCTCGTGTGGGCGCACCACATGTTCGCGGTCGGCCTGCCGACCTCGCTCCAGGCCTTCTTCATGATCTCGTCGATGGTGATCGCGGTCCCGACAGGCATCAAGATCTTCAACTGGCTCGCGACCCTCTGGCGCGGGAACATCACCTTCGACACGGCGATGCTGTTCGCGTGCGGGTTCCTCGGCGTCTTCGTCGTCGGCGGGCTCTCGGGCATCTACCTCGCTGCCTTCCCGGTCGACTGGCAGGTGCACGACACGTACTTCGTCGTCGCGCACTTCCACTACGTGATCTTCGGCGGGAGCGTCCTCGCGATCTTCTCCGGGCTCTTCTACTGGTGGCCGAAGATGTTCGGGCGGACGCTCGACGAGAAGCTCGGCAAGTGGCAGTTCTGGGTCGTCCTGATCGGCTTCAACCTCACCTTCTTCCCTCAGCATCTGCTCGGCCTCGAAGGGATGCCGCGCCGGGTCTACACGTACGCGAACCAGAGCTGGGAGGGGTACAACATGGCCTCGACCATCGGCGCGTACGTCACCGGAATCGGGCTCCTCTTCTTCGTCTGGAACGTGATCAAGACCGCGCGCAGCGGACCGCGGGTGGGCAACGACCCGTGGCTGGCGAACACGCTCGAGTGGTACACGACGTCGCCGCCGCCGCCCCACAACTTCGACGAGGTGCCCTATGTGACGAGCGCCCGGCCGCTCTACGATCTGCGGCAGAGGCTGCGTGAGACAGAGAGGGCTCGAGTTGGAGACTGACGCGCCGGCACCGCCAGGGCTGCTGCTGCGCCTGACTGCCGCGGGGGGCGCGGCCGCGACGGGGCTCGTCGTCGCAAGCGCGGCGCTCGGCCTCACGTCGGCGCACTGGGGCATCGCGGGCGTCGCGCTGCCCCTGCTCGCTGCGGCGGCGATCCTCGCGCGGCTCGCGTACCCGCGACTCCTCGTGCGCGCCACGATCGCGCTCGTCCTGCTCCTCGTCGCGATCGCCCTCGGGGCGGTCGTCGCCTGGAGCGGGAGCGCGAGCTGGGCGGTCGCGCTGCACGTAGGCGCCGCCGGCGCGGCGTTCGGCGCCTCGCTGCTCACCGCGGCCGCGACGCTGCGCGGGGCGGCTCCGCCGCTCGCCTCGTTGCACGACTACCTGACGTTGACGAAGCCGCGGATCATGAGCCTCCTCCTGCTCACGGGCGCCGCGGGGATGTTCGTCGGCGCCCAGGGTGCGCCACCCCTCTGGCTCTTTGCCGTGACGATGACCGGCCTCGCGCTCGCGTGCGGAGGAGCCTCCGCGTTGAATCACGTCCTCGACCGGGACATCGACGCGCTCATGGGCAGCCGGACGAAGGCGCGCCCGGTCGCGTCCGGTCGCGTTTCTCCGGCCCAGGCGCTCGAGTTCGGGCTCTTCCTCTCCGCGCTCTCGTTCGCGCTGCTCGCGTCGGCGGTGAACGTCCTCACGGCCGTGCTCGCACTCGTCGGGAACCTCTTCTACGTGATCGTGTACACGCGCTGGCTCAAGCGCTCGACACCGCAGAACATCGTCATCGGGGGAGCCGCCGGAGCCGTTCCGCCGCTCGTCGGCTACGCGGCCGCGACCGGGAGCCTCGCGCTGCCGGCGCTCTGGCTCTTCCTGATCGTCTTCCTCTGGACGCCGCCGCACTTCTGGGCGCTCGCGCTGATGATCAAGAACGCGTATGCGGCGGCCAACGTGCCGATGCTGCCGGTGGTGCGGGGCGACCGGGAGACGGCGCGCCAGATCCTCCTCTACTCGATCGGGCTCGTCGCCTTCACGATCTTCGTGGGACTTTGGCTCGGGCCGCTCTACACCGTGGCCGCGGCCGTGCTCGGCGGTGTGCTCGTCGCGCTCGCCGTCCAGCTTCGCCGCGACCTCACGCGCGCCCGCGCGCAGGTGCTCTTCCACTACTCGCTCGCATACCTGGCGCTGCTCTTCGTCGCCGCGGCGCTCGGCGCGCTGATCGCATGAGCAACCACACGGAGCTCGAGCGTAGGAACCTTCGTTTCGGATGGGCGCTCTTCGGCCTCTTCTGGCTCCTCTTCGCGGGCACGTTCGTGATCGCGCTGCTCTATCTCCAGCTGGACTAGTCCTTGCGCAGACCGGAATCAGCTCGCGCAGATTCCGGTCGCGCGAAGACCCCTGAAGACGGCCGCTGGCACGGCCTTGTGTTCGCCACCTCCGACAGCCGCGCCCTGAGGCGGGAATCAGCTCGCGCAGATTCCGGTCGCGCTAACCTCGTCCCGCAGACCGGCAAGCCGCTCCCGCGGCGTTGCCGGTCGCGAAAATCCCTGAAGACGGCTGCTTCGCAGCCTTGTGTGAGTGTTTCTTGATTGCCTCGGTCGACTGCCCGCCTGGCGTCTTCCTCGCGCTCCCGGAGGAGGAGCCCGAAGGGATCCCGCTCGCGGTCAAGGATCTCTTCGACACGGCCGGGCTCGTCACGACCTATGGGTCCCCGCTCTATGCGGAACACGTCCCGAGCACGACGGCCGCCGCCGTCACTCAGCTCGAGGCCGCCGGCTACGGGGACGTGGGCAAGACGAACCTGCACGAGTTCGCGTACGGAACGACCTCCGAGAACCCGCATTTCGGCGTCGTCCCGAACCCGCTCGCTCCCGACCGCGTCGCAGGCGGGTCGAGCGGCGGGAACGCCGCGGCACTCCTGCTCGGCGCGGCCGAGCTCGCGCTCGGGACCGACTCCGGCGGCTCGATCCGGATCCCGTCTGCCTGCTGCGGCACGGTCGGCTTCAAGCCGACCTTCGACCTCGTGTCGCTCGAAGGCTGCTTCCCGCTCGCGCCGAGCTTCGACCACGCGGGGCCTATGGCACGGGACGTCGCGACCTGCGTGACGGCGATGGCGACGCTCGTCGCCGGGTTCGAACCCGCGGCTCTCGACTCGCTCGCGGACGTCCGGGTCGGCCTGGCCTGGCTCGACGGCGCCTCGCCGCTCGTCCAGGCGCGCGTCGAGGAGGCGGCCGAGCACTTCCCGAATAGCGTCGCTCTCGACCTCTCCTACCCGCAGGGAATCAGCCGTCTCTTCATGCACGAGGTCGCGGGAATACACGGCGAGCTCTTCGCCGAGAACGCCGACCTGTACGGCGAGGACCTGCGGATCAAGCTCGAGCGTTGTCTCGCCGTCACCGACGCCGAGGCCGAGACGGCACGCCGTGCGCGCGAGGAGTACTGCCAACGGATGGAGGAGGCGCTCGCAGGCGTCGATCTCGTCGTCACGCCGACGCTGCCGATCGTGGCGCCGCGCATCGGCGAGGGCGCTCCCGGCGACGTCGGAGTGCGCGAGGCGCTCGTGAGCCGGACCTTCCCCTTCAATGCGCTCGGATGGCCGGCGCTCGCGCTCCCATGCGGCGAGGCCGAGGACGGCCTGCCGGCCTCGATCCAGCTCGCCGGCCGGGCAGGCGCCGACGCGCTCGTCCTCGCCGCGGGGCGGCTCCTCGAGGCCGCACTGGCCTCGAGAAGCCCGGCCTAGACCGACGGCGCCGGCTCCGCCGGCGCGGTGCGAACGTCGTCGTCCCGAAGCCGCCGAATGAGGTCGTGGATGTCGGCGATCTCCTGCTCGAGATCCTTCTGCCGCTCTTCGAGCGCCCGGAGGAGCTCTTCACGATTCGGCGTCCTGCGACCCCATCGCATCCGATAGCCGTGTCTTCCGTGATGTCCGTGCATGTTCACCCCCTTTCTGCGTGTGTCGGAGAAAGTCCGTGATGTCGCTCTGCAACGACTGGAGCGACGCGCGCCAGGCGTCGAGCGCCGTCCGGCCGGCCGGCGTGAGCTCGTAGTTCCGCTTCGCCGGCCCTGGAAGATCCCCCCGCCATTCGGAGACGACGAGCCCATCGTCCTCGAGGCGGCGGAGGAGTCTGTAGACGTTGCCCACGTCGACGCGGTCGCCGCGCAGCAGCGACGGCAGCCGATCCAGGAGCTCGTATCCATGGGTCGTCCCGTCCGCGATCAGGCTCAGGAGCGCGGGCTCCGCGAATCCCTCGACGCGTGCCCGGACCTCCCACGTCCCGTCCTCGACGCGGCGACGGCTGCGAGATCGTCCGCGCCGATGCTGACCGTGGCCGTGCACGCGGCCATTATATGCAACTTACATATGTCGCGGGACGCTAGACGGCGAGCGCGCCGCGCTTCGACTCGATGCCCGCGAGGAGGTGGGCGAACGAGTCGGAGAACTTCTGCACGCCCTCGCGCTCGAGGACGTCGACCACTTCGTCGTAGTCGACGCCGGCGGCCGCGATCCCCTCGAAGAGCGCGCGGGCCTCGTCGACGCCCTGGGTCAGCGTCTCCCGCACGGTGCCGTGATCCTGGAACGCCTCGACGGTCTCGAGCGGCATCGTGTTCACCGTGTCCGGGCCGATCAGCTCGTCCACGTAGAGGACGTCGCTGTACTCCGGGTTCTTCGTCGAGGTCGACGCCCACAGACAGCGCTGCACGCGAGCGCCCTGCGCGGCGAGCTTCTCCCAGCGCTCGCCGGCGAATGACTCCTGGTAGTGAACGTACGCGAGCTTGGCATTCGCGACAGCGAGCTTCCCGCAGAGGTCCTTCCGCCCGACCTCTTCGAGGCGGCGATCCGCCTCGGTGTCCACCCGCGAGACGAAGAAGCTCGCGACGGAGTCGACCTTGTCCGGATCGCCCCCGCCTGCGAGAAACCGCTCGACGCCCCGGATGTACGCCTCCACGACCTCGGCGTAGCGCGCGAGCGAGAAGGTGAGCGTGACGTTGATCGGCTTCCCGGCGGCGATGCAGTCCTCGATCGCGCCCAGGCCTGGCTCGGTGGCGGGGATCTTCACGTACGCGTTCGGGCGGTCGACGAGCGCGTGCAGCCGCATCGCCTCGTCGTACGTCCCCGAGCGGTCGTACGCGAGGTTCGGATCGACCTCGATCGAGACGCGGCCGTCGACCCGCTTCGTCCGCTCCCAGCTCGGGAGCAGGATGTCGCACGCATCGCGGACGTCCTCGACCGCGAGCGCGATGAAGACCTCCTTCAGGTCGTCCTCCCGCTCGAGCACCCGGGTGAGCCGATCGTCGTACCAGTCGCCCTTGGACAGAGCCTTCTCGAAGATCGTCGGGTTCGACGTCACCCCGACGACGGCGTCCTCGCGGATGAGGCGCTCGAGCTCCCCCGTCTCGAGCATCTCGCGGGAGAGCGAGTCCATCCAGACCGACTGGCCGAGCTCCCCGAGCTGGTGCAAACGGCTACGAGCCACGTTCCAACGTTAGCGCCCCCGGGTACCAGGAGGTCGGGCCTAGAATCGCCATGGCCGTGTCGACGAGCGAGGAGGGGACATGAACGAGGTCGAGCGCTGGCGCGAGCTGGGACAGCAGCTCCGGGTCGATTCCGTGCGCTGCAGCGCCGCCGCGGGGTCAGGGCATCCGACCTCGGCGATGTCCGCTGCCGACCTCATGGCCGTCCTCGTCTCGAAGTACCTGCGCTACGACTTCGACGCGCCCGACCGGGCGGAGAACGACCGGCTGATCTTCTCGAAGGGCCACGCATCGACCCTCCTGTACTCGATCTTCAAGGCGGCGGGCGCAATCACGGACGAGGAGCTGATGACGTACCGCCGGTTCGGGAGCATCCTCGAGGGGCATCCGACACCGCGTATCCCGTGGGTCGACGTGGCGACGGGCTCACTCGGACAGGGGCTCCCGATCGGGATCGGCATGGCGCTCGCCGGCAAGTATCTCGACCGGCTCCCGTATCGCATCTGGGTCCTGTGCGGGGACAGCGAGGCGGCCGAGGGCTCGATCTGGGAGGCACTCGAGCACGGCTCGCATTACGAGCTCGACAACCTGACCGCGATCCTGGACGTCAACCGCCTCGGGCAGCGGGGCGAGACGATGGTCGGCTGGGACCTCGACGTGTACGTCGAGCGCGCGCGCTCGTTCGGCTGGCATGCGATCGCGATCGACGGGCACGACGTGGAGGAGGTCGACCGCGCGTACGCGGAGGCGATCGCGACCACCGGCCGTCCGACGGTAATCGTCGCCCGCACGATCAAGGGCAAGGGCGTCGCGGCGGTCGCCGACAAGAACGGTTTCCACGGCAAGCCGCTCGAGGATCCCGAGCACGCGATCGAGGAGCTCGGCGGGATCCGCGACCTCCACGTCGACGTGGCGAAGCCCGAGGCCGGCAAGGCGCACGGGTTCGAGAGCGGGGAGCTCGAGCTCCCGCGCTACGAGGTCGGTGACGAGGTCGCGACGCGAAAGGCATACGGCGATGCGCTGGCCGCGCTCGGTGCGGCTCGCGGAGACATCGTGGCGCTCGACGGCGAGGTCGGGAACTCGACCTACTCCGAGATCTTCGGCAAGGCCTACCCGGAGCGGTACTTCGAGATGTTCATCGCCGAGCAGGGAATGCTCGCCGCGGCGGTCGGCCTCCAGGCCCGCGGCTGGAAGCCGTTTGCGTCCACGTTCGCCGCCTTTCTCTCCCGTGCGTACGACTTCGTCCGCATGGCCGCGATCAGCCGCGCGAGCTTCTCGCTCAGCGGGTCGCACGCGGGTGTCTCGATCGGCGAAGACGGGCCGTCGCAGATGGCGCTCGAGGACATCGCCTCGCTCCGCGCGGTGCACAGCAGCACCGTGCTGCACCCGTGCGACGCCAATCAGACGGCCAAGCTCGTCGCGGCCATGGCCGATGCGGAGGGGATCACCTACCTGCGCACGCTCCGGCCGGCGACGAGGGTCCTCTATGGTCCGGACGAGGAGTTCGAGATCGGCGGCAGCCGCGTCCTCCGCTCCTCCGACGGGGACGACGTGACGATCGTCGGCGCCGGGATCACCGTCCACGAGGCGCTCTCTGCCGCCGAGACGCTCGCCGACGAAGGGATCTCTGCGCGCGTGATCGACCTCTACTCGATCAAGCCTCTCGACGCGGAGACGCTGCTCGACGCCGCCGCCGCGACCCAGGGTCGCATCGTCACGGTCGAGGACCACTGGCCGGAAGGCGGAGTCGGCGACGCCGTGCTGGGCGCACTCGCCGAGTACGACGAGCGGCTCCACGTGGTCAAGCTGGCCGTGCAGGGCATGCCTCACTCGGGCAAGCCGGACGAGCTGCTCGCCGCAGCCGGGATCGACGCGGCGCACATCGCGGAGGCCGCTCGTGCGCTCGTCTCCGCGGCCGCGCACGTCTGAGCAGGCGACGCGCCCGGGCGGCGGCTCGGGAGCGGGACGGGCACCATGACGTCCCATGTCCGTGCTCATCGCCTCGAGCCTGCGCAAGGAGTTCGCGGGCGACCCCCTCTTCGACGGGGTCTCGTTCTCCGTCGGGAGACGTGACCGCCTCGCGCTCTCCGGCGCGAACGGCGCCGGCAAGACGACGCTCCTGCGTGCGATCGCGGGCGAGACGTCGCTCCAGGGCGGCGAGCTCGCGTTCGCGAAGGGAACGCGGGTCGCGCTCCACGACCAGCGTCCGCCGCGCGAGCTCGGGCTGACGCTGCGCGAATACGCGCTCTCGGGCGCGCACGACCTCCTCGCCGCGGAGGAGGAGCTGCGCGCGCTGGAGCAGGCGATGGCGGGAGGCGCACACGACGAGGGCACTCTTCGCCGCTACGCGCAGGCACAGGCGCGGCTCGAGCATGCGGGCGGCTGGGCCTGGCGCGACCAGGCCGCCTCGGTCGTGCGCGGCCTCGGCTTCGAGGAGCGCGATCTCGACCGCGAGCTCGTCACCTTCTCCGGGGGAGAGCTGACGCGCGCCTCGCTGGCGCGCTCGCTCGCCGTCCAGCCCGATCTGCTCCTGCTCGACGAGCCGACGAACCACCTCGACATCGGGCGGCTCGAGTGGCTCGAGGACACGCTCGAGTCGCTCGACGCGGCCGTCGTCCTCGTCGCGCACGACCGCTGGTTCCTCGAGTCGGTGACGACCGCCGTGCTCGAGCTCGCGCCCGGCGGAGCGCACTACTTCGCCGGGCCGTGGCACGAGTGGCGGCGGGAGAAGGCCGCGCGCGCGGCGGCGGCCGAGAAGACCGCCGAGCGCGTCTCCGAGGACATCGCGCGGCTCGAACGCTTTGTCGCGCGGTTCCGATACAAGAAGTCGAAGGCGAAGCAGGCCCAGGCGAAGCTCACCCGGATCGACCGCCTCGAGAAGGAGAGGGGCAAGGCGAGAGGCGAGCTCGAGTCGCTCACGCGCGGCCGGCGCACGCTCGGGTTCGACTTTCTGCAGCCACCGCGCACGGGTCGTGTGGTGCTCGAGGCGGAGGAGGTCTCGCTCTCCGCCGGCGACAAGCTGCTGCTCGAGGACGCGACGCTCGTGCTCGAGCGCGGGGAGAAGGTCGCGCTGGTCGGCCCGAACGGAAGCGGCAAGACGACGCTCCTCGAGGCGATCCTCGGCCGGCACGGGCTGGACGGCGGGAGGACGAGCCTCGGTCACGGAGTGATCCCGGCCTACTTCTCCCAGCACACGCAGGAGCTCCCGACCCGCGGCTCGGTGCTCGACGCGACCGTCGCCGCCACGAATCTGTCCCGGCCCCAGGCGCAGTCGCTCCTCGGCCGGTTCCTCTTCTCGGGCTGGGAGACGCACGAGCGGGCCGTGACCGCGCTCTCGGGCGGCGAGCGGCGGCGGCTCTCGCTGGCGCTCCTCGTCGCCTCCGGCGCGAACTTCCTCGTCCTCGACGAGCCGACGAACCACCTCGACCTCGAGAGCCGCGAGGCGCTCGAGGCCGCGCTCGAGGCGTTCCCGGGGACCGTGCTGATCGTCTCGCACGACCGGGCCCTTCTCGACGCCGTCCCCGATCGAATCGTCGCGGTCGAAGATCGCGCGCTCCGCTCCTACGACGGCGGGTGGGCCGACATGCAGGCCGCGACCGCGGCCAGGAGCAAGCTGCGGCCGGCTGCACCGGAGCCCGCGATGCAGGAGAAAGCGACTGGCGCTCCGACGACCGTGAAGCCGAAGCGGCGCGCCCCAAGCGAGCTCGACACGCTCGAGGCGCGGATCGCCGAGACCGAGGCCCGGGTGGGGGAGCTCGAGGGCCGGATCGCAGCCGATTGGTCGAACATGGACCTCCTGACCGCGCATCGCGCAGCCCGCGACGAGCTGCAGGGCCTCCTCTCGCGCTGGGAGGAGCTCTTCGACGCGAGAAGCGTGTGACACGGACGGGGCGCGGCGGCGTATGAGAGGCGTGCACGCCGTCACGTCCGACGCGTTCCGCCCCCGCGAGGGTGCATCGCCGTCCTTCGCGGCGGTCGCCGAGTCGTGCCTCGACGACGTCTTCGGCTACCTCCTCTACCTCACGCGCGATCGAGCGATCGCCGAGGATCTCACCGGCGAGACGTTCGAGACCGCGCTCCGCCGCTGGCGCCGCTTCGACCCCGCCCGTGGGACCGCACAGGCCTGGCTCCTCGCCATCGCGCGCTCGACCGCGCTCGACTGGTTCCGCGCCGACTCCCGCCGGCGCAGGCGCGAGGAGCGCGTCATCGCCGCCAATCCGCGCGAGTCGGCGCAGGAGGCTCTCGGCGAGGGCTTCTCCCCGGCTCTCGACGAGGGCCTCCGCGCGCTCTCCGCCGGCGAGCGGGAGGTGGTCGCGCTCCGGATCGTGCTCGATCTCGACGGCGCCGACACCGCGCGCCTGCTCGGGATCAGCGTCACCGCCGTCTCGACCCGCCTGCAGCGGGCGCTCGACAAGCTCGAAGAGAGGATGAGAGACCATGACCGCGTCGCCTGAACTGCTCCACGAGCTCCGGGCATCCCGTCCCGTCGCGCCTGCGTCGCTGCGCGCGAAGACGCGCGAGCTCGCGACCGCGAGCGTCGCGCGGCGTTCCGTTCTCGCGCGGCTCCGCCTCCCGGGCCGGCGCTTCGCTCTTGTTCTCACTCCGGCCGTAGTCGCGGTCGCGCTCGTCTCAGCCGGCGTCGTGGGGCTCACGGGCTCGGGTCGCGGGGAGCAGGCATCCACCGCCCTTTCGCGGCCGCCGGTCGCGCACGGCACGGCTGACTCGGCGGCTCCCGAGCGTGCTCCGGTCTTTGGTGGATCGACGACGGCGCAGCCGCCAGGATTGAAGACCCTCGGTCCGAACACCACGAGCGGAAGCGTGCCGGGGACGGCAGCCGTCGGCGGGCCTGATCCGAACCCTGGCAGCGGCGGGATCGCGCCGAGCCCGAACCGCGCCCAGCAGGTCGAGGCGACGTTGACCGTCTCCGTCGCGGGCTCCGACGGCGTCTCTCGCGCGGCGCAGGACGCGCTCGACCTCACGCGGTCGCTCGGCGGCCACGTCGTGAGCGCATCCGTCGCGACCGGCGAAGGCGCGAGAGCGGCACTGACCGTCCGCGTGCCGGTGGAGAAGGTGCAGCAGGCGATCACCGGGCTCTCCGCGCTCGGGAAGATCCAGTCGCAGCAGGTCTCGATCGACGACCTCCAGGAGTCGCTCGACTCGCTGATGCACCGGGCGGCCTCGCTGCGGAGCCAGATCGTCGGCATCACGGCGAAGCTGAACGCCGATAGTCTCGACCCTGTGACGCGGGCGCAGCTCGAGCAGCGCCGGCGCACGCTGCGGTCGGAGCTCCGCGACGTCCGCAGGAGCATCGCCGGCACGAACGCGGAGGCACGCTTCGCGACCGTGCAGCTCACGGTCGTCACGTCCGACTCGCTCGGCGTCGTCCCCACGAGCTCGCGGCTCGATCGCACGCTCCACGGCGCGGTGAACGCGCTCGTCTGGGAGGGAGTCGTGTCGCTCGCGATCCTCGTCGTCGCCGCGCCGTTCCTGCTGGTCGGGCTCGCGGCCTGGCTCGGCCGCCGCCTGTACCGCCGCCGCGAGACCGAGCGGCTACTCGCGACGTAACGAAGTCAGGCCCGTCGCGTCTGGCCGCGGCGGGCCTCGATGTCTCCGCCCATCGTCGCGACGAGGGCCTCGGCGACGACCTTCAGCGGCCGTCCCGAGATCTGGCTCGCCTTCCGGAGCCGCTCGAACGCCTCCTGCTCGGTGAGCCCCTCACGGGCCATCAGGATCCCCTTCGCCCGCTCGATCGCCTTGCGGGCTGCGAGGGCTTCCGCGAGCGAGTCCGCTTCCTCCCGCAGCGCGACGAGCTCCGCATGCCGTGCCCGCGCGGTCTCGATCGCCGGCAAGAGGTCGGTCTCCCGGAACGGCTTCACGAGGTAGCCGAAGACGCCTGCCTCGACAGCGCGCGACACGAGCTCCTGCTCGCCGTAGGCGGTGACCATGACGATCGGGACCGGCCGCTCGTCGAGGATCTGGCGCGCCGCCTCGATCCCGTCGAGCCGCGGCATCTTGACGTCGAGGAGCACGACGTCCGGCTCCGTCTCGCGCGCGAGACGCACGGCCTCCTCGCCGTCGCGCGCCTCGGCACACACCTCGAGCCCAGCTGCCTCGAGCATCCCCTCGAGGTCGAGGCGGATGATCGTCTCGTCCTCTGCGATCAGAACCCGCACCGCCGGATCCTAGGTCGCGTTCGCCTGCGGGAACTCGACGTGCCCGCGAGGAGCGAGCCATGTCATCACGTCAGCCGCCATGCGCCCCGCCTGCACGGACGGGTCCTCCTCGACCAGCGCGCGCGTCTCCTCGAGGCTCGTCCGGAAGATGCAGAAGCCGCGGAGCGTCGCGTCCGCCTGCTCGCGAAACGGCCCGGCGACGAGCAGGTGGCCGCGCTCCCGCATGTCGTCGAGGAACGCGAGGTGGGCAGCCTGCAGGCGGTCGAGCTCGTCGTCGTCGTACTCGCCGGCGCGCGGTCCTCGGCGCAGGAGGACGAAGGTGTACGAGACGAGGTCGATCGCCGGTCCTTCCTCGTTCATCGTCATCTCGACGAACCGCCGGAGCATCCCTCGACGCTCATGCCGGGAACGAGACGCGCGCCTGCGTCCCACCGTTCGAGACGAGCTCGAAGGTCCCGCGGAGCTCGTCGCCGACGAGCGCGCGCACGATCGAGAGCCCGGTTCCGTCGGCGCCGTCGCCGTCGAATCCGGCGCCGTCGTCCGCGATCGTAAGCAGCACGTCGCCGTCCTCCTGCGCGAGCGCAATCGAGACGCGCGAGCCGCCATGCTCGAGCGCGTTCTGGAGGAGCTCCGTGAAGACGAGGGCGAGCGCGGGGGCGCGCTGACCGGCGAGCGAGATCGGGACGACGTCCGCCGTGACCTCCGTCCCTTCGTCCAGGCCCTGGACGAGCATCGCCCGCAGGCGTTCGACGAGCTCGCCGAGGTCGACGTCGTCCTCGCGGTGCTCGGTGAGCACCTCGTGCACGGCTGCGATGGCGAGGATCCGGTTCACCGAGTCCTGCAGTGCCTTGCGCGGGTCGACGTCGCTCGCGCGCGCCTGCACGCGGAGCAGCGATGCGACGGCCTGCAGGTTGTTCTTCACCCGGTGGTGGATCTCCTGGGCGAGGACGCCGCGCATGACCGCTCGCCCGTGCTCGAGCGCCACGGCCGCATGGTGCGCGATCGCCTCGAGGAGCGCCTCCTCGTCCTCCGAGAACGGGGTGTCACGGTCGCAGACGAGCTCGCCGATCTGGCGCCGCTTCCAGCGAAGCGGCAAGCGGACGGCGTAGACGCCTGCGCGACCCTCCGGCCAGGCGATCTTCCCGTCCTCGAGTACGAGCGCGGCACCGGTCGCGTGGAGCGACTCCATCGTGGTGCGGACGATCGCCTCGAGCGACTCCTCGAGGTAGAGGGACTCGGACACTGCCTCGGAGATGCGCGCGAGCGCCTCGAGCTCCACGACACGGCGCTGCGCTCCGGCGTAGAGCTTCGCGTGCTCGATCGTCTGCGCCACCTGCGACGCGATGGCGACGAGGAGGTCGATCTCCTCGTCGGTGAATCTCCGCGGCTCGCGCGTGCGGACGTTGAGTGCGCCCTCGAGCGTGTCGCGGGCGAGGATCGGGACGGCGAGGATCGATTCGTACTCGTCCTCGGGGAGGTTGGGGAAGAGCTTGAACCGGGGATCGAGGTGTGCCTGGGCCGGAATCATCACCGGCGCGCGCTGGGCCGCGGCGATGCCGGTGATCCCCTCCCCGATCTGCATCCGGGGCGTCCGCGTCATCTCCTCCACCCGGGTGCCGTGGGTCGCCCTGAGCACCAGCTCGTCCGCTCCCGCGTCGTAGAGGTAGACGAAGCATGCGTCCGTCCCGAGGGCGTCGGCGACCTTGCTCGCGACGAGCGCGAGCACCTCCTCCAGGTCGAGCGACGAGTTGACCGCCGCGATCGTCTCGGTCAGGAGCCGCAGGTGACGGGCGGTGGTGTCCACGTTCTCGATTCTCGCGTAGAGGCGCGCCGGGTGGACGAGCAGGTCCAGGGGTTGCTCACGGTCCATGCACGTCTGTAGGCTCCCGCCCCATGACTCTTGCGGTGACATTCGACCAAGCGCTTCTCGGGCTCCACCTCCTGAGCGCCTTCGCGCTCGCAGGATCGATCGTCGTCTTCTGGTACCTCATCCTGGCGGGTCGCAACGTCGACACGCCGGGGCCGATCGTTGCGATGGGCCCGGTTGCGAGCGTCACGACCAAGGTCGTCCGCGCGGGCGCCGGCGGGACGCTCGTCTTCGGGATCTGGCTCGCGATCCGGCTCAGCCACGTCCAGCCGTGGAGCGGCTGGGTCATCGCCGCGATCGTCCTGCTCGTCATCACGGCGATCGCCGGCTCGCGGTCGGGTATCGAATACGAGCGTGCGATGAGGAAGGCCGAGGAGCTCGAGGCAGCGGGCCAGACTGGGCCGAACGCCGAGCTGCTCGCCCTCAATCGGACGTCGCGCGGGTTGTGGCTGCACGTGATCGCGACCCTCGGCGTCGTGCTGATGCTCGTCGACATGATCTGGAAGCCGGGCGCGCCCGACCTGGTCGGCGTGTTCCCGCGCGCGAGCGACTTCAGCATCAACTTTCCGCTG
>DASSQE010000120.1:0-26335 GCA_035702645.1 Gaiellaceae bacterium
CGTCCGTCACCGCCACCGAGATCGGGTGGTGGGGCAGCTTTGCGACTTTCCTCATCCGTCCGGTCGTCGGATCGACCTCTCGGACGAATCCGTAGTGGAAGTTGCCCTCCCTGTTGTCGACCGCTGACACGATCCCGCTTCCTGAGCCGATAGCGAACGGGAAGCTCGTCGGTGGGAACGACACCGCGAGCTGCTGGACGAGCGTGCTGGGGTCGAGCTTCCAGAGCTGCGCCGACGCGCCCGCGTAGACGATCAGCCAGAGCGCGCCGCCGGTGACGATCGGTGACGCTCCCTGGCCCGGGAGCTCGGTCGGGGAGCCGGCGATCGATGCCGAGCTTTCGTCGACGCGGACGAGACGCTGGTCCTGGGTCGTCACCCACACGTTCCCGGCTCCCGCGCCGAGGTCGACGGGGATGGCCGGCATGGCGACGCGCTTCGTGACCGTGTCCGTGGCGGGGTCGATCCGCAGCAACGTCGCGCCTTGGAGCGCCCAGACGGCCTTCCTTCCCGCCGCGACGAAGAAGACCGGCTGGGGGCGGAGCGGGTCGGCCTTCCCGAGCTGGAGCGTCCGTTGGAGCGCGTTCGTGCGTGGGTCGATCCGGAAGAGCTTCTCGTCGTTCCCGCCGGCGACCCAGACCGAACCGAACCCGACCGCGACGTCGTTGACGTCGGCACCGAGCCCGATCGTCTTCACGACCTCGTACGTCTTGGGGTCGATTCGGGAGACCGTGCCGTCATCGGCGTCTGCGACCCAGATCGCATCCTTGTCCGCGGCGAGCGCGACCGGCCGCCCTCCGATCGAGACGTCGGCCACGACCTCGTGCTTCGCCGGGTCGACGACGGCGACGGAGTTCGGCAGCACGGTTACGGACGGCGGTGTGGACCCGCCGCGCGTGAGGGCGACGGCGAGCGCCGCCGCCACGATGGCGAGCACGACTACGCCGAGCGCGACGAGCACGCGCGACCGTCGGAACCAGCGGGCGCGGTGCTCCTCCGTCTCGAGCGCGGCCTCAGCTGCGACGGCGAGCTCCTCCTCGCGGCCGCCGATGGTCATCACCCGCGCGGCGTCCTCGGTCCGGAGCAGCGGGAAGCCCTCGGGCAGCCCGCGACCGACCACCTGGAAGATGCGCTCGGGCCGTGCGATCTCCTTCAGCCGGTGCTCCTCGAGGTCGAGGAAGCTGACGTCCGGGAGCGCCTCGCCGACGAGGTCGCGCGTCGCGGACGAGACGAGGATCTGGCCCCCGTGCGCGGCGCCGGAGATCCGCGCTGCACGGACGACGTCGAGCCCGTGGTAGCCGCCTTCGACGAGGCCTGGCGGCTCGCCGGTGTGGATGCCGATGCGGACACGGACGTCCACGCCGCGCGGCCAGGAGGTCGACGCGACCGCGAGCTGCGTCTCGACGGAGGCGCGGACCGCGTCCCGCGCTCGGCGGAACGCGAAGAAGAGCGCGTCCCCCTGCCGGTCGATCTCCTGGCCGCCGTGCTCGCCGAACGCCTCCAGCAGCAGCGCGTGGTGCCGGGAAAGGAGCTCGCCGTACTCGTCGCCGAGCTCCTGCACGAGACGGGTCGAGCCTTCGATGTCCGTGAAGAGGAACGTGACTGTTCCTGTCGGCACGGCCGCCTCGTGCGGCGTGGTGGGGGCGATGCCGGGCGCCTCGAGGGCCGGGTCCTGCTCGAGGATCGCGCGCTCGAGCCGTCGTAGCTCGTCGCCGGGCTCGAGGCCGAGCTCCTGGTCGAGAAGGCGTCGGCCCGAGCGGTAGACGTCGAGGGCGTCCGCCTGCCGTCCGCAGCGGTAGAGCGCGAGCATCAGCTGCCCTCGGAGGCGCTCGCGGAGCGGATGCTCGTGCACGAGCCGTTCGAGCTCGGGGACGAGCTCGACGTGGCGGCTGAGCTCGAGATCCGCCTGGATCCGCTGCTCGATCGCCGCCAGGCGCTGCTCCTCGAGCCCCGCGCGTTCGGGCCGCGCGAACGACGCGTCGAGCTCGGCGAGCGGAGCGCCACGCCACAGCGCGAGTGCGGACCGCAGCGTCGCGGCGGCCTCCTCCGGGTCCTCGGTCCGCGCTCGTGCGACGAGCTGCTCGAAGTGTTCGAGATCGAGCTCGCCGTCCTGCACGCGTACGACATATCCCGGTGCCTGGGTGGCGATGACCTCTCGCCCGAGCACCTTCCGGAGCTGGGACACGTAGACCTGAATGGCCGTCGCAGCGGTCTCCGGGGCGTCGTCCGACCAGAGCTCGTCGATGAGCCGGTCGCGGGCGACGGCTTTGTTCGCGTGAAGGAGGAGGAAGGCGAGGAGCGCGCGTTGCTTCGTGCTCCCGAGCTTGAGCATCCGGCCTTCGGCCTCGACCTCGAGCGGCCCCAGGATCCGGAACTCCATCGCGCATTCGCCTCTCGTTAGCGGCCTTTAAGGACCCAGCAAGCGCGTTTTTAGCCCGCTCGGGTCTCGTTTGCAAAGCCGCGAACCGCGGCGGACACCGAAAGGAGCGGACATGAAGCTTCCGAAGACATATCTCGCACTCGTCGCGGCGCTCGTCCTCTCGGCGATCGTCGTGCCGACCGCCCTTGCGCAGAGCCCGAGCCCGGCGCTACTGCAAGGGCTCGAGACCCGCGGCCAGGCGCTCGACAACCTGTGCGGGAGCGTGACGCTCACGGGCGACCGCTACCAGGCGGTCTGCGGGACGGAGGGTGCGCGCGCTTCGATGACCTCGGGCGAGCTGCGCGCGCTCGAGATCCGCGGCCAGGGCATGGACCGCCTCTGCGCCGATGGCAACGGCCTCACCTCGGACGCCTTCGCGGCGCTCTGCACACCGGGCGGCCTCGCCACCGGCCACCTGACCCAGGTCATCAGGCCGGCCGGCTTCCGGTGGGACGACTTCGGGATCGGCGCGGGTGCGATGTTCGGGCTCGCGCTCGTCGGCGGCGGGCTCGTGGCGGCCGCCCACTACAGCCGGCGGAGCTCGGTGCGATCTCGCCCCGCGCCCTAGAGGCTCGATGCGAAATTCGCACGGGCCGGGTGACGGCCACGACACGGCGCCGGATCGCCGCCGGCGCTCCTCGCACAGGCCTCCAGCCTGCACGAGTCCCGCCGTCGGCGCCCAGCTTGGTCGTGACCGCCCCCGACGGCGCGCCAATTCCGCATCCAGCCTCTAGTTGGACCCTCGGTAGCAGGCGGGAGTGACGGCACCCGGCTTCGTGCCGGGTGCCGTCCGTTCGTGCTCGGGCGAGCCGACCGTGCAGCGCAGAGACTGACTAGGGTCTCGGGATGGATCTCGAGGGCAAGACCGCCGTCGTCACCGGCGCCTCGAGCGGGATCGGCGCTGCGACCGTGCGGAAGCTCCGCGAGGCCGGAGTGCGGGTGGTCGGAGGCGCGCGGCGCGTCGAGCGCATCGATGCGGACCTCGCACTGCCCCTCGACGTCACCGACCGCGAGAGCGCGGAGGCGTTCGTCGGGCGAGCCGCAGCGGAGCTCGGCGGGATCGACGTCCTCTTCAACAACGCGGGACTCGCGCTCGGCCGCTACCCGTTCTGGGACTCGAACGAGGAGGACGAGTCGACGGTCATCCACACGAACGTCGACGGGGTCCTGCGGATGACGCGCCTCTGTCTCCCGCACATCCGGGACGAAGGACACATCCTCTTCATGGGTTCCGTCGCCGGGCGCCAGGCATACGAGAACGCCGCCTCGTACGTCGCTGCGAAGTTCGGCCTGCGGGGGTTCGTGTATGCGTTGCGCGAGGATCTGCTCGGGCGACCGATCCGGATCACGACGGTCGACGCCGGCCTGACCGAGACCGAGTTCTCACTCGTGCGGTTCAAGGGCGATGCGGAGAAGGCGAAGGCCGTCTACGACGGCGTCGACCCGCTAACACCGGAGGATGTCGCCGAGTGCGTGCTCTTCGCGCTGACGCGCCCGTTCCACGTGAACGTCGACGAGATCGTGCTCAAGGCGCAGGCCCAGTCGAGCGGCGGGAGGATCATCCGCCGCGGCGCGTAGCCGCGGGAGCGACGCGCGATGCTCACGATCCTCGAGGGATCCACGTTCTGCATCAGCGACGACCTCGGCGACATCGCCGGGGAGACCGCCGGCCTCTTCGCGTCCGACACGAGGTTCCTCTCCCGCCTGGTCGTGCGCGTCGACGGTGAGGCGCCGCTCCTCCTCTCCTCCGGGCGGATGGAGCATTTCGCGGCCGCGTTCTTCACTCGCAACCGCTCCGGCGGGTGCCTCCCGCACGACTCCGTCTCCATCTCCCGCGAGCGCTTCGTCGGCTCGGGTCTCCAGGAGCGGATCCGGCTCCGGAACGAGAGCATGGAACGGCTCGAATTCGAGCTCTCGCTCGAGCTCGCGGCGGACTTCGCGGACATCATCTCGGTCAAGAACCACGACTTCGCGCTCGGCGACCCGGAGCACGCGGCGCCGCTTCCACCCCCTGCGCCCGCGACGCTCGAGGACGGTGGGCACAGCATCACGATCGAGGATCCGCGCGGCGACCTCCGGACACGGGTCCGGCTGTCTCGAACCGGCCGGGTCGAGGACGACGCACTTGTGTTCGACGTCACGCTCGATCCCCACGAGCGCTGGGACCTGAACGTCGACGTCAGCCCGGTCGTGGACGGCGAGCCCACCACGGACTCCGAACGGCGCGACGAGGAGCGCGAGACGATCGGCGACGCCGTCGCCGCCTGGACGCTGCGCGTGCCGCGCGTTCGCGGCGGCTGGGAGAGCCTTCGCCGGGCGTTCGACCGCTCGATCGCCGATCTCGCGGCCCTCCGGATGCGGACGGGCGGCGACCGGCGGCCGCTCTTCGCCGCCGGGATGCCGTGGTTCATGACTGTGTTCGGTCGGGACACGGTCATCACCTCGCTGCAGACCCTGCTCCTCGGACCGGAGCTCGCCGTCGGCGCGCTCGAGGCGCTCGCCGAGCTCCAGGCGCAGGTCGACGACCCTTCGCTCGACGCCGAGCCGGGGAAGATCGTGCACGAGGTGCGGGGCGGCCGCGCGGCCGAGTTCTGGTTCGAGCGCTACTACGGCACGGTCGACGCGACGCCGCTCTTCCTCGTCCTCCTCTCGGAGACGTGGAGATGGACGGACGACGCGGCGCTCGCCGCCCGGCTCCGCGAGCCCGCGCTCGAAGCGCTGGCGTGGATTGACGAGCATGGCGACCTCGACGGCGACGGCTTCGTCGAGTACCTTCGCCGCTCGGAGCACGGCCTGGTCAACCAGTCGTGGAAGGACTCGGGCGACTCGCAGCGCTTCCACGACGGACGGCATGCGCAGCCGCCGATCGCGCCGGTCGAGGTCCAGGGCTACGTGTACGCGGCCAAGCTCGGCCTCGCCGAGCTCGCCCGCGAGGTCTGGCGCGACCGCGGGCTCGCGGACCGGCTCGAGCGGGAGGCCGCGGAGCTGCGCGTTCGCTTCGACCAGGCGTTCTGGGTGGAGGATCGGGGCGGCTTCTACGCGCTCGCGCTCGACGGCGAGAAGGAACGCGTCGACGCCCGCTGCTCGAACATCGGACACCTCCTGTGGAGCGGGATCGTGCCTCCCGAGAAGGTCGGGACGGTCGTCGATCAGCTCCTCGCCGAGCCGCTCTGGTCGGGCTGGGGGATCAGGACGATGGGGAGCGACGAGGCGGCGTACAACCCGATCAGCTACCACAACGGGACGGTGTGGCCGCACGACACCGCGCTCGCGGCGTGGGGGCTCGCGCGGCACGGATACCTCGAGGGCGCCCGGCGGATCGGGCGTGCGCTGATCGAGGCGGCGGGGCACTTCGACTGGTCGCTGCCGGAGGTCTTCGCGGGGTACGCCCGCGACGAGACGCCGTTCCCGATCGCCTATCCGACCGCGGCCCGGCCGCAGGCGTGGGCGGCGGGGACGCCGATCCTGCTCGTCCGCGTGCTGCTCGGTCTCGAGCCCGACCGCGCGCGCGAGCGTCTCGTCACGACGGTCCGGGACGAGCTCCCGAGCTGGCTCGACGGCCTGCGACTCGAGGGCGTGCGGGCGTACGGGCGGGTGTGGACCGTCGCCGTCGAGCGCGGTCAGGTTTCCATCACGGAGGGGGTCTAGACCAGAATGCGGCTGCGATGAAGATCGGGATCCTCTGTCCCGTCTGGTTCCGCGTCCCACCCGAGGGCTACGGCGGGATCGAGCGGGTGGTGGCGATCCTCTCGGACGGCCTCGTCGCCGACGGGCACGACGTCACCCTTTTTGCATCCGGCGATTCGCAGTCGCGCGCACGCATCGACGCGATCTTCCAGACCGCGCCGAGCGAGTGGATCGGCCACACCTTCTGGGAGATGCAGCACGCGGTATTCGCCCTCCGCCGCTCGCGTGAGTTCGACGTCGTGAACGACCACACCGGGCTGCTCGGCCTCGCGCTCGGCGGCCTGCTCGACGTCCCGTTCTGCCACACCGTCCACGGGCCGCTCGAAGGGTCGCCGGGCGGCCTCTACGAGGAGGTCCTGAGCCTCGTCCCGCGCGCGAAGCTCATCTCGATCTCCCTGAACCAGCGCAACCCGAAGCTCGGCTTCCCCTGGGTGGCGAACTGCCCGAACGCGCTCGACCTCTCCATGTATCCGTTCCGACGCAAGTCGGGTGGCGACTACCTCCTCTTCCTCGGCCGCATGAGCCCGGACAAGGGCGCCCATCGGGCGCTTGCGGTCGCCCTCGAGACGGGTCTCCCGCTCAAGATCGCGGCCAAGTGCCGCGAGCCGGAGGAGATGCGCTACTTCGACGAGTTCGTTCGGCCACACCTCGGGGAGTCGATCGAGTACGTCGGCGAGGTCGGGCATGCGGACAAGGTCGAGCTGCTCATGGGCGCGCGTGCCCTCATCTTCCCGATCGACTGGGAGGAGCCCTTCGGCCTCGTCGTGATCGAGGCGATGGCATGCGGGACACCCGTCATCACGACGCGGCGCGGCGCGATGCCCGAGATCGTCACCCACGGGAAGACCGGGGTCCTCGTCGACCACTACCGGGAGATGGAGGATCCGGCCGTGCTCGAGCTCGCGGACAGCCTCGACCCCGCTGTCCTCCGGCAGGAGATCGAGGACCGTTTCTCGCCCGAGCACATGGTCGCCGACTACGTCGCCGCGTACGAGGCGACGATCGCCGCCTCTGCGTGAAGCTCAGGTCGCGGTACGACCGCGAGATCGTCCGGCTCGCGCTCCCCGCGCTCGGAGCGCTCGCCGCCGAGCCGCTGTACCTGCTCGTGGACACGGCGATCGTGGGGCATCTCGGACGTCCGCAACTCGCCGCGCTCGGGATCGCGGCCACGATCCTCGGCGCTCTCTTCGCCGTCTTCAACTTCCTCCAGTACGGGACGACCGCCCAGGTCGCACGGGCAGGCGGAGCGGGAGAGCACGAGACAGCACGGAGGCTCGGTGCGCAGGCGGTGTGGCTCTCGCTCGCGTTCGGGATCGCGGTCGCGGGCCTCGTCGCGGCGCTCGCCGTGCCCCTCGTGTCGCTGATCGGCGGCGAGGGAGAGGCCGCATCGTACGCGGTGACCTACCTCCGGATCGCCGCGGTCGGGCTGCCGGCGGCGTTTCTCGCGCTCGGCGGCTCCGGCTACCTGCGCGGGATCTCCGACCTGAAGACCCCACTCGTGATCGTCGTCCTCGGGAACGCGCTGAACGTGGTGCTCGAGGTGGTCTTCGTGTACGGGCTCGACTGGGGGATCCGGGGCTCGGCGTGGGGGACGGCGATCGCGCAGCTCACGATGGGCCTCGCGTTCGTCGTCGTGATCTTGCGTGGGCTGCATCCGGCGGAAGCGCGGCCGGAGCTCGCGCTCGCGCGCCGGGTGCTCTCGCTCGGCAAGTGGATCTTCCTGCGGACGAGCGCGCTCATGCTCTCGTTCGTGCTTGCAGGCGCGGTCGCGACGCGCTTCGGCGATGCCCAGATCGGTGCGCACCAGGTCGCGTTCCAGCTCTGGATCTTCCTCGCGCTCGTGCTCGACTCGATCGCGATCGCCGGCCAGATCATCGCCGGCCGCGAGCTCGGCGCGGGACGGCAGGCAGATGCCTACGCGGCGGGCGAGCGGATGATCTGGCTCTCGGTCGCGCTGGGCGCGGCGTTCGCGGTCGCGATGCTCGCGCTCGCGGGCGTCCTCCCGCACGCGTTCACGAGCGATGCCGACACGCTTCACCAGGTCGCGCTCCTGTGGCCGCTGTTCGCGCTCATGCAGCCGCTCAACGGCGCGGTCTTCGCGCTCGACGGGATCCTCATCGGCGCGGGCGACGGGCCGTTCCTCGCCGGCTCGATGATCGCCGCATTCTGCGTGTGCGCCACCGTGCTCCTCGCCTCGCTCACGGGCGACTGGGGCATCCGCGGGGTGTGGGCGGCGCTCGTCCTCCTCATCCTCGTGCGGCTCGCGCTCATGACCGCACGTTTCCGGCGCGGTCGCTGGCTCGTCACCGGCTGGGCGTAGGGTCCGCGCGTGAACGTCCTCGGCGGCGAGCTCGAGCCTTGCTCCTTCGATCCGCTGACGGGCTTCTTCCGGGACGGGCACTGCCGGACGGAGGGGCAGGACGTCGGGTTCCACGCCGTGTGCGCGGTGATGACCGAGGAGTTCCTCGAGTTCACGCGTTCGCGCGGGAACGACCTCTCGACGCCCCAGCCGCAGTGGGGGTTCCCGGGGCTCCAGCCGGGCGACCGCTGGTGCGTCGTCGCGGCCCGCTGGCAGGAGGCGTTCGAGGCGGGGGTCGCGCCGCCGGTCGTCCTCGAGGCGACGCATGCCTCGGCACTCGAGTTCGTCTCCCTCGGCGACCTCGAGGCGCATTCTCACCATGAGTGACCTCGAATGCAGGCAATCGCATTTCGAGCCCGGTGCCGATACGGAATACGGGCTCGGCGCGACAAGCCGGATGTCCCTCCGAACGTAGGCTTCGCGGGCGTATTCTTTCGTCATCCGCCGCACTTACACCGCGGGTGCATCATCGAAGGAATCAAGAAGGAGGTAACCGATGCGCCGAGCGTTCGCAGTCTCAGCCGCGCTGCTGAGCCTCGCGCTCCTCACTCTCGTAGTCGTCGCTTCTGGTGCGCAGGCAAGGTCCGAGCATGCGCAGGCGACGACCATCACCCTCTCGGGGTGGTCGGCCGGAAAAGTCGAGGACGACCTGCTCCAGACCATGGTCAACGACTTCAACAAGACGCATCCGGCGATCCACGTCGACTACTCGGTGATCAACGGGGACTATGCGACGGCGATGACCGCCCGGTTCGCGGCTCGCAACGCGCCGGACGTCTTCTACGTCGACTCGTCGGTCGCGCCGACATGGGTGAAGCAGGGCGTGCTCCAGCCGCTGAACTCGTACATCAAGGCGAGCAAGTTCGATACGAGCAAGTTCTACCCGGGGCTTCTCAACGCGTTCAAGTTCGGGAAGAGCATCTACGGCTTCCCGAAGGACTGGTCGCCGCTCGCGACCGAGATCAACGTGAAGATGTTCCGCCAGGCGGGGATCAGGACGGCGCCGCGCACGTGGGCCCAGCTCGCGGCCGACGCCAAGAAGCTCGCCGCCTCGGGCGTCCTGCCGGCCGGCGCCAAGCCGATCTGCTTGCCGCCCGACTGGGCCCGCATGCTCGCGTTCATCTACCAGAACAAGGGGTCGCTCGCGAACGTGCAGTCCCCGGCGGTCGCCGCAGCCGTGAACTTCTACGTCGGGCTCGTGAAGCAGGGCCTCGCGGCGACGCAGCAGCAACTCGGGGTCGGCTGGCCGGGTGAGGCGCTCGGCAAGGAGAAGGCCGCGATCGTGTTCGAGGGCAACTGGCTCCTGCCGTACATGCACGACACCTTCCCGCAGGTGCTGATGGGAGTCAGCCCGATGGTCAAGGGCAAGGTGAACGGCAATCTCGGGTTCACGGTGTCGTACTCGATGGCCAAGGACTCGAAGAACAAGGCGGCAGCCTGGACGCTCCTGTCCTGGCTCACCGGCAAGGTCGGGATGACCAAGTGGATGTCCCTGGGTCTCGCATTGCCGTCGCGCACCGACGTGAAGGCGATCGGCGGCCGCAAGGCGTTCCTCGCGGCCGGGCCCTTCTCGCACGGCTGGGGCTTCCCGAACTTCACGGCGACCTACACGATCATGAGCAATGACCTCCAGGCCGTCATGAACGGCTCCATGACGACGGCGCAGATGCTGTCCGACGTCGCGAAGTCGTTGAAGGGCTAGACGGAACCATCTTCGACCCCCTCCGCGCGGCGACAGGCCGCGCGGAGGGGCCGCACGGCCGCTCCGACGATGGCTACCACGACGACGACCGCCAGCGAAAGCCTGCGCCGGGCCGGCCGCGGCTCGCTCGCCGGTGCGCGCATCCGTGAGGCGGGGTGGGGGTATCTCTTCGTCCTGCTCCCGATGGCGGTCTTCGGGCTCTTCTTCATCTACCCGCTCGTCTACGGGATCTACATCAGCTTCTTCGAGTGGGGAATCCTCGGGAAGGTCCACGGCGTCGGCACCGCCAACTACCACACGATCTTCCACGACTCCGTGTTTCGGAGATCGATCAAGAACATCGTCGAGTACACGGTCGTCGTCGTTCCGCTCGAGATGGCCCTCGGGCTCCTGATCGCACTCGTCATCAACGCGAAGATCCGTGGGCGCGCCTTCTTCCGCTCGTCGTTCTACTTCCCGTCGCTCGTGTCCTCGGCCGCGATCACCGCGATCTTCATCTACCTCCTCAATGCCGACGGGCTCCTGAACGCGATCATCGGCGGCAACCGCGCGTGGTTCGGCGATCCGAGCACGGCGCTGTGGGCGATCGTCGGTCTCAACGCCTGGACGACCGCGGGCACGGTGATGCTCTTCTATCTCGCGGCGCTGCAGTCGATCTCGACGGACGTCTACGAGGCGGCAGCGGTCGACGGGACCGGCACCTGGCGCACGTTCTGGCGCATCACGTTCCCGCTCCTGAAGCCCGCGCACTTCTTCGTGCTGGTGGTCTTCGGCATCGGAGCGCTGAAGCTCTTCGACCAGTCGTTCATCGTCTCTAGTGGCACCGGCGGCCCGGTGTACTCGACCTACACGCCCGTGCTGTACATCTACAACACCGCGTTCAAGTCCGCGGAGTTCGGCCCTGCAGCCGCGGCCGGCGTGGTGATGTTCGTGGCGATCTTCCTGCTCACGCTCTTCCAGCGGGCTACCGTCGGACGGTCGGAGGCAGGGTGATGCTCCAGACCTCCGTCGCCGCGAACGAGGCCTACGTCCCTCCCCGTTCTCGGCGTCGCGTCGCCGGACGCCTGATCGTGTACGGCGTACTGATTGCGGTCGCGCTTCTCTACTTCGTGCCGTTCGCGTACACGCTCTCGACCTCGTTCAAGACGCTCCCGCAGACCGCGTACTTCAACCTCATTCCGCATCCGTTCACGACCGCGGCGTGGACGAGCGTGTGGAAGGACTACGACTTCAAGCGCTACGCGCTGAACAGCCTCTTCCTCGCCGTCACCGTCACGCTCATCAACCTGTTCCTGGCCTCGCTCGGCGGCTACGCGTTCGCGCGGCTGCGCTTCCCGGGGCGAGAGGTGCTGTTCCTGCTCGTGCTCGGGACGCTGATGATCCCCGACCAGCTCCGTCTCATCCCCGTGTTCGTCATGCTCACGAACTGGCATTTGATCGGGAACTTCTCGGGCTACATCTTGATCAGCATGGTGAGCGCGGTGAACCTCTTCTTCATGCGCCAGTACTTCCTCACCATCCCGAAGGACTTCGAGGAGGCGGCGAAGCTGGACGGTGCGGGCTTCTTCAAGACGTTCTGGCGGGTCATGCTGCCGCTTGCAGGACCGGCGATCGCGGCGCTCGCGATTCTCCAGTTCCAGGGGACGTGGAACGACTTCTTCTGGCCGCTCATCCTGTTCGGCCAGGGCAGCGAGCACCTGTACACGATCCAGCTCGGGCTCGCGCAGCTCTCGTTCACCTACCAGACGCTGTGGCCGCAGCTCATGGCCGGGAGCATCCTCGCCCTCCTGCCGATCCTCGTCATCTTCCTCGTCTTCCAGCGCTTCTTCGTCGCCGGCGTCACCGCCGCGGGGATCAAGGGATGAGGCCCGGCGAGGCGATGCGGCTCGCGCTCCGCGACTTCTACGCGAACTCGTGGCGGCTGCTCCTCGTGAACGCGGCGGTCGGCGCGGTGCTCGTGGCCGCAATCCTCGCGGCGCTCGCCTTCCCACTCGCGTTCCTGCTCCTCGTTGCGGTGGGGCCGTTCGCCGCCGCGCTCGTCCACTGCGCCGTGACTCTCGTGCGGACAGGCGTCCTCGAGTTGGCGGACGCCTTCGACGGGCTGCGGCTCCACTGGCGACGCGGCCTCGTGCTCGCCTTCGCCGGGTGCGTACTCGCCGCGCTCGCCGCGATCGCCTTCCGCGCCTACGGAGGATCGGCGCTCTGGCCGCTCGCGTTCCTCTCCTTCTACGTCCTCGTGCTGCTTGCGATCTACGGGCTCGTCGTCTGGACGCTCGCGGTCGCGGAGCCGGACCGCAGCCTCCGCTCGATCGCGCGGGAGGCGGCAGAGCTCGGGGCGTCGAGACCCGGCGCGACGCTCGTGCTCGGTCTCGGCCTGCTCGTCGTCAACGTCGCCGGCATCGCCGCCGCGGTGATGCCCTTCCTGACGCTCACGATCGCCTACACGTTCCTCGCCGTCGCCCACTTCGTCCTGCCCGCGCCGACCACGGAGGAAACCGTCTGATGGCCACGATCACCTACGAGCACGTGACGAAGCGGTTCGGCGACACGACCGCGGTCGACGACCTGTCGATCGACGTCGCGGACGGCGAGTTCCTCGTCCTCGTCGGGCCTTCCGGGTGCGGGAAGACGACGGCGCTGCGCATGCTCGCGGGGCTCGAGGACGTCTCCGACGGGCGGATCCTCATCGGGGACCGGGTGGTCAACAACGTCGCCCCCGGGAAGCGGGACATCGCAATGGTCTTCCAGTCGTACGCGCTCTACCCGCACATGACGGTGTACGCGAACCTCGCGTTCAGCCTCAAGAACTTCAAGGTGCCGAAGCGAGACATCGATCGGCGCGTGCGCGAGGCCGCAGACGTCCTCGAGCTCGGCCCGCTGCTCAAGCGCAAGCCGAAGCAGCTCTCGGGGGGTCAGCGCCAGCGGGTCGCGCTCGGCCGTGCGATCGTCCGCGAGCCCGCGGCGTTCCTCATGGACGAGCCGCTCTCGAACCTCGACGCCGCGCTCCGCGTCCAGACGCGCGCGGAGATCCTGAAGCTCCAGACCCGCCTCAGCACGACGACGATCTACGTGACGCACGACCAGGTCGAGGCGATGACGATGGGCGACCGTATCGCGGTCATGAACCTCGGCGTCCTCCAGCAGATCGGAACGCCGGTCGAGCTGTACACGGACCCGGCCAATACCTTCGTCGCCACGTTCATCGGCTCGCCCGCGATGAACCTGCTCCCGTCGGAGGCGCTCGGCGTCGGCATCGGGGGCGCCGGACGGCTCGTCGGCTTCAGGCCCGAGGACGTGCAGCTCGCGAACGGTCATCGCGCCGAGAGCGCAGAGTTGAACGCGACCGTCGAGGTCGTTCAGTACCTCGGCGACGAGCTGCTCGCGTATCTCAAGCTGCGCGACTCGGAGGTCGTCGCCAAGCTCCCGATCGACGCGGATCTCCCACTGGGAGCGCAGCGGAAGCTGGCCGTTCCGCTCCGCAAGATCCACCTCTTCGACGCCGAGACGGGCGCCGCCGTCGGCATGGCCGCCTGAGCCCGCCGCACGGGCGCGACCGCCACGCCGGCGAGCTCCCGAGGAGTAGTGTCCGCGCGACATCCGCATCGCGAGGAGAGGAGTGAGGCATGGCGGTAGGCATGCTGCTTGCAGGCGAGCTGGTCACCCGGGACACGTACGTCCAGGTGACCGAGAAGATGTTCGGCAACTACCCGATGCGCCCCGACCAGTCTCCGGACGGGTTGATCTTGCACACAGCCGGGGAGACCCCCGAGGGGTTCTACATCTACGACGTCTGGGAGTCGAAAGAGCATTTCCAGCGCTTCAACGAGAGTCAGGTCGGGCCGGCGATGCAGGAGATCCTCGGCGACGCACAGCCGGACGGGCCCACGCCCGAGCCGCAGTACTACGACGTCGAGGTGCTCGTCAGCCCGGCGTAGATGCGCGCTCGGCGGCGGCAGCCTCGCGCCGCTTGCACCAGTAGCGCTCCAGACCGAGGAAGTGGTGCCAGTAGGGGGCGGCGCGGTCGTAGTCCTGCGCCGCGTCGTCCCCGTCCAGCTCGGAGACGTCGAAGCGCGCCGCGGCGACGAACGTCGCCTGATCCATCCCGTTCTCGACTCGGTTCGACCAGCTCCTGAGCGTGTCTCGCAGCGCGGCGAGGTGGTCCTCGACGTCGTGGAAGACGCCGAAGTGGATGAGCGCGAGCGCACCCGGAGCGCGGCGCTCGATCTCGTCGAGCGTCCCCTCCCACGCCTCGAGGTCGATCTCGGGCGGCGGGCACGGCGGGAGGACGAAGCGCCCGGGCTCGATTCGCACTCCGGCCGCGTCGCCGGCGTAGAGGGTGCCGTCCGGGTCGAGGTAGGAGACGTGGTGCCACGCATGGCCGGGCGTCGGGAAGCAGTCGAGCCCTACGACCCGGTCCCCGACGACGTGCACGTTGTCCTTCGGCACGGGCGCGAGCTCGCCCCAGAGCGCGTCGAAGGCGTCGCCGTACAGCCGCCGCGCGCTCGATTCGAGCTTCGACGGGTCGATCAGATGCGGCGCCCCGACCTCGGAGACGTGCACCTGCAGGGCAGGGTGCTCGCGCACGAGGACGCCGGCGGCGCCCGCATGGTCGAGGTGGATGTGGGTGAGGAGGAGATGGCGGAGGTCCGTGAGCGCGAGGCCGCGTGCGGAGAGCTCCTCCTTCAGCCGCTCGAGGCACGTCGTCGGCCCGCAGTCGAGGAGCGCGGGGCCGTCCTCGGTGTCGAGCAGGTACGAGCCGATGATCTTCGGCGCCTGGTGGCGAAGGTCGATCGGCTCCCTGCTCATGCGGTGAGCGCCTGCTCGAGGTCGGACACGAGGTCGTCGGCTGCCTCGATTCCGACGGAGAGGCGCACGAGCGAGGGCGGCACCGGGAAGGGCGATTCCTCCGTCGCGGCGTGCGTCATGCGTGCGGGGAGCTCGATCAGGCTCTCGACCCCGCCGAGGCTCTCGGCGAGTGTCCACACCCTCGTGCGCGCGACCGCAGCGGCCGCTTCCTCCTCGCTTCCGAACGTGAACGAGACCATCCCGCCGAAGCTCCGCATCTGGCGGGCTGCGACCTCGTGCCCGGGGTGGTCCTCGAGTCCGGGATAGAAGACCCGCTCGACCCGTCGGTGGCCACCGAGGAACGCGGCGACGACGGCCGCGTTCGCACAGTGGCGCTCCATCCGCACGGCCAGGGTCTTGACGCCGCGGAGGACGAGCCAGCAGTCGAACGGGCCCGGCACCGCGCCGAGCGACTTCTGGAGGAACGCGAGCCGCTCGGAGAGCGCGTCGTCGTTCGTCGCGACGAAGCCGCCGACGACGTCGGCGTGCCCTCCGAGGTACTTCGTCGTCGAGTGGAGGACGAGATCGGCGCCGAGCGCGAGCGGCCGCTGCAGGTAGGGGGTCGCGAACGTGTTGTCGACGACGACGAGCGCGCCGGCGGCACGGGCGGCGCCGGCTGCGGCGCGGATGTCGACGACGTTCAGGAGCGGGTTCGTCGGCGACTCGAGCCAGACGAGTCGGGTGTCGTCGCCGAGGTGCTCGCCGAGCCCGGAGGAGATCTCGTCGGGCGAGAGGTACGTGAAGCGGTAGCCCTTCGGCTCGTAGACCTGCGAGAACATGCGGTAGACGCCGCCGTACACGTCGTTCACGCAGACGACGCGCTCGCCCGGCGAGACGAGGTGCATCAGCGTCGTCACCGCGCCGAGCCCGGAGGAGAAGGCGTGGCCGTGCGCCGCGCCCTCGAGCGAGGCGAGGCACTCCTGGAGCGCCGTCCGCGTCGGGTTCGCGACGCGGGCGTAGTCGTACCCCTTGTGGACGCCGACCGCCTCCTGCGCGTAGGTGGAGGTCTGGTAGATCGGCGTCGTCACCGCGCCCGTCGTCGGGTCGGGCTCCTGGCCTGCGTGGATGGCGCGGGTTTCGAACTCCACGGCGAGTGATGCTAGTCGGCGTGCTCGATCCGCTCGGCGCCGAGCCACGCGCCGAGCTCGACCAGCGCCTCGGGCAGCCGCGACGTGTCGCCCCAGGCGCCGAGGAGCTCGAGTGTCTTCGTCTTTCGGTCGAAGCGGGGCTCGGCGCGCCCGACCAGGCGGTCTCCGACGAGGAGCGGCAGCACGTAGTAGCCGTACTCGCGCTTCGACTTGGGCACGTACATCTCGAGGCGGTAGAAGAAGTCGAAGAGCGCGTGGGCGCGATTCCGGTCGTGCACGAGGCGGTCGAAGGGAGAGAGGAGCGTGGCGCGGTCGGGGAGGGGTCCGTCGACCGCATCCGGGTGCGCCTCCCACCCCTTCTTCGTGAGCCGGACGCCGAGCGCCCGGAAGCGCCGGTCGGCGAGCACGTGGTCGGCCTCGCGGAGCGAGAGCCTCTCCGTCTCCGGCGGGTACCAGCGCTCGGCGAGGTCCCACAGCCGCTGCCCGTTCCTGCGGCCGACGATGGCCACGACTCCGCGGCCGTTGAGGATCTCGAGCATGACCGCGACGTTCCGGGTGCCGTACCAACCCTGCGACTCCCAGGTCCGGATCGAGTCGTCCTCGAGCTCGCGCGAGAGCATCGGCCCGTTCCGCTCGAGCTCGAAGAGGAGGTGGCGCTTGTAGCGGGCGTTCCTCTGCAGGAACTCTGTCCCGCGGCGCTCGTCGGCGGTCCTCCCACGGCGCCGGCGCATGCGCGCGCGAATCAGCGGGAGATCCTCCATCGGCCGGATGAAGGCGGCCCACTCGAACAGCTGCTTCTCCCGCCAGAGGAGGCGGTCGAGCTCCGCGGTGTCGTACGCGCCGAGCCGGCTCCAGAGGACGAGCTCCTGCGGAGGCGCCACCGTCGAGATCGGGTCGATCTGGAGGAAGCCGAGCCGGCGCACCGTGTCGAGGACGCCCGTTGCGGACCCGTCGAGGAGCTGCGCGCGTACCGCGATCCGGCGCGCTTCGTCGGGCGAGACGATCGTCACGGCGCCAACCTAGCGATCGGCTCCAGAGTGACGAACGCCGTCGCCGCGGCGCGGACCGTGCTTCGCGTAAGGTCGGGTCGGAACGATGCAGACGACCTGGGACGGCCTTCCGGTAGCTCGCGAGCCGCCGTATGCATGTTGCGTCGTCGTCTGGCGTGAGAGGGACGGGCGACGCGAGTTTCTCCTCCTCCACCGGCTCGCGCCCGGCGGCATGGGCTACGAAGGCGACTGGGCCTGGACGCCACCGGCCGGTGCCCGTCAGCCGGGAGAGCGTGCAGCGTCGGCGGCGACGCGCGAGCTGAAGGAAGAGACGGGGCTGGCCCTCCCCTTGAAGGTTGCGAACGTCAGGCCCTCGTCCGAAGACGTCGCCGTCTTCGTCGCGCACGCGCCGCCCGAATCCGGGATCGTCCTCGACGCGGAGCACGATCGCTTCGTCTGGCTGCCGCTGGAGGAGGCACTCCCGAAGTGCTTGCCGGGTGTCGTCGCCTCCGGGCTCGCCGACGCGGCGGCCTGGATCGACGCGCATGGTGCGGCGAACTGAAGGGCGCTAGTCGGGCACGCGGCCCGCGAGGATCTCCTGGAGCCGCGAACCGTCGATGTTCCCGCCGGAGACGATGCACACGATCCGCTTCGCGTCGACCCGGCCGGAGAGCGCCGCGGCGACGGTGAGCGCCGCGGCGCCCTCGGCGACGACGCGGGCGCGTTCCAGCAGAAGACGCACGGCCGCGGCGGTCTCCTCGAGCGTGAGCGCGAACGAGCCGGTCACGAGCGGTCGCGCCCGCTCCCACATCTCGGGGAGGAGCGCGCCGGAGCCGGAGCCGTCGACGAACGACGCGCGGTACTCGATCGGCGCGGGCTCGCCTCCGTTCGCGAGGGCCGCCGTCACCGGGGCGCCGGTCTCGGGCTCGCACACGTAGACCTTCGTCTCCGGGCTACGCGCGGCGAGCGCGCTCGCGATCCCGGTCGTGAGGCCCCCGCCGCCCCACGGGATGAGCACGGCGTCGATGTCCGAGAGCTGCTCGACCAGCTCGAGCCCGATCGTCCCGTTCCCAGCCATGACGAGCACGTCGCGCACCGGGTGGACGAAGAGCGCGTCGACTCCCTCCACGCGACCCGCTTCCATGGTCGCCCACCACTCGTCCCAGGGGACGCGGACGACGCGGCTGCCGAGGCGCTCGATCGCTGCGACCTTCGTCTCCGGCGCATGGTCGGGGACGATCGCCGTCGCGGGCACGCCGAGCTCGCGTGCCATCCACGCTACGCCCTGCGCCATGTTCCCTGCACTCGTCGTGACGACGCCCTGCTCGAGCGTGTCGGGCTCGGCGGCCAGCATGGCGTTTCCGGCGCCGCGGAGCTTGAAAGAGCCGATCGGCTGCAGGCTCTCCAGCTTGAGCCAGATCTCGCTGGGCGAATCGACCTGAAGACGGACGAGCGGGCTGCGGACGACCGTGTCGGCGATGCGCTCGCTCGCGCGCTCGATCTCGTCGAGCGGGATCAGAAGTCGATCTCCGTGCCGACGCCCTCGGCTCTCGCGCGCCGCACGACGAGCTCGGCTGCAGCGAGGTCCTCGACGCCGATCCCGAGCGACTTGAAGACCGTGATCTCGTCCTCGTGCTCTCGTCCCGGGTGCATCCCCGCGAGCACTTCCCCGAGCTCGGCCTTGATGTCGTCCGGCCCGATCGCGCCCTCGGCGGCGGCGATCATGTAGTCGCCCGACTCGTTGAGCGTCGACTCCCGGCGGTCGACGAAGAGTGACGAGTGCGCCATCGTCTCGGTGTCGAGCTCGCGGGTCGTCTTGATGCTCGACCCGACGGCGTTGACGTGCGTGCCGTGTGCGAGCCAGCGCCGCTGGACGATCGGTTCCTTCGCGGCGGTGGTCGTGCAGACGACCTCGGCGCCGAAGACCGCAGAGTCCGGTGAGGGATCGACGATCGCGCCGACCTCGGCCGCGAGCTCCTCGGCCGCTTCGAGCCGGCGCGCCCAGATGCGGATCTCGGGGTCGTCGAGCACGGCGCGCATGGCCTCGACGTGCGATCGCGCCTGCACTCCGGCGCCGAGGATCGCAACCCGCTTCGCGCCGTCGTGCGCGAGCGCGCGCGTCGCAACCCCGGAGACGGCCGCCGTCCGGATCGCCGTGATCGGCGATGCGTTCATGATCGCGACGAGCTCCCCAGTGGTTCCGTCGTGGAGGAGGACCGCGCCCTGGTGCGCGTCGAGACCGCGCGTCGGGTTGTCCGGGGTCACGACGATCTCCTTCAGGGCATAGGCGGCGGCGGCGCCTCCGCGGTACGAGGGCATGAGACCGATCCCGCCTTTCGCTCCCGGCGGGAAGGCGATCGAGCGGAGCGGCTGGTAGAGCTCATCGCGAGCGAGCGCGGTCAGGATCTCCTCGATCGCAGCGATACACGACTCCATGTCGAGCAGGTCGCGCACCTCGTGTTCGGAGAGGACGATCACGGGAAGAGGGCTCCGAGGCTATCGCGCTCGGCCGGAGACAGGGCGAGGTCGAGGGCCTCGCGAACCGGAGCGAGGTGCTCGGCGCGTGTCGGCCCGACCACGACCACCGTGACGTCCGGCGTGGCGAGGAGCCAGGCAAGCGCGAGCCCCGACATCGAGACGCCGCTCTCGGCCGCCCGCCGCTCGAGCGCCTCGAGCGCGTCGAAGACGCCTTCGTCCGCGTACCGGAGATAGCCGTCGGGCCGCTGTGTCATGCGCGAGCCCTCCGGGTACGCGGCGCCGCGGCGGTACTTCCCCGTCAGCCAGCCGCCGGCGAGCGGGCCGAACGCCTCGAAGCCGAGGCCGTGCTCGTGGCAGACGGAGAAGACGTCGGCGGCGTCGTGCCGGTCGAGGAGCGAGAACGAGTTCTGCACCCACTCGTAGCGGGCGAGGCCCTCGAGCTCGCTGATCTCGACGGCCTCCGCGAGCTGGTCGGCGGTGAAGTTGGAGGCGCCGATCGCCCCCACCTTCCCCGCGCGGAGTAGCTCGTCGAACGCCCGAATGGTCTCCTCCTGGGCGACGCCGGGGTCGAAGTCGTGCGCGGTGTAGAGAGCGACGCGCTCGAGTCCGAGTCGCACCAGGCTCGTGTCGATCTGGCGCAGGATCCGTGCGCGCGAGAGGCCCCGGTCCTCGCCCGCGTCCATCGGGTTGAAGGTCTTCGTCTCGATCGCGATCGCGTTGCGGACCGACGCCCCCTTCGACGCGAGCCATTCGCCGATCCACGTCTCGCTGCGTCCGCCGCCGTAGGCGTCGGCCGTGTCGAACGTCGTGATCCCGAGCTCCCAGGCCGCATCCATGATCCGGAACGCTTCGTCGCGCGGGATGCCCTGGCCGAAGAAGGCCGGTGCCGAGCCGACTCCGCCGAAGTTGCCGCAGCCGAGCGCGACTCGGGAGACCTCGATTCCGCTGCGTCCGAGCTCCCTCCGCTCCATCCGCGCGATCCTACGCGCGAGAGGAAGCAGAGGCCCTGCGCGCGAATACGGCGCTCGTGTCGGTGAGCGAGACCGAGGCTCACGTCGAGGCGCGGCGAGAGGCCGCGCCGATCGTCGGCATCGCGTTCCTCCTGTTGGTGCTGCTCGCGCTCGTGAGCAGGCGGGAAGGGTGGGAGCTCCTCCATCACCTGCACTGGTGGGCCTGGTTGCTGCTGGCCGTCCCCGAGCTGTTCCTGATCCTGGACTTCTTCCTGCGAGAGAGCGGCGCCGCCGGGATGAAGAGCCGCCGCTACGTGATCGTGTCGCTCGGCTTCCTCGTGGTGGGAAACGTGACCGCGCTCGCGATCCTCGTCTACGCGCTCGTCACGACGTCGACGAGCCAACTCGGCGGGGGAGAGCTCCTGCTCACGGCCGCTGTCATCTGGTCGACGAACGTCATCGTCTTCGGCATCTGGTTCTGGGAGGTCGATCTCGGCGGCCCGGTCGAGCGCGCACTGCAGCCCCGCCGGGAGAAGCCCGACTTCGAGTTCCCGCAGGACGACAACCGGGACGTCATGAGGGACGGGTGGTACCCCAGGCTGTGGGACTACCTGTACGTGTCGCTCACGAACTCGATCGCGTTCAGCCCCACCGACGCGATGCCGCTCACGCGCCAGGCGAAGCTGCTCATGGGCCTCGAGTCGGCAATCTCGGTCGTGACGGTGCTCCTCGTCGCAGCGCGCGCGGTCAACGTGCTCGCCGCCTAGCCGTCCGAGTCGATACGTTCACGGCGTGTCCGAGGGGATCAGCATCGAGGAGTTGCAGCTCGCGGCACGGAACCACGGGATGCCCCTCGAGGCGCTCCGTTGGGACGTGACGCCGCTCGGGCTCCACTACCTCCTCATCCACTACGACATCCCGTTGGTCGATTCCGATGACTGGCGGCTCGAGGTCGACGGCCACGTCGAACGAGAGTTCTCGCTCTCGCTCGCGGAGCTGCAGGCGCGTCCGGTGGTCGAGGTCGCCGTCACGCTCGAGTGCGCGGGCAACGGACGGGCGCGACTCGAGCCACGCCCGGTCAGCCAGCCGTGGCTCCTCGAAGCAGTCGGGACTGCGCGCTGGACGGGGACGCCGCTCGCCCCGATCCTCGAGGAGGCGGGCGTCCGCGACGGGGCTCTCGAGGTCCTCTTCACCGGGCTCGACCGCGGCGTCGAGGGCGGGGAGGAGCAGGTGTACGCGCGAAGCCTCACGCTCGACGGGATCGAGCATGGTGAGGTGCTCCTTGCGTACGCGGTGAACGGGGTGCCGCTACCCCCGCAGCACGGCGCTCCGCTCCGGCTCCTCGTCCCCGGCTGGTACGGGATGACGAGCGTGAAGTGGCTCTCGCGGATCACGGTCCTCGACGAGCCGTTCGACGGGTACCAGATGCGGCAGGGGTATCGTCTCCGGCAGGTCGAGGACGAGCCGGGCGAGCCGGTCTCGCGGATGCAGCCGCGCGCGCTGATGGTCCCGCCCGGAATCCCCGACTTCTTCACGCGCGCCCGCGTGGTGGATCCGGGCGAATGCGAGATCGAGGGTCGGGCGTGGTCGGGCGAGGCCGAGATCGTGGGCGTCGAGGTGTCGACGGACGGCGGCCGCACGTGGTCGTCGGGCGAGCTGGGCGACGACGCGCTCGGCCGCTGGGCCTGGCGCTCGTGGCGCTTCCTGTGGCAGGCCGGGCCCGGCGAGCACGAGCTCTGCTGCCGCGCGCGGGACGCCGCCGGAAACCAGCAGCCGCTCGAGGCGCCGTGGAACGTCGGCGGCTACTCGAACAACGCGGTGCAGCGCGTGCCCGTCACGGTGACGGGCTGAGACGCATCACCCGGCCGGTTCGACGTCTTGCGGGTGACGTCGCGCTCGGCGACCGTCGAGCGCACGCCAGGCCGGAGCCACGATCGGGTCGGTGATCCGGCTCAATAGCGAGATCACCGGGTTCCACCGGCCTCGCCCGACGTAATAGACGACTAATGCGGCGACGAAGCCCACGGCAATCCCTGCGAGAACGTCGCCCGGGTAGTGGAGCCCGACGAAGATCCGCGAGACGCTGATCGCGAACGCGCCCCCGAGGAAGAGCGCGCCCGCGAACCGGCTCGCCACGAACAGCACCGTGAACGCGATCGCGAACGATGCGACAGCGTGTTCGCTCGGAAACGACGGGTCGTGCGAGGCGGGGACGAAGAGGAGCGTGTCGGCCGGATGCGCCTCGGACGGGCGCGGCCGGTCCCAGATCTGCGAGATCACCTTGCTGATCGCGAGCCCCACGATCGCGGCGATGGGAGCCGAGAAGGTCGCGATCTTCCAGCGGTACGGCGCTCCCGGCCGGTCGAGCAGCCAGAGAGCGAGCGTGGCGAGGACGAAGACCGGGACCGCCCACGTGTCGACGAATCCCGCGAGCAGGTCGGAGATCGTGTCGTGGCCCTGGAGCGAGCTGTTCAGCGAGTGGAAGAGCGACCAGTCGATGCGCGCACGGTAGCGGCTCGATCGGCGTCCCTTTCGGAGAGCCGACGGCGACTACCCTGCCCGACATGGAGCGACGCATGCTCGACGCGTCGGGCATCGAGGTCTCCGTGCTGGCGCTCGGCTCGTGGCAGACCTTCGAGCGAATCCCGCGAGAGGACGGCATCGCCGTGATGACCGCGGCGCGCGAGGCCGGGATCGACTTCCTCGACGACGCACGCTACGACGACCACACCGGAGCCGCTCCGATCCCGACCGGTTACTCGGAGGTCGTCTTCGGCGAGCTCTTCCGGGCCGCGGGCTGGAAGCGGGACGAGGTGACAGTCGCGAACAAGCTCTGGTGGGAGCACTGGCCCGGGCAGTCGGCCGGGAAGGAGCTCGACGCATCGCTCGCGCGCATGCGCTTCGACTATGTCGACCTCGTCTATGCGGAGCGACCGCCGGAAGGGCTCTCCGTCCGCCAGGTCGTCGAGGAGGTGAGCGGCCTGATCTCCGCCGGAAAGGCTCGCGCTTGGGGCGTCCTCAACTGGGAGCCGGCGGAGATCGCCGAGGCCGACCGAGTCGTATCCGCCGAGAGCGCTCCGGCTCCATGCGCGGCGCAGCTCGCGTACAGCCTCGCGGATCCGACGATGGTCGAGAACGATGCGATGTCGGCCGCCCTCGATCAGGCGGGCGTCAGCGTCGTCGCTTCGTATCCGCTCGCGGGAGGCGCGCTCACGGGGAAGTATGCGAGCGTGGCCGCTACCGGGCGGCTGGCCGAGCGGCGGGGCGACGACCGCATGCGAGATGCGTTCCGAGCCGGCGAGCGACTGCGCCAGATCGCGGAGGAGCTCGGGACGACTCCGGCGCGGCTCGCGATCGCCTTCGCGCTCGCGAACGAGCGTGTAGCGAGCGTCCTCTTCGGAGCGACCCGTGCAGAGCAGGTCGCCGACAACGTCCGCGCCGTCGAGCTGCTCGAGCGCCTGGACGAGGGCGACCTCGCTCGGCTGAGGAGCCCCTGACGCCGAACGACCGTAGGTACATCGGCATCCCGGCGTCGAGACTTGAGCGGCGCGATACTCGAGGCGTGCGCACCTTCGTGCTCGTTGTGACGGCTCTTGCCGTGCTTGCGGCCTCGGGCGCCTCCGCCACAGCGAGCGTGACGTTCGTCCGCCTTCCGGCGGGACCGACCTTCACGAACGTCGAGCGGAGCGGCCACTCTCTCCTCGTCTCCGGGACGGCGCCGACGGGCGACGGCTGCGTGTGGATGAGCGCAGACGCTCGCACGCTGCGGCTCAACGGCGTCTCGCGGGCGTCCTGCTCGCGACCGACACGCGCTGCACACCGCTTCGAGCCGGTGCTCGTGCGCGACCCCCGCTCGTTCATGGTTCGGGTACGGGTCGCACGCGTCGAGCCTGGGCATACGCGTCTCCTCGGCCCTGTCGTGATGCGCTTTCGCGAGTCGTCCGACACGCATCTCGAGTGGACGTACGGGCCGGGGGCGCTCTGGCTCTTCGACACCGCGAGCACGGACGGGCCGGAGGTGATCGAGGTCTCCATGACAACGGGTCGCGCCGTCCGCTCGGTGCACATGCCGCGGAACTTTCGTCCGCTGCTTGCGGCCGATGCGGACGGTCTGTGGCTCGCGATGTCCACGAGCGGAGGCTTCTCGGGCGGCGGCGCCGCTCCCCTGTATCGGGTCGCACCGACGTCGGGGGGTCCCGCGATCGTCCGGCGAGGAGGTCGTGCGGCCCTCTGGCTCGCGGCGAACGGCCACACGGTCTGGGTCGACGTCGTCTCCGGCAGGACGCGCCAGCAGATCCTGCGTCTCGACGGGGTGCAGGGCCGCGCTCGGTCGCTCGGTCGCCCGGCAGGTCTGCACTCGGGCGCGGCGGCACTCGACCCGGCGACACAGACTCTCTGGCTCGCGAGCGATGTCCCGGCGAGTGGGAGCTTCGACGCGTGTCCCGCCGAGCGGGTCGTCCGGCTCGACGGTCGCACGGGCACCATCGCGCGTGTCGCGGACATCGCGCTGCCGGCCGGCCGCTGTTTGTACGCGGAGCCGGGAAGCACCCTATTTGCGTTCGGTGCCTTCTACGTCCTCGACGACCAGGCGCGTCCCAACCGCCTCTATCGGGTCGCGCCCTGACGGCCGTCGAGGCACGGCTATCGTCCAGGAGTGAGCTCGAGCAGCACCGACGATCCCGTCTCCTGGCTCCTCATCCGCCCTGGCTGGAAGGTCGTCTCCGCCGACGGGGCCGAGGTCGGCGAGGTCGACGAGGTCGTCGGAGACGACGAGCGCGACGTCTTCGACGGGCTCGCCGTCGCGGCGACCGCGCTCGGCAAGCCGCGTTACGTGCCGTCGGAGGACGTCGGCGAGATCACCGACGGCGTCGTCAGGCTCACCGTGACACACGCCGAGGCCGACGAGTACCGCGAGTACCTCGAGCCCGCGACGACCGCAGAGATCGAGCCGGACAGCAAGGGCGGGCTCGGCGAGACGATCGGTGGCGACGTCCGCGAGGTCGAAGGGAAGGTGCTCGCGCCCACGCAGCGGCACGAGCACTCGATGAACGTCTGGCGGCGGATCGCGTTCTGGTTCCGGCGTACGCTCGGCAGGGCCTGAGCGCTACCGCCAGTCGATCGAGACGACCTCGATCGGCTCCTCGAAGCCCTTCAGGGACGCTGCGCGCGGCGCCGAGAGGGGAAACGCGTCCGCAGTGCCGTCGAGCGTCGCACGGCTGACGAGGATCTCGTCCGCTCCGGCGGCCGCGCCGATCCGCGCTGCGATGTGGACGCTCTGCCCTCCGTAGTCGCTGTAGTTCGCACCGGTCTTGAACGCGCCGCCCGTGTGCGCTCCGATCCGGACCCGTGAGGCCAGCTCGGCTTCTTGCACTGCCTTCTGCACGTCGATCGCGGCCTCGATCGCCTTCCTCGGATCGTCGAATCGGGCGAAGAAGCCGTCGCCCGTCTGCTTGATCACGTGTCCGCCGTTCCGGGCGATCCCGGTGCGGACGAGCTCGTCGTGCTGGGCGAGCAGCTTCCGCCACTCTGCGTCGCCGAGCTCCTCGAGGAGCTCCGTCGAGCCCACGATGTCGGTGAAGAGGAACGTGCGCTGTCCCTCCACGCGGCCGAGAAGCTCTTCGACGCGTTCCTGGTCGAGCCGCGCGCCGAGCTTCTCGAAGGTCGCGAGCGCGGCCTGGAGCTCCGCGGTCGCGGCGTGCTCGTCGTCCTGGTGCCGGAAGGAGATCCCGAGGGAGGCGCGTGCTTGTGCGATCTCGTACGGGGCGCCGACGCGCTGCCACTCGTCCCGCGCATGCCGGAGCGCGCGCTCCGCGGCGCTCCA
>DASSQE010000121.1:0-19654 GCA_035702645.1 Gaiellaceae bacterium
AGAAGGTCATCGGCTGTGTCCCGGACCACGACCCGTTGGTCGTGCTCAGAACCTGCCCCTCGAGCGTCATCCCGCTGATCACCGGCTCGCCCGTGTTCGCCGGCGCCTCCGCGGGCGCGGCGACCGACGAGCTCGAGAGAAGCGCGAGCGCGAGCGCCGCAACTGCCATCCCCGCTCCGACGGTCGCGTACCTCGCACGGAGCCATCCCCTCTGCCCTCGTTCATGCCGCATCGTCGACCCCCTTTCGCTCGGTTCCGCGATGTGGCCGACTTCACGCTAGACCCGGTCAGGCACCGGGAAGCCCTGCTCTTACGCAAGGTTTACGGAGGTTTGAGCGATCCCTGACATGTGCGGGGCGCGACGAGGGTGTCGGTATACTCCGCGGCCGCTGATGGCCGTCCCGAAGCGGAAAACGTCCAGGTCGAGGCGCGACAAGCGCCGCGCGCAGCACGGGATCTCGATCCCGCACGTCCAGGTCTGCCCGACCTGCAGGCAGCCGAAGCTCCCGCACCGCGTGTGCCCGAACTGCAAGACGTACAAGGGCCGCGAGGTCGAGCCGCTCCGGGTCCAGGCTCCGTAGCACCCACCGCCGGATGACCATTCGGGTCGCGGTCGACGCCCTCGGAGGCGACTGCGCACCGGAGGAGATCGTCGCGGGCGCCGCCGCAGCCGCGTCCGACCGGATCGCCCCCGTCCTGTACGGGCCGAACGGACTCGACACACTCGGGCTCGAGTCGGTCGAGACCGACTCCGCGATCGAGATGGACGACTCCCCCGTGGACGCCGTCCGCTCGAAGCCCGGCTCGTCCCTCGTCCGTGCGGCGAAGGCGGTCGCGGACGGGGAGGCGGCCGCCGTCGTGTCGGCCGGGAGCACCGGCGCGATGCTCGCCGCCTCTCTCCTACACATCCGACGTCAGCCGGGCGCCTTCCGCCCGGCGATCGCCGTCGTGATCCCGGCCCGCCGCGGGCCCACGGTCCTCATCGACGCAGGCGCGAACGCCGATGCACGGCCTGAGCACCTCCTCCAGTTCGGGCACATGGGAGCCGTCTTCGCCGAGGAGATCCTCGGCGTCGCGGACCCCGAGGTCCGACTCCTCTCGATCGGCGAGGAGGACGAGAAGGGGAACCAGCTGACGCTCGAGGCGCACGAGCTCCTCCGGTCGAGCGGGCTCCGGTTCATGGGCAACACCGAGAGCCGGTGGCTCCTCGAAGGAGCTGCGGACGTCGTCGTCACGGACGGATTCACCGGGAACGTCGCGCTCAAGGCGCTCGAAGGGACGACCCGCAGCATCCTCGACGCGCTTCGGGCCGAGGTGGGCTCGTCGTTCCGGGGGAGGATCGGCGGCGCCCTCGTTCGACCGGCGACGCGGCGGCTCCGCGAGCGCCTCGATCCCGAGACCTACGGAGGCGCCTACCTCCTCGGCCTGCGTGGGCTCGTCGTCATCGCACACGGATCGAGCTCCAGAGTCGCGATCGCGAACGCGATCCGTCTCGCTGCGCTCGGCGCGGAGCACCGCGTCGTCGAGCGCCTCGAGGAGCGCCTGGCGTCCGGTGCACTCGCGGCCGGCGGACGCTCGCATCGCTGACGGCTGCGAGCGGCCAACGCCGGTTCTGCATGCGATAGCATCGCCCCTCCACGACCCCGACGGCCGAGAGGTGAGGTTGCAAAGTGGCGAACTCGCGTGAGGAGATCCTCGAACAGGTGAAGAGCGCGCTGAGCGAGAAGCTCGGCATCGACGAGAGCGAAATCACGGAGGACGCGTCCTTCGAGGAGGACCTCGGCGCAGACTCGCTCGACCTCGTCGAGGTGGTCATGGACCTCGAGGACCAGTTCGGCCTCAAGATCCCCGACGAGGATGCTCGCGGGCTCACGACCGTCGGCAAGGCGATCGACTACGTCATCGCGCACCAGGAGTAGCCCGGAGACGGAGGGGCCGGAGGCGCTCGGGCACCTCATCGACGACCTTCCGGCCGCACGCCTCGACCAGGTCTTCACGCACGCCTCCTGGGCGGACGATCGCGCCTCGTCCTACGAGCGCCTCGAGTTCCTCGGCGACAGCGTGCTCGAGCTCGCCATCGCCCGAACGGTCTTCGACCGGTTCGCCGAGGCGTCCGAGGGCAGGCTCGCGAAGATCCGCGCCCACGTCGTCTCCCGGCAGAGCTGCGCCCTGGTCGCCAAGGAGCTCGGACTCGGCGAGCGGATGGTCGAGAGGGCCGGAAACGTGCCGCCGGACGAGCTCCAGCGCATCTCGCGCAGTCGGAACGTCCTCGCTGCGCTTCTCGAGGCGGCAATAGCCGCGCTCTACCTCGAACACGGTTTCGAGACGATCGAGGCGGCGATCGTGGGTGCGTTCGCGGACAAGATCGAGTACGCGCGCTCGAGCCACGTCGACTACAAGACCGAGCTGCAGGAGGCGCTCGCGCGGTCAGGGCGCCAGGTGCACTACACGGTGATCGAGGTCGAAGGCCCTCCGCACGACCGCCGCTTCGTCTGCGCCGCCCACGTCGCGGGCGCTCAGCTCGGGATCGGCAAGGGCTCGACGAAGAAGGCGGCCGAGCAGGAGGCCGCCCGCCAGGCGCTCGAGGCGCTCGGCGTCGTCCCCGAGGCGATCTAGCGAGCGGTTTGCCGTCCGTCGCGGACGGGAGAATGCGCCCTCGGTGCACCTACGCACGCTCCGCATCCGCGGCTTCAAGTCGTTCCCGGAACCGCTCGAGATCGCCCTCGAGCCGGGCGTCGCCGTCATCGTCGGCCCGAACGGGTCGGGGAAGTCGAACATCGCGGACGCGGTCGTCTGGGCGGCGGGCTCCCTGACGCCGTCCGAGCTGCGGGCGGAGAAGCCGGACGACGTGCTCTTCTCGGGCGGCGGTGACCGCAAGCCCGCGGCGCACTGCGAGGTCGAGCTCGTGTTCGCGAACGAGGACGGCGCATGGCCGGACCTCGACTTCAGCGAAGTCGCGATCGCGCGACGGCTCGTGCGCGGCTCCGAGGGGCAGTACCTCGTCAATCGAGCGGCGGTGCGGCGAACGGATCTCGTCGAGCTTCTCTCGGACGTCGGCCTCGGCGCTGCGATGCACTCGATCGTCGGCCAGGGCAAGGTCGAGCAGGTGCTCGCCTCGAAGCCCGAGGACCGCAGGGAGTTCGTCGAGGAAGCTGCCGGTCTCGGGAAGTTCAAGCGGCGAAAGCACCGGGCCGAGCTGAAGCTCGCACGGGTCGCGGTGCAGGTAGAGCGCGCGCACGACGTCGAGGAGGAGGTGCGCAAGCGCCTGCGCCCGCTCGCGCTGCAGGCGACTGCGGCCGAGAGGGCGGAGAAGCTCGCGGTCGAGATCGCGTCGCTCCGCGCCCGGATCGCAGAGCTCGACCTCGAGAGCGCCGGAGAGCGGAGGGGCGAAGCAGAGGCGCGACGTGACGCGGCCGCGCTGGCGCGCAGGGGAGCGCAGTCCCGGCTCGAGGGCCTGCTCGGCGAGCGGACCCGCTCCGAGGACGAGCTGTCCGACGCCGCCGGGCGAAGAGAGGCCGCCGTGGCCGCGCTCTACCGCCTGCAGGCGGGCGGCGAGCGCCTGGCGGTCCGCGCCGAGTCCGCGGCGGCGCTGCGCGACCGGCTCGTGGCCGAGCGCGAGCTCGTCGGAGCGTCGAGCGAGGATCCTGCAGGGAGCGAGAGGGCGTCGCTCGCGGAGCTTCGGCATGCCGCGGCCGCAGCGACCGAGGCGTCGCGCATCGCGGCGCGGGAACGCGAAGCGCTGACCGAGAGCGCGCGCTCCGCCGGAGAGCGGTCGGCGGCCCTCGAGCGCTCCCTCGCCGAGCGCGAGGGCATCGCGCCGGCCGCACGCGCGCTGGCCGAGTCCGGAGAGCGCCTCGCGCTCGCGGCGATCAAGGTCGAACCGGGCGCCGAGCGCGCCGTCGCCGCCGCGCTCGGATCGCGGGCGTCGGCGATCCTCGTCGAGGATCCGGCATCAGGGCTCGCTCTGCTCGAACGGGCGCGGAGCGAGGGGCTCGGGAGCCTCGTCGTGCTCGCCGGCCGCAACCCGTCCGAGCTCGTCGACGCGATGCCGGTGGTCGTGCTCGAGCGGCTCCTCGAGGCACGGGTTCCCTCGGTGACGGCGGAAGGGTTCGGCTACGACCCGGAGCGCGGCGAGCTCTGGTTCTCGGGCGTCGCCGCCGAAGCCGTCCTGCTCGAGATGGAGGCGCGCCGCGCCGCGCTCGCGGAAGAGGCGCGTCGCCTCGCCGAGCAGGCGGAAACGGCCGAGGAGCGCGCCGTCGAGGCGGCAGCGCGGGCGACGTCGGCAGAGGCCGCGTACGCGTCTGCGTCCGCGACGGTCGCGTCCTACTCCTCGGTGCCCCGGATCGCCCCGTCCGTCCTCGTCCGGCTCGCCTCGGCAGCGGAGCGGCTCACCGACGTCCTTTCGCGCTCTCTGACGACGGCCGCTCGGCTCGAGTCGCCGCTCCGCGCGCGGGTCGACGCGGGGGCGCTGCGGGCGAAGGATCTGGGCGAAGAGCTGCGCCGGCTGGGCGCCGCAGAGGTCGAGCTGCGCCGGGAGCTCGAGGAGGCGAGCGAGCGGCTGACCACCGCCGAGGTCGAGCTTGCGCGAATCGACGGTGAGACGGAGGAAGCCCGCCGCAGGCTGGATGGTGCCGGCCCGGTCGAGCCCGCGGACGGCGACGACCGCGGCGAGCTGGCCGCGAAGGCGGAACGCCTCGAGACGAGGCGCGCCGGGCTCGGGATGGTGAACCCGCTGGCCCGCGAGGAGTACGAGGCGGAGAAGGAGCGACTCGAGGATCTCCGCGCGCAGCGCCTCGACCTCGAGCAGAGCCTCGAGGAGCTGGAGAAGCTCCGCGCAGAGCTCGCCAGCACTGTCGAGCTCCGGTTCGCGGAGACGTTCGCGGCGGTCGAGCGGCACTTCCGGGACGTTGCGGCGACGCTCTTCCCCGGCGGCGAGGGGCGGCTTCGTCTCGTCGAGGCCGGGGACGAGGAGGGGGCCGAGGCCGGGATCGAGGTCGAGCTGCGCCCTGCAGGGAAGCGCGTGACCAGGCTCTCGCTCCTGTCCGGCGGCGAGAAGGCGCTCGGCGCGATTGCGTTCCTCTTCTCGCTCTTCCTCGCGCGGCCGTGCGCCTTCTACCTCCTCGACGAGGTGGAAGCTGCGCTCGACGACTCGAACATCGCACGGTTCGTCGAGCTCCTCCGCCGCTACGCCGATCGTGCGCAGTTCGTCGTCGTCACGCATCAGAAGCGCACGATGGAGGCGGCCGACGTGCTCTACGGCGTCACGATGGGGCCGGACGGCGTGTCGCAGGTCGTGTCCCGGCGTCTGCCGCGGCACGAGCACGCCGCCGCATAGGCTCACCCACGATGAGCCGCACGTGGGCCGAGCTGCTGGGCGACGAGCCCACGTCCGCCGACGAGCCCGAGCGCGTGGGGATGTTCGGGCGGCTGCGCGACTCCCTCGCGAAGAGCCGGCGCGCGCTCACCGAGCAGCTCGCGACCGCCGCATTCGACTCCGGCGACGACGAAGCCTGGGAGCGGCTCGAGGAGGCGTTGATCCGCAGCGACGTGGGCGTTCCCGCCACTGCCGAGCTCGTCCGCCGGTTGGAGAGTCGAGGCGACTCGGGGAGGCTCGAGGACGGCCTCGTCGAGGAGATCGCCGGCGTCTTCGGCGATCCGCCGACGCTAGACCTCAGCGGGAGCCCGAGCGTGATCCTCGTCGTGGGCGTGAACGGCACGGGCAAGACCACCACGATCGGGAAGCTCGCCAAGAAGCTCGCCGAGCACCGTCGCTCGGTCCTCGTCGGCGCGGCCGACACGTTTCGCGCCGCCGCCGAGGAGCAGCTCGAGATCTGGGCAGACCGTGCCGGGGCCGACTTCGTAGGGTCGCCTCGCGGAGCCGATCCGGCGGCGGTCGCCTTCGACGCCGTGGAAGCCGGCCGCGCCAGAGGACGCGACGTCGTCGTCGTCGACACGGCCGGGCGCCTGCACACCCAAGGGAACCTGATGTCCGAGCTCGAGAAGGTCCGGCGCGTGATCTCGGGACGGATCGACGGGGCGCCGCACGAGACGCTGCTAGTCGTCGATGCAACGACCGGGCAGAACGGCCTCCAGCAGGCGCGGCTCTTCGGGGAGGCCGTCGGCGTCACCGGGGTCGCCCTCACGAAGCTGGACGGGAGCGCGCGGGGAGGCGTCGCAATCGCTATCGCAGCCGAGCTCGGGCTCTCCGTCAAGCTCGTCGGCGTGGGCGAGGGGGTGGACGACCTCCGGCCGTTCGACGCCGGCGACTACGCGCGCGCGCTCGTCTCCGGCTGAGGCATTGCGTCCGGCAGGGGGCATGCGTAGGGTGTGCACGAGACCCTGCTGCGACACGGGGAAGGAGGAGACTGGGGATGGCTGTCGCGATGTTCATGCACTGGCCGGGCGTGACCGCCGAGCAATACGACGCGATCATGACCAGGCTCGAGCTCGATGCGAATCCCGCCGCAGGCTCGGTCCTCCATCTCGCGGCTCTCACCGACGAGGGTCTCGAGATGTGCGACGTGTGGCAGACGGAGCTGGCGTTCCAGGGGTTCTTCGTCCACCGCCTGCAGCCGATCGTGGAGGCGCTCGGGATCGAAGGTCGTCCCGAGATCAAGGTGGTGCAGCTGCACAACCTCTTCGTCGCCGACGGCGACATGGTCGACCGGATCGGTGCGGTCTCCCTTCCCGCGGCAGTCGCGGACTGGGCAGTCTGAGCCCCGCGGCGGCGCGGTCGAGGGGTCCGCGCCGCCGCTCGAGGCGCCACGTTAGGATCGCGCCGTGAGCGACGACGGTGGCACGAGGCTCGCGTTCGGGCCGGTGGGCCTCTTCGGGTGCGCCCTCCTCCTGCTCGGGATCCTCAGGCGCCGACGCGTCGTCGCGCTCCTCGGGCTCGCCGGAGTCGTCGCCGACGTCACCGTCGCCGAGCTCGGCGGGTTCAAGGCGATGAACGAGACGCGGCCGACCGGGCCGAGTGAGGACAGCTAGCCGGTGCCGGTGCCCGTCGAGGTGATCGTCACGCCGTAGACCTTCACGTTCGGATTGCCGACGAGGATCCGAACGCGCGTCACCTCGTACCACTCGGGGTCCGGTGTCCCATCTTCCGCTGCTTCCTGCGCCGCGACCGCCGCCGCCCTGGCCGCCTGCTGCACTGCTCGGTGGAAGCTCTCCGAGTCGCTGTTCTCGTTGTACTCGGAGAAGCCTTCGAAGGACCGCGTCGGCCGAACCGACGGTTCCTCGAACGTCTTCATGAAGTCCTCGCTGCTAGGCACCATCCCCTCCTCTCGTGGGTCCGCCCACCAGGGCAACACTAGTGCCGGGTCGCACGCGATACAACCGCCAGGAGATCCTCGACAGTGAGGAGTGCCGCCTCGGCCTCGAGCTCGGCCGTGCGGTCTGCCCCCAGCCGCTCCTCGAGCTCGGGCTGCACGCGTTCGAGCACCGGGACCTCGAACCTATTCGGAGGTGCGTCGCCGCGAAGCCGCTCGGCGGCACCGAGGAGCTGCGCGGCGGACTCGGCCGCCCCTCGCGCTGCCTCGATCCCGGCCAGGACGACGAGGCATTCCGCGCGGCTCCGTTCGTTCTGCAGCTCCGTGTACGCCGCCAGGCAGCCGAGGATGCGGCGCTCGGCATCCTCGAGCTCTCCCTCGAGCAGGTCGAGCTCGGCGAGCATGAAGTCGGCGGCGGTCGTGTGGATGACGTCTCCGAGCTCCGTCGCCAGCGCCGACGTCTCTTCGAACGCACGCCGCGCGCGCGCGATCTCGCCGTTCTCCCAGGCGGCGATCCCGAGGTTGTAGGTCGAATTGGTCACGAGCATCGGGTCGTCGAGCGTCCGGCGCAGTGCGAGCGCCTCTTCATGGGCTGCAAGCGCTCCCAGGTGGTCGCCGCGCGCCGAGTAGACGTCCGCCAGGTAGTTGAGCTGACCCGAAATCGCGTCTGCATCGCCCGTGGCGCGAGCGACGGAGAGCGCCTCCTCGCACAGCTCGGCGGCGCGCTCGTGCTCACCGCGCTGGAGCGCGATCCAGCCGAGCTCGCCCAGAGCGAAGGCGGTCTCATGCGGGCGATCGAGCTCGCGGAAGAGCTCGAGTGCCCGCTCGAGCGGCGGTTCCTCCGCTCGTACGTCGTCCTGCGCCGCCGCCAGCCGCGCAGACCACCAGAGCCCGTTCGCGAGAACCTCCGGCGGGACGCCGTTCGCTCTCGCGAGCGCGCGCTCGAGCCGCCGTCGGGCCTCTCCGACGTGGCCGTGTGCACGCCAGAAGCGCCCGAGCGCGGAGGTCGCACGAAGCGCTCCCTCGACGTCGCCCGAGTCGAGTGCCCAGTCGAGTGCGGCACGGAGGTTGTCGAGATCCCGTTCGAGGCGCTCGAAGCATGCGCCCTGGTCCGGCCCCGCGAGCTCTGGTTCGGCCTCGAGGGCCTGGGAGATGAAGAGCTGGGCGTGGCAGCGACGGAGCTCGTCGATCCGGCCGGCTCGCTCCAGGCGCTCGAGCGCGTCGTCGCGAACCGTCTCGAGCATCGACAGGCGGACGTCGCCGTTCGTCATGTCGCTCCTCAACAGGCTCCACGCGACGAGCGCCTCGAGGTCGGACAAGAGCCCGGCCGTCGGCCCGACCAGTGCGCGCGCCTCTTCGAGCGTGCAGCCGCCCGCGAAGACGGCGAGTGTCCCATGCAGCTCGCGTTGCCGGTCGGTGAGCAGCCGATAGCTCCAGTCGATGGTCGCCCGGAGCGTGCGCTGCCGCTCGGGGAGGTCGACCGGACCTTCCATCTCGAGCGTGAGGCCCTCGTCGAGCGCGCTCAGGATGTGCGACGGCGGGAGGATCGCGAGCCGCGCCGCCACGAGCTCGATGGCGAGCGGCAGGCAGTCGAGCCGCCGACAGATCTCGCGTACGGCCGGCCGGGTGTCGTCGCCGAGGAGCACCCCGCGAGCAGCGGCGAGCTCGCCGAAGAGCGTCGCCGCATCGTCGATCGAGAGCGTGGCGAGCGGTACGACGTGCTCGCCCGAGAGGTGGAGGGGAGAACGGCTCGTCGTCAGGATGTCGAGCCCGGGCGTTCGGTGGAGGAGCTCGGCGACATGGGTCGCCGCAGGCGCCAGATGCTCGAGATTGTCGAGCAGGAGGAGCGTCCCGGTCCCGGCGAGCGCGTCGGCGATCCTCTCCGCCAGCGGATGTCCCGGCGCTTCGCGAACGCCGAGGCTGCGTGCGACGGTTGCGGGGACGAGGTCGGGGTCGGAGATCGATGCCAGGCCCACGAGGTGCACGGGCCGGTCGAGTGACGCCTCGGCCGCCGCCTCGAGCGCGAGCCTGCTCTTTCCGGCGCCGCCCGGCCCAGTGATCGTCACGAGCCGTACCAGTGGGTCGGCGAGAAGGGTCGTGATCTGCTCGAGATCCTCACGCCTACCCACGAGCCGGTGGTGAAGGGCGGGGAGGGTGGGCCCACCGAGCGTCTTGAGAGGCGGGAACGAGTCCTCCAACCCCGGTGCGACGAGTTGAAACAGCGATTCCTGGGCGGGAAGGTCCTTCAACCGGTGGCGGCCGAGCGGGCGGAACGTCAGATCCTCGGGGAGTCCGATCGCCACGTCCCGGGTCGTCCGCGAAACGACCACCTGGCCGCCGTGGGCGGCCGCGGAGATGCGGGCGGCGACGTGCACGTCGATCCCGACGTAGCCGTCGGCGCCGAGCTCCGGCTCTCCGGTGTGCATTCCGATCCGCATGCGGAGCGCAGCCTCGTCGGCGGCCCAGGGCTCCTCGGCCAGCGCCCGCTGGATCTCGCAGGCGGCGACGACGGCGTCGACCGCTCCTCCGAATGCGAGGAAGACGCCGTCGCCGGCCCAGTCGACCTCGTGGCCGCCACGGCGCGAGACGACCTCTCGAACGATCTCGCGCGAACGCTCCCGTACGCGCGCGAAGCGTGCGCCGAGATCCCGCATCAGCCTCGTCGAGCCTTCGATGTCGGCGAAGACGAGGGTGACCGTGCCCGTCGGAAGGCCGTTCGCGGGCATCGCCCGTGGCGCCGACGCTGCGCCCGGCGAGGCGTCGGCCGCCAGGTCGAGCGCCGGGTCCTGGTTCAGGATCGCCTGCTGGAGGTCGCGTAGCGCGGCGCCCGGCTCGATGCCGAGCTCGTCGACGAGCGCGGCTCGGGCACGCTGGTAGACGTCGAGGGCGTCCGCCTGGCGACCCGAGCGGTAGAGGGCGAGCATGTGCTGGGCGCAGAGCCGCTCGCGGAGCGGGTGCTCGGCGCTCAGCGCGTCAAGCTCGCCGATCAGGTCGCGATGGCGCCCGGCGGCGAGGTCGCGCTCGATCCGCTTCTCGACGGTCGCGAGCCGGAGCTCCTCGAGGCGAGCTCTCTCACCCTGCGCGAACCGGTCGTCTGCGAAGTCCGACAACACGGGCCCGCGCCACAGGGCGAGCGCCTGGTCGAGCTCACCCTCGGCGCGGAGTCGCTCGAAGCGCTCGAGGTCGAGCTCGTCCCGCTCGACGTGGAGGACGTACCCCGGCGGCCGCGTGGCGATCCGATCCTTCCCGATCGTCTTCCTGACCTGCGAGACGTAGACCTGGAGCGCCTTTCGCGCGGAGTCGGGCGGCGCGTCCTCCCACAGGGCGGCGACGAGGCTCTCGACCGGGACGACGCGGTTCGCGTTCAGCAGGAGGAGCGCGAGCAGGGCACGCTGCTTCGACCCGCCGAGGTCGAGCATTCCGTCTTCCGATGACACCTCGAGCGGCCCGAGGATGCGGAAGTCCATTGCGTCACCACCCTTTGCTCGACGCTAACACCGCACTCCGCGTCTCTCAAGAACAGGACGCCGCAGGTTTCCAGTCGCTTCCCGGCCGTTCTTTACCGCGCTCCAGCCATGTCTTTGCCAGGCCCCTGTCGAGTGGGGTGAGAGATCGCACCCGGCGATCGGAGACAGGAGGCATTCCATGACCGGCAAGACCCACAAGATCAGGCGAACGCTGACGGCGATGGTGCTGTCGGCGACGGCGGCGCTCATCGTCGTCCCGCTCGCGCAGGCACGCCTGGACGACTATGCGACCTCAATCGGTCGCGAGCCTCAGGCGACCCAGACGAAGGACCACATCCTCGACGTCTCGGCACGCGATGCCGCGCTCGTCCCGGCGAGCAACCCGGACCACATCCTCGACGTCTCGGCACGCGACGCCGTGCTCGTGCCGGCGAGCAACCCGAACGACCACATCCTCGACGTCTCGGCGAGGGACACCGTGCAGGCTCCGTCGAGCACGCCGGACCTCCGTGGCGACTACATGTTCCAGCAGTACTTCCGGAACGCGGCGAAGTCGTCCGATCACGTCCTCGACGTCTCGGCCCGCGACTCGCGGACGCCCGCCGCGATCGTGTCCGACCCCAACGGCGGCACCGACTGGGGGGAGATCGGCATCGGGATCGCGTTGACGCTCGGTGGCGTGCTGCTCCTCGGCGCCCTCGTGGTGGTGGGCTTCGAGGTCAGGCACTCGCGCCGCCCCCTCCGCAACGCGTAGCGCTCTCCGACCGCCGAGCCCGAGAGAGGCCCCCTGCACCCGGGGGCCTCTCGGGTGGTCCGGCGGGACGCTCACAGGAGCGAGAGGAATGCCCATCTACACTGCGCGAACCGTGTTCGACACCCTTTCCGACAAGCTCCAGAGCGCCCTCGGCGACCTGCGCGGGCGAGGGCGGCTCGACGAGGAGACCGTCTCGAAGGCGATGCGCGAGGTCCGCCTGGCGCTGCTCGAAGCGGACGTGAACTTCGAGGTCGCGAAGGACTTCACGGCCACGGTGAAGGAGCGCGCCCTCGGCCAGGAGGTGTCGAAGAGCCTCTCTCCGGCCCAGGAGGTCGTGAAGATCGTCCACGAGGAGCTGACGACGCTGATGGGCTCCTCCGACTCGCGGCTCTCGTTCGGACGACCGCCGACCGTCATCCTCCTCGCCGGGCTCCAGGGGTCGGGCAAGACGACCGCGTGCGCGAAGCTCGCGCTCCACCTGCGCCGTGAGGGGAAGCACCCGGCGCTCGTCGCGTGCGACCTCCAGCGGCCGGCCGCGGTCGACCAGCTCGAGCAGCTCGGTCGGCAGATCCAGATTCCCGTGTTCGCGCTCGACCGCCGGGATCCCGTGCGGGCCGCCTCCCGCGGGCTCGACGCCGCACGCGCGGACGCGCGGGACGTCGTGATCCTCGACACGGCGGGCCGTCTGCACCTCGACGAGGAGCTGATGGCCGAGCTCGAACGGGTGCGCGACGCGACGAAGCCGATGAACGTCCTCCTCGTGCTCGACGCGATGACGGGCCAAGAGGCGGTGAACGTCGCGCTCGCGTTCCAGGAGCGGATCGCATTCGACGGGATCGTCCTCACCAAGCTCGACGGGGACGCGCGTGGCGGGGCGGCGCTTTCCGTGAAGGCGGTCACCGGGCGGCCGGTCATGCTCGCGTCGGTCGGGGAGAAGCTCGATCAGCTCGAGTACTTCCATCCCGATCGCATGGCCTCCCGCATCCTCGGGATGGGCGACGTGCTCACCCTGATCGAGAAGGCAGAGGCCGCCGCCTCGGAGGACGAGCAGGAAGAGCTCGAGCGGCGTATGCGCGCGGGCGAGTTCACATTCGACGACTTCCTCGCGAGCTTCCGGATGCTCAGGCGGATGGGCCCGCTCCAGGGCGTGATGAAGCTCATCCCAGGGGTCGGCAAACAGCTCCAGGGCGTCGATCTCGACGAAGCGCAGCTCGCGCGCGTCGAGGCGATCGTGCTCTCCATGACGCCCCAGGAACGCCGGCTGCCCCACATCATCTCGACGCCGCGTCGACGCCGGATCGCGGCGGGGAGCGGGTCGAGCCTCGAGGACGTGAACAAGCTCATCGCCGCCCGGAAGCAGATGGCCAAGATGATGAAGCAGGTGGGGAAGGGCAAGATGCCGACGCTTCCGGGCGCACCGCCGCTCCCCCGGCGCTGAGACCGCCAGGCGCCCTCCGCTAGCCTGTCTGCCTCACCGAGCGAGAAACGAAGGAGAGAGATGGCGGTAAAGATCAGGCTGACGCGGGTGGGATCGAAGAAGAACCCGATCTACCGCGTCGTCGTGGCCGACTCGCGCTCGCCGCGGGACGGCCGCTTCATCGAGATCGTCGGGCGGTACAACCCTCAGACGGATCCGTCCACGATCGACCTCGACGAACCGAAGATCACGGCCTGGCTCGCGAAGGGCGCCCAGCCGACCGCGCCGGTGTCGAAGCTCATCAAGGCCGCCGGCATCGGGAGCTCCGACGGCTGAGCTCCTCGAGTGGATCGCGCGCAGGCTCGTCGACGAGCCCGATGCCGTGCGTGTCGAGACCGAAGAGCGCGAGGACGCGGTCGTCTTCCACCTGTACGTCGCTCCGGCCGATGTCGGGAAGGTGATCGGTCGCCAGGGCCGTCTCGCGCGCGCCCTCCGGAGCATCGTTCGTGCGGCGGGCGCGCGGGCGGACCGCCGGTACGTCCTGCAGATTGCCGACTGAGCCGGCCCGCCTCGTGCCGATCGGACGCGTCGGGCGGCCGCACGGAGTCGACGGCGCATTCGTCATCGAGGGTGCGAGCGACGAGCAGCGGCGGTTCGAGATCGGAGCTCGACTGTACGTCGACGGTCACCCGGCGGAGGTCGTGCTCCGGCGCAGGGTCGGGGGCGGCCGTCTCGCGATCAAGCTCGACCGCCCGGTCGAGCGCGGCTCGGAGCTCGCCGTCCGCCGCGAGGAGCTCCCGGAGCCCGAGCCGGGCTCCTACTACGTCTCGGACCTCGTCGGGCTCGACGTCGTACTCGTGAGCGGGCAGGGCGTGGGGGTCGTCCGCGGCGTCCTGCCGGGCCCCGCGAACGACAACCTCGAGCTCGACTCCGGGGCGCTCGTCCCGCTCGTCGAGGACGCCGTCGCCGAGATCGACGTCGTCGGGCGGCGCGTGGTTCTCAACCCTGGGTTCACGGACTGACGGCTACGGTTCGTCTCCCGTGCGCCTCGATGTCTTCACGCTCGTCCCGGCGGCGTTCGAGTGGGTGCGCGAGCGGCGTCCGATCGCTGCGGTCCTCGGCACCGAGCTCGAGCTGCGAGTCTTCAACTACCGCGACACGACCCCGCTCGGCGCCGGGCAGGTGGACGACGAGCCGTACGGCGGCGGGCCTGGAATGGTCTTGCGGGTCGACGTCGTCGCGGCAGCACTCGACGCCGTCTACGGTTCCACGCCGGCTCGACGGATCGTGGCGCTCACCCCGCAGGGGCGCCAGCTCGACCAGGAGCTCGTCGAGGAGCTCGCGGGGGAGCCTGCCCTCACGCTCCTCTCCGCGCGGTTCGAGGGCTTCGACCAGCGGATCCTCGACCATCTCGCGACCGACCTCGTCTCGATCGGGCCGTACGTGCTCTCGGGCGGCGAGATCCCGGCGCTCGCGGTGCTCGACGCCGTCGCCCGCCGGTTGCCGGGCGCCCTCACGGAGGGGTCGGGCGAGGTCGAGAGCTTCTCGGCTGCCCTCGACGGGGGGCTCGAGTACCCGCACTACACCCGGCCCGCGGAGTTCCGCGGATGGGCCGTGCCGGAGATCCTGCTCTCCGGTGACCACGGCCGCATCGACTCCTGGCGCCGGGAGCGGGTGAGGAGCCTCTCGTGAGCGAGTCCGAGCACCGCGCGACCCGACCGTTCTCCCCGGACCCGGTTGCGGAGGGGAACGCCGAGCCGGGCGACGACCGCTGGCGCTCGGGCGGCGATCGCTCGACGTACGGCTTGGCGCGGGAGAGCGATCGCTCGGAGCCCCCGCCACCCGCGCCTCCGTTCTCGTGGCCGACGCCCCCGTCCGCGTCGGAGGACGGTCCGTCGCAGCCGCACCACCATCGTCACCCGCTCGATCGCGTCACCGGGAGGCTTCCGGCGAATGTCCGCGTCGTGGTCGACTGGGTGGTCACGATCGTCGGCGCAATCGCGATCGTGCTCGCCGTCAAGGCGTGGGTCGTCAACCCGTACCGGATCCCCTCGTCCTCGATGGAGCCGACGCTGCACTGCGCCCGACCCGCCCCAGGCTGTGAGGCGCGGTTCTCCGATCGCGTCCTTGCGAACCGCTTCATCTACCACTTCCGGGATCCTGCTCGCGGCGACATCGTCGTCTTCAAGACGCCGCCGCTCGCGAAGGTCAAGTGCGGCGAGGGCGGGACGTTCGTGAAGCGGATCATCGGGCTCCCCGGAGAGCGCGTGCAGATCCGTCTCATCCGCGGGGCCGGATACGTCTACATCAACGGGCGGAAGCTCGACGAGCCGTACATCCAGCGCGATCGGAGGGACATCGGCCCCGCGAAGACGTATCGCGTCCCGAAGGACAGCTACTTCATGATGGGCGACAACCGCGCGAACTCGTGCGACTCGCGGGAATGGGGTTCGGTCCCGAGGAAGGACCTCATCGGCCCGGTCTTCATGACCTACTGGCCGCCCAATCGAATCTCCTTCCGCTAGCATTGCGGGCCGGCCTCGCCCGGCCGCTTCCTCCGATGAACACGACGATCGAGAGCCTCGAGCAGCGTCAGCTGCGCACGGACCTGCCCCGGTTCAAGGCGGGGGACACGCTGCGCGTCCACTTCAAGGTGATCGAAGGGAACCGGCAGCGGATCCAGGTGTTCGAGGGGATCTGCATCAAGCGGCAGGGCTCGGGGTTCCGCGAGACGTTCACCGTCCGGAAGCAGTCGTTCGGCGTCGGCGTCGAGCGCACGTTCCCGCTCCACTCACCGAAGATCGAGAAGCTCGAGGTCGCCGCGGTCGGCGACGTCCGGCGCGCCAAGCTCTACTACTTGCGCAAGAGAGTGGGGAAGAAGGCGCGCGTCCGCGAGCTCCGGCAGGGCTAGCGTCTATTCTCGGCCGGTGGCTCGCTCGAGCGGCCAGCGGCTCCTCGCACACGATCGGCGCCTCGGTGTCCGGTTCGTCGCAGGCGCGGACGAGGCCGGGCGGGGGTCGCTCGCCGGGCCGCTCGTCGTGGCGGGCGTGCTCCTCGACTACGAGCGGTTGCGCGGCGCCCGCGTTCGTCCACTCGCGGGGCTGAACGACTCGAAGCAGGTCGCGCACGAGGACCGTGAGGAGCTCTTCCATGCGGTGACGAGCTGCGCGTCCGGAATCAGCGTTCGCATCGTGCCCGTCTCGGAGATCGACCGCTCCGGCCTTCACCGGTCGAACCTCGGCGCGCTCCGGGCGGTGCTCTCGGACCTGTGCCCGCCTGCCGACGCCTGTCTCGTCGACGGGTTCCGTCTCGGGAGCACGGCGCCGCCGCACCGGGCGATCGTCGACGGCGACGCCCGGAGCGCTGCGATCGCTGCGGCCTCGATCGTCGCGAAGGTCGTCCGCGACCGGGTCATGCGGCGTCTCGACGCCCTGTATCCGCGCTACGGGTTCATGTCGCACGTCGGCTACATCACTCCCGCGCACTCGCAGGCCGTTCGCGTCTTCGGCCCGTCCGAGCTCCATCGCCGATCCTTCCAGGCGGCGTGCTACGAGCACGAAGCAGCGTGAACCGCGGCGAGCGCCGCGCCCTCCACCACTACAGGCGTCGCGGCTACCGGCTTCTCGGCGCGAACGTCCGGGCCGGCGGGTACGAGCTCGACCTCGTGCTGCGGAGAGGCCGCACGCTCCTCGTCGTCGAGGTGAAGGAGAAGACCGGTGACGCATTCGGTCATCCGCTCGAGATGATCGACGAGGAGAAGATACGCCGCGTGTACACGGCCGCATGGGCCTGGCGTGCGGCCCACCCCGAGGCCGCAGGGCTCGTGCTCGTCGTCGAGGCGGCGGGCGTGCACGGCCGCGACGTCGACTGCGTGCCGCTCGATTGATGCGCAAGACCGGGATCCGCTCACGTGGATCCCGGTCGCGCCAGGACCCTGAAGCAGCCGCTTCGCGGCTGGCCGCACCTCTCACTGGCTGGCGCACTAGGGAAGGCGGCCTCGACGTCGAAGGGGCTTTACATGGCGCGGACGCAGGCTGCGATCTACGACGAGCTCGCGGTCGCCGATCTCCAGCTCTCGTGGTCGGAGAAGGAGCTGCCCGAGCGAGAGCGCACGAAGCACGTCCACCGGCTGCATCCCTACCTCGGAAAGTTCATCCCTCAGCTCGTCGAGCGCCTGCTCGAGCGCTACGTCCGTCCGGGCGGTCACGTGCTCGATCCGTTCGCCGGCTCCGGCACGGCGCTCGTCCAGGCGCTCGAGTCCGGGTACGACGCGACGGGAGTCGACGTTGCCGCGTTCAACGCGCTCCTGATGCGTGTGAAGACTGCGCGCTACAACCCGTTCCTCCTGGGCGCGGACGTGCGGGACGCGCTCGAACGACGCGGGCGTTCCGTCGAGCGGCCCACGGGATACGTGGCGGACTGGTTCGCGCCCCAGGCGGCGGCCGAGCTCCTCCACTTCCGTGACCTCGCCACGGGCTACGAGCACGCGGACGTCCTTCGCGTCGTCCTCGCCCGCGCTGCGCGCTCGGCGCGCCTGACGACACACTTCGACCTCGACTTCCCCCGCACTCCTCAGCGAGAGCCGTACTGGTGCTTCAAGCATCGGCGGACGTGCCGGCCCGTTGCAGAGGCCGACAGGTTCCTCGAGCGCTACCTCCGCGACACGCTCGCCCGGATCGAGGAGTTCCACCGCGTGCGGAAGCCGCGCGCCGCAGCCCGGGTGCTCCACGGCGACGCACGAGAGGTCGACCTCGCCGGGCCGTACGACGGGATCGTGACCTCGCCTCCGTACCCGGGCCTGATCGACTACCACGAGCAGCACCGCTACGCCTACGAGCTCCTCGGCCTCGACGATCGGCGCGAGCGCGAGCTCGGCGCGGCCGCGGGTGGGACGAGCCGTGCGGCGATCGCCGAGTACGCCTCGGGAATCGTGCAGGTCCTTCGCCGGTGCGCGCGCTCCCTCGTGCCGGGTGCTCCCGTCCTGGTCGTCGTGAACGACCGACGCGACCTCTACCCGGAGATCCTGGCTGCGGCAGGGCTCGTCGTCGAGGAACGTCTCGAGCGCCACGTCAACCGGCGTACAGGCCGCCGCTCCGGCGAGTACTTCGAGTCGATCTTCGTCGCGCGCCGATCCCGTTGACCCGCCGCGGGCGCGGTCGGAGCCGTGCCGTGTAAGCGAATCGTGAGGCACCGGTAGAAGAAGCGTTAGGAGTGCCGCGCCGAGGCAGGAGCCGACCGGATCCCGGAGTAGCCTGGCGTTCGAGCAATCGAAAGGGGTTCGTTGATGCGAAAGCTCTTGCGCCGGCCTTCGCCGGCCCTGGTCGTGGCGTCCTTTGCCCTCCTCGTCGCTCTCGGGGGCACGAGCATCGCGGCGGTGAACGCGCTCCCGCGGTCGAGTGTCGGGACGCTCCAGCTGAAGAACGGCGCGGTGACCAACGCGAAGGTCGCGAACAATGCCGTCACGGGCGCCAAGGTGCGGAATCGGTCGCTGCTGCGCGCCGACTTCGCTCCGGGTCAGCTACCAGCAGGACCGGTAGGCCCACAAGGACCGGCGGGACCCGCCGGCCCGGCGGGACCTGCAGGGCCTGCAGGTCCGTCGGGGCTCGTCAGCACCGTCACGGTTCGGCAGGCGTCGGTCGATGTTCCCGGTTCCGCGGCTGACTCTGGTGTCAACGGTCCGAACGGATTCTGGGTCACTCGGGGCGTGAGCGTGTCGTGCAACTCGAACGAACGGGCGATGTCGGCGGGCACGGGCTGGAGCGCGCAGGACGACGATCTCGAGCTCGCCACCGTGTACATGACTCCCATCGTGGCGAGCAACGGCGCGGTCACCGGGTTCACGGCGAGGGGAGCGAACAACGCGCGGGACGGCCAGACCCACACGTTCACGCTCTACGTCCTCTGCTACCAGGTGCCCTCGTAGAGGCGGGCGCGTAACGCATTCGGCGCAGAGGCGTCGCTCTCCGGTGACGCCTCTGAGCCTAGCGTCACGCGCGTGCTCGCGCGTGCGTTCACCCACGCTCTCGTCGGGCTCGAGCCACGCAAAGTCGAGGTCGAGGCGCATCTGCAGCCCGGTATCCCGGGCTTCGCGATCGTCGGGCTCGTCGACCGCGCTTGCCAGGAGGCGAAACATCGAGTCCGGAGCGGCGTCGTCTCGGCCGAGCTCGAGTGGCCGCTCACCCGCAGGATCACCGTCAACCTCGCTCCTGCCGCGCTCCGCAAGGAGGGATCGGGTTTCGACCTCCCGATCTCGCTCGCGGTGCTCGCGGCCACGCGGCAGCTTCCTCCGGAGCGGCTGAGCGGCCACGCTGCGGTCGGCGAGCTCGGTCTCGACGGCCGGATCAGGCCGGTCGCCGGCACGCTCGCCGTCGCAGAGGGAGCGCGGCGCGCGGGACTGCAGTTCGTCGTCTGCGCCGCCGAGTCGGCACCGGAGGCCGCACTGGCCGGCGTCGAGCCCGTCCCGGTACGCACGCTCGGCGAAGCGGTGGCGTACTTCCGCGGAGAGATCGAGGCACCCGAGTTCGATCCGCTACCGGCGGACGCGCTCGATGCGGGAGAGATTCCGGATCTCGCGGACGTACGCGGGCAGGAACGCGCGCGCCGCGCCCTCGAGATCGCCGCTGCGGGAGCCCACAACGTGCTGCTGGCGGGACCGCCGGGAACGGGGAAGACGATGCTCGCGCGCCGGCTCCCCGGGATCCTTCCCCCGCTGACGCGCCGCGAGGCGCTGGAGGTCACGCGGATCCAC
>DASSQE010000122.1:0-14093 GCA_035702645.1 Gaiellaceae bacterium
TCCACTTCTTCGATCCGGCGCACGGCGGCTCGACGATCCTCTGGCAGCACCTCTTCTGGTTCTTCGGCCATCCGGAGGTGTACATCCTCATCGTCCCTGCATTCGGGATCGCGACCGAGATCATCCCGGCGTTCACGCGTCGCAAGATGCTCGCGTTCCCGCTCGTCGCGATCGCCGAGCTGCTGGTCGTCTTCATCGGCTTCGGCGTCTGGGCGCACCACATGTTCGCGACCGGCCTGCCGACGACGACGCTCGTGTTCTTCGCCGGTGCGACCTCGATGGTCGTCATCCCCTCGACGATCCAGGTCTTTGCGTGGTCGATGTCGATCTTCACCGGGACGCCGAAGTTCAAGACGCCGCTGCTCTTCATCATCGGGTTCATCGTCATGTTCGTCGCGGGCGGACTGACCGGGATCATGTTTCTCGCGATCCCGTTCGACCAGCAGATGACGGACACGTACTTCGTCGTCGCGCACTTCCACTACGTGCTGTTCGGCGGCGCCGTGTTCCCGATCCTCGCCGGGATCTTCTACTGGCTGCCGAAGATCACCGGCCGCATGGCCGCCGAGCGGCTCGGCCAGGCGAGCTTCTGGCTCGTCTTCGTCGGCTTCAACCTCGCGTTCTTCCCGATGCACGTCTCCGGCCTGCTCGGGATGCCGAGGCGGGTCTACACGTACGAGCCGGACCTCGGCTGGAACACGCTCAACCTCGTGTCGACGATCGGCGCCTACGTGCTGGCGATCGGGCTCGTGACCGTGGTCGTGAGCGTCGTCTGGGGGCTCTGGCAGGGGGCGCCCGCCGGGCCGAACCCATGGAACGCGAACACGCTCGAGTGGTCGGTCTCCTCGCCGCCGCCCGCGTACAACTTCCCCGTCATCCCGACCGTCCGCAGCGCGAACCCGCTCTGGGACGAGGGTGGAACCGAGCTCCACGGCGATCTCGTGCTCGCGAACGGCCACGAGACGGTCGCCAGCTCCCCGCTCGCGGGCGAGCTCCTCGGGCCGCTCGAGATGCCGGAGTCGTCCTGGTGGCCGCTCGTCCTCGCGGCGACCCTCGCGCTCGTCTTCGTCGGCTTCATCACTCAGATCTGGGCGCTCGCCATCGCGGGCGGCGTCCTCGTCGCGGTAGCCCTCGCCGGCTGGCATCTGCCCTGGAGAGAGGTCGAGGCATGACGACCACGACCGTCGAGCCTCCCGTCCTCCGACGCGCGCCGCGTGCGCCCGGCTGGTGGGGGATGCTGCTCCTGATCGCGACGGAGGCCGCGCTCTTCGCGCTCCTTCTCGTCTCCTACTTCGACGTGCGCTTCCAGGAGCCGGGCGCGTGGCCGCCGGACGGGGTCGAGCCGCCGAAGCTCCTGCGGCCGGTGATCATGACCATCCTGCTCATGGCGAGCAGCGTCCCCGCCTACCTCGCGGAGACGAGCATCCGCCGGGGAAACGCGCGCCGGATGCTCTTCTGCCTCGCGGCGACCATGCTGCTGGGCACGACGTTCCTCGCGTTGCAGGTTTGGGAGTACATCGACAACCTGAAGGTGCTGACGCCGCATACGGACGCGTACGGCTCGCTCTTCTACACCATCACCGGCCTCCACGGCTGCCACGTGATGGTCGGCCTACTGCTCCTCTCGTGGGCGCTCCTCTGGGGCTGGCGCGGACGCTACTCGGCGGAGAGCCACCTGCCGGTTCAGAACGTGAGCCTGTACTGGCACTTCGTGCACGTGGTCTGGCTCTTCGTCTTTCTGTCCCTCTACCTGTCGGCGCGCGTATGACCGCCGGCCGCGCAACCGTCCTCTGGATCGCGGTCCTGGCGGCGCCGACGGCATGGGCGGTGCAGCTCGTCGCCGGCTACGCGATCGAGGACTTCGGCTGCTCGCGGGACGGAGGGTCGGGCACGGTCGCCGGCCTGCACACCGACACGCTCGAGATCGTGGTCACGATCGCGGCGCTCGCCATGGTCGCGGTGGGCGCCGTCGCGGCGCTCCGCACCTGGAGGTCGGGCGAGGACGTCCCGCCGGGACACCTCGCGTTCCTCGGCCTGACCGCGCTCCTCGCGTGCGCGGTGTTCGCCGTCACCATCCTCTTCGCAGGCGCCGGCGTGGTTGCCCTCTCCCCCTGCGAGGCGGGATGAGACGCGTGCTCCTTTCCGCCCCCGCGCTCGCCGCGAGCCTCGCGGTGGCGCTCTCGGGCTGCGGCGGGAGCGCCCAGCACGTCGAGGTCGCCGACGCCCACCCCGGGAACGCGCCGCACCTGATCGAGGCGTACGGCTGCGGCGCCTGCCACTCGATCCCCGGGATCGAGGACGCGACGGCCGACGTCGGCCCGTCCCTCTCCGGGATGTCGGAGCGCACCACAATCGCGGGGGCCCTCCCGAACAATCCCAGGAACCTCGTCCACTGGCTGATGAAGCCCCAACAGGTCGCGCCCGGGACGATCATGCCCGACCTCGGGCTCGGCGAGCCGCAGGCACGCGACATCGCCGCATACCTGTACCGCCACTGAGGAGGCCCGATGTCCGAGCAGACCACCGAGAAGCGCATCAACCGCACGACGTTCCTGCGGAGGGCGGGCGTCGCCGCCGCGGCGGTTAGCGTGGGCGGGCTGACGGCGTGCGGGTCGAACGAGGAGCAGAACTCGGCCGCGCTCCTCGCCACCGATACCGATGCGACCGCGATCGGTTACGCGCCTCCGCAACGGCCACCCCTGCTCTGCAAGGTGCTGAGCTTCTTCACCGCCGAGGAGGGCGCGACGGTCGACGCGATCACCGCGCGCTTCATCCCCGGCTCGGTCGACGACCCCGGCGCGCACGAGGCGTGCGTGACGGGCTTCATCGACCACAAGCTCTCGAGCTTCCAGACGTTCTCCGTCCCGACGTACTTCCAGGCGCCCTTCGCGAAACCCGTTCCGAAGACGACGGGCCCCCAAGAGAACGCGAAGACCACGATCCTCGTGGCGAAGTCCGAGCTCGACCGCTACGGGTTCCAGTCGAGCTCGACGCCACAGGACGCCTACAAGGGCGGGATCGCAGCGCTCGACGCATTCACGCGCGGCCGGTACCAGGCGCGGTTCGTCGACCTCGAGGGCGCGCCGCAGGACTCCGTGCTGAGCCTGATGGAGGCCTTCGGACCGCTGCCCAGCGATCCCGCGAAGGCGAGGAAACAGCTCGCGCTCCAGAAGTCCCCCGCGGGCAAGGCGATGAAGAAGGCGTTCGGGAAGGCTTCGCCGTACGGCTTCTTCTCCATGGTCCTGGAGGACACGTACGAGGGGATGTTCTCCGACCCAATCTACGGCGGGAACCATGCCTTCGCCGGCTGGCTCCTCGTCGGCTACCCGGGCGCGCAGCGCGCATATACGCCCGAGGAGCTCACGGCCGGGCCACACCGACGCCGCGTCCAGGGGCTCGCGGACATGCCCGCGATGCACCCGGGGAACCCGGCGCAGCACGCGGTCCTGCCCATCTCCGGCACGACGCAGACGGAGCACTGAGCGATGGCGACCACCCACAAGAAGGTCGACGTCGTCACGGTCGGGGCCGGGATGACGGCGTCGATCGCCGCCGCGAAGCTCTGCGCAGCCGGACACGACGTCGTGTCCCTCGAGCAGGGCCCGTCGCAGTGGGCATACCCCGACTTCTCGCACGACCACGACAGCCTCCGCTTCTCCGTGCGGTACGCGATGATGGTCGACCTCCACCGCGAGACGTGGACCTGGCGGCCCAGCGCGAGCTCGCCTGCGCTGCCGATGCGCCAGTACGGCTCCTTCAACCCCGGCAAGGGCCTCGGCGGGGCGCTCGTCCACTGGTCGGGGCAGCTCTGGCGCTTCCTGCCCACGGACTTCCGCTATCGCTCCCACGTGGTCGAGCGGTACGGCGCTTCGAAGCTCCCCGACGGCTCGACCGTGCAGGACTGGGGCATCACCTACGACGAGCTCGAGCCCTACTACGACGCGCTCGAGTACGACATCGGCGCGTCGGGGCAAACCGGGAACCTGAGGGGCAAGATCCTGCCCGACGGCAACCCGTTCGAAGGCCCTCGCAGCCGCCCGTATCCGCATCCTGCGCTCGGGGTGACCACGTACGGGGAGATGTTCGCGAAGGCGAGCGAGGACCTCGGGCTGCATCCATTCACGCAGCCGGCCGGGATTCTCTCCGAGGCGTTCGTCGACCCGTACGGGAACCACCGTTCGGGCTGCCTCTACTGCGGCTTCTGCACCCGCTTCGGGTGCGAGGTCGACGCGAAGACGAGCCCGCAGACGACCTGGCTCCCGCCCGCGTTCGCGACCGGGCGCTACAGCGTCCGCAGCGAGAGCAAGGTGACGAAGGTCGAGGTCGACGACAAGGGACGCGCCACGGGCGTCACATACCTCGACTCCCAGGGAGGCGAGCACTTCCAGCCCGCCGAGCTCGTCCTCGTCTCGGCCTTCACGCTCGAGAACAACCGGCTGCTCCTGCTCTCACGCAGCAAGGCGCATCCGAACGGCATCGGGAACGACCGCGGGCGCGTCGGCCGTAACTACACGTACCAGATGTACCCCGCGCCGATCGTCGGCGTCTTCGAGGGCACGAAGCTGCAGATGTACATGGGAAACACCTGCACGATCAAGATCGTCTACGACTTCAACGCCGACAACTTCGACCATTCCGACCTCGACTTCATCGGGGGCTCCCAGCTCTACTCGGAGCCGTGCGAGCGGGAGCCGGTGAACTCGGTCAAGGGCCTGACCACCGCGGACGGCAAGTACTGGGGCGCCGCCTGGAAGGACGAGATCCGCAAGAACTGGGACTCCTACGCGGCGATCGTGACCGAGGGCGAGAGCATCGCGTACGAGGACAACTTCCTCGATCTCGACCCGAACTACACGGACCGCTTCGGCAACCCGCTCCTCCGGCTGACCTTCGACTGGCACGACAACGAGCGGAACATGTGGCGCTTCGTCGCAGCGCGCGCGAAGGAGATCATGGAGCGGATGAAGCCGTCCCGGATCGTCAAGTTCACGCCCGAGCTCCCGCCGTACAACATCCACGACTACCAGTCGACGCATCCGACGGGCGGCTGCATCATGGGCACCGACCCCGGGCACTCGGTCACGAACACGTACGGGCAGGTATGGGACACGCCGAACGTGTTCGTCACGGGCGCGGCGCTCTTCCCTCAGAATGCGGGCGCCAACCCGTCCGGAACCGTGGGCGCGGTCACCTACCGCGCGATGGAGGCGGTGCGGGACCGCTACTTCAAGAGCCCCGGCGAGCTTCTCGACTGAGGCGAGGCCGTCGGCGCACCTCATCGCGCCTCCAACTTCAACAAACGCAGGAGCGCCCTCTCCTCCGGCACGAGCCCGACCGGGACCCCGAGCCGATGCCGTGCCCGGTCCCGCAGCCGCAGCGTCAGACCCTCGCGCCAGCGCTCGACCACGACCGGGCTGACGTAGGAGGCCCGCGCCACGGCCGGCGTGTTCCCGAGCTCCCGGGCGACACGCCGCATCACCGAGGCGAGCACGCGCCGAGCCTCCGTCTCGGGCGCGGGCGGCTCCTGCTCCGCGAGCGCTATCGCCGCCGTGAGCGTGCCGCCCCACGTCCGGAAGTCCTTGGCCGTGAACTCCTCACCCATGTGCTCGGCGAGGTACGCGTTCAACACGGCGCTCGTCAGCAGGGACGGCGAGCCGTTGCCTTGGTACCGAAAGAGACGCTGCCCGCCCGTAGTCGAGGAGCTCCCGTACCGCATCCGAGAGGACACGGTCGACGATCGTCGTCCGCACGAGGGTTCGGCCCTTGGTCGCGTCGGAACGAGACCTTCGAGCCGCGCACGGTGGCGTGCCGCTTGTGCAGCGTCGTCACTCCGTAGGTGCGAGTGCTCCGCGCGTGGCGCTCGGAGCCCACGCGGAACCAGGCACGATTGACGAACGCGACCGCGACGGCGCACGCCCACTCACGCTCGTACGGCCCGAGGCGGAGGTGCGCGATCATGCTCTCGCGCAACCGCGGCAGACCCTCTCCGAAGCGAACGAGGCGCTCGAACTTCTCCGCCTCGCGCGCAGCCCGGTACTCGGGGTGGTAGAGGTACTGCCGCCGCCCGGCCGAGTCGAGCCCGGTTGCCTGCAGCTTCGCACCCGAACTCGGCGAGATCCACACGTCCCGCCAGGCGGGCGGGATCGCGAGCCCCGAGATCCGCTCGAGCTCCGCGTCGCCCGCAATGGGCGTGCCGCGAGCGTCCTCGTAGCGGAAGCGCGACCTGCTTCCGCGACGCCGCCAGCCGCCACGGCGCGCCGTCACCTACCTAGCGCCGCCGCTAGGAGCGCTTCCGGGCGGTCGCCCGACCGCCCTTGCGCCCTGCCGCCTTCTTCTGCGCCGTCGTGCCGCCCTGAGACGAGTGACCGCCGGAGCCGGACTTCTTGCCGCCATGGCTCGACGCCTTCGGCGAGTTGGCGATCCGCGCCGCCCGCTCCTTCGACATGCCCTTGTCCTTCAGGGCCTCGTACTGCTTCTCGTTCTTCACGCTCGGACGCTTGTTCGGCATCTGTCCCCGCTCCTTTCGAGTCGCTGGTGGCGTGGTAGCCGCTGCGACCCCGTCGAAAACGTCGCCTCACGCGCTCTTGCGCGTCGTCTCGGGCTCGACCTCCTGTCCCGGGAAGATGAGCGCCGGGACCTCCTCCTTCGCCGGATCGCGACCCCGCACCACCACGTCCACCAGGGTCGCGATCACCGCCGCCAGCGGCGTCGCCAGCGGCACCATCGCCGGGCCGAGGAGGAGGCCCACCGCCGTGACCGAGACCAGCACGGTCAGCGGCGTGAGTCCGATCGCGTGCCCGAGGACCTTCGGATTGATCGCGTAGTCCTGGAGGAGGCGCAGCCCGAAGAGGATCCCGCCGGCGAGTGCCGCGGTATGCAGGGACACGGTGAGCCCGGTCCCGATGACGGCGATCGCGGCGATCAGCGGGCCGACGATCGGGATGATCTCGACAAGGCCGGCGAAGACCCCGAGCAGGAGCCAGTAGGGCAGTCCGATCACCCAGAAGGCGAGCGACAGGACGGTGCTCACGGAGCAGACGAGGAAGACGACGCCGCGCACGTACGACCCCAGCTTCAGGTCCATGAGCCGCCACGTCTGCTGGACGACGCGCCGCTTCGATCCCGGCAGCAGAGGTAAGACGATCCCCTCCACTCGCTCGCGCTCGAAGATCCAGTAGGCACCGACCGCGAACACGAAGAAGATCCCCGCCAGGATCTCGAGCCCGGTCCTCGTCACGTTCAGCGCGGGGCTCAGGAGATCCCGGAGTGAGGGCGCCTCCTGCAGGCGGCGCTCGACGGCGAGCAGGATCTCGTGCTTCACGCCGGTCGAGTTCTTCACCGCGGTCTTGAGCTCGCCCCGGCTCGTCGGCACATTGCCGACCGCGTCGCGCACCTGCCCGAGCGCCGTCGGGAGCGCGAACCAGAGGAGGACCGCGACTACGAGGACGAACGCGAGGTAGTGGACGAGCACGCCGACTGCCCGTGGGACCCGGTGGCGTGCGAGCGACTCCACGCCGGGCCGCATCGCGGCCGCGATGATCAGGCCGAAGAAGAGCAGGGCCACGAGTACGCGCAGCTCCCAGACCGCGAGCACGGCCACGATCGTCGCAACCGCGACGATCGTGCAGAGGAACGCGGTCACGGCGGCGTGTCTGTACTCACCGGGACGCGATGCCACGATCGAACCTCCAGCGCCGCTAGCCGCGGTCGCGCAGGCCCGCGACGCCCTCGGCTCCGGCGCAGTGCGCGCAGCAGAAGATCGAGCCGTCCGCCTCGACGCCGTGACCGGGCACCGCGCATCCGCAGTGCGCGCAGCGCGGCGCGAGCGCGTGGATCGCGCACTCGAAGCTGTCGAAGACGTGAGGCTCCCCGGAACGGACCACGACGAAGGCCTTGTCGTACTCGTTTCGGCCGACCTCGCAGCGGGTGGTCTCGAGCCCGGTCTCCGTCACGACTCGGCCTTCCTGATCGCGCCGACGAGCTGCCGCTTCGTCATCTTCGACCGGCCCTCGATCCCGAGCTTGCCGGCCCGCTTCGCGAGCTCGCCGACGCTGAGGCCGTCGAGCGCAGACCCATTCGTCGGCTTCGCCGATCCGCGCCGCTTCCCGCCGTCGCGGGTCGCCCGGGCCACGCTCTCGCGGAGAGCGGACATGAGATCGGGCGCCTCGGGCGCTTCCTTCGCCTCCGGCGCCTCGATCGTCTCCCCGCGGCCTTTCTTGCGGACGATCCCGCGCAGGCGGTCGACGTAGGTGTCCTCGTAGCGGGACGGGTCGAACGAGCCCCGGTAGCGGTCGACGAGGTCGAGCGCGAGCTCGAGCTCCTTCTCGTCCACCCCGCTCCGCCGGTCGGGCCGGAGCTCGTCCACCGGACGGATCTCGTCGGCGTAGTACATCTTCTCGAGGAGAAGGAGACCGTCGCGGACGCGCAGGCAGCCGAGCTGCTCGCGGTCGCGAAGGAAGTAGCGCACGACGGCGGCGAGGCCCGATCGCTCCATCGCCGCGACGAGGAGCCGGTACACCTTCTCGGCCCCGTCCTGCGTCCCGAGGTAGTAGGTGCGCTCGAAGTAGATCGGGTCGATCTCCTCGTACGAGACGAAGTCCTCGATCTCGATCGTCTTCGTGGGCTCTCCGCGAGCCGCCTCGAAGTCCTCGTCCTCGAGCAGGACGACCTCGCCGTCCAGCTCGTAGCCCTTGGCGATCTCGTCGTCGGGGACGCGCTTGTCCTCGGCCTTGCAGATCTTCTGGTACCCGATCCTCGAGCCGTCCTCCACGTGCACGAGGTGCAGTTCGAGATCGTGCTCGTCGATCGCCGCGTACAGCCTGACCGGCGCGGTGACGAGCCCGAAGGAGATGCTCCCGGTCCAGATCGCTCGCGGCACGAGGCTCGCCTTCCCGCCGAGCGGAGCTGCAAAACCAGGGCCGCCCCCCGCGGGAGGTGTTCAGGTAAGGCCGACGGGGTATCGGCGAGGCGATATTGCCTACGACACGAGAGGTGGGACATGGCGACGCGAAAGCAGGTTCAGGCAGCGAAGCGGAACGTGAAGAAGGCGCAGAGCGCCGCGAGGAGCAAGCGGACGATCGCCCATCTGCCCGCCGCGACGAGGAGCGACCTCGGCCGGCAGGCCGCAAAGAGCCGCGCCCGGGACGGGCGGGCAGGGCGCAACCTGGAGGACCGCACCCGCGAGCAGCTGTACGAGCTCGCCAGGCGGAGGAACATCCGCGGGCGTTCGAAGATGAGGAAGTGGGACCTCGTGCGCGCCCTCCGCAGAAGCTGACCGTCGGAGCAAAGCGGTGACGCGCGAGCCACCAAGATGGTGGCCATGCCCGAGGATCTGACGAACGCGGAGATCGCCGACCGCCTGTCGCTCTACGCGGCGCTCCTCGAGCTCGCCGACCGAAACCCCTACGCGATCCGGTCCTATCTGCGCGCGGCGGAGACGATCCGGACGTCCCCCGCCTCGATCTCCGAGCTCGTGCAAACGGGCCGGGTGCGCGAGCTCCGCGGGATCGGCGCGGGAATCGACGCGAAGCTCCAGGAGCTGGTCCGCACGGGTGAGCTGTCCGAGCTTCGTGCGCTCGAGGCGGAGATCTCGCCCGAGCTCGTGGGCTATGCGCGGTCACTCGGCGTGAGCGCCGACCGCATGCTCCGGATCGCGCGGGATCTCGACGTCGCGACGGTCTCCGAGTTCCGGGAGGCAGTCTCGGCCGGACGTCTCCAGGACGCGACAGGCGTCGGGCCGGCGACGGAGGCCCGCATCCGAAGCGCCATGGAACGCGGGCCCGGGACCACACGGGGGCTGACAGTCGACCGGAGCAGAGCCCTGTCCGAACGCGTCGCCGTCGCTCTGGGCGGAGTCGTCGCCGGGCCGGCCCGGCGGTACTGCGAGCTCGCGCACGAGCTCGTCGTCGTCGTGCCGGCGGAGGACGCGACGACCGTCCTGGAGAGGTCCTCGTCCCTGTCCACGATCGTCGCCGTCCTCGAGCGGGAGGATGCACGAGCGGTCGGGCTGACCGTCGAAGGCGTCGCCGTGAGGGTGTGCGTGGCGCCGCCGGACGGGCTCGGCACCGAGCTCTTCCGGGCGACCGGATCCGGCGACTACGTCAATGCGCTCGAGCCGTTGCCGACCGCGAGGTCCGAAGACGAGATCTTCGGGCGCCTGGGGCTCCCCTTCTGCCCACCGGAGTGTCGCGAGCGCGCCGGCGACCAGGCGCCGGCCGGCCTCGTCGCCGCGACGGACGTCCGCGGCGATCTCCACTGCCACACGACGTGGTCGGACGGACGGGCGAGCGTGCACGAGATGGCGCGTGCAGCACGCGCCCGGGGCTACGACTACCTGGCGATCTGCGACCACACGCCGAACGTCCGGGTGGTGCCCGGCCTCGGGGCGAGCGAGCTTGCCCGCCAGGCGGAGGAGATCGCGGCCGTGAACGAGGCCGAAGCTCCGTTCCGAGTCCTCCGCGGCCTCGAGTGCGACATTCGCCCCGACGGGTCGCTGGACGCTGACGATCGGATCCTCGACGAGCTGGACTGGGTGCAGCTGAGCCTCCATGCCGGCCAGAGGCGCACGAGATCCGAGCTGACACGATTGGTGACGCACGCCATGCGCCACCCCGCAGTGCGTGCGCTGAGCCATCCGACAGGGCGCATCCTCAATCACCGGCCCGAGAACGCCCTCGATCTCGACGCCGTCTTCGAGGTCGCGCTCGAGACCGGGGTCGCGATCGAGGTGAACGGGCTCCCCGATCGGCTCGACCTGTCAGCGGAACACGTCAGCGATGCCCTCGCAGCCGGGGTCGATCTCGTCCTCAACTCGGATGCCCATTCGGAGGCAGGGCTCGGTCGCATGGAGCTCGCGCTCGCGACGGCGCGCAAGGGCGGCGCGGTGGTGGGCAGCGTTCTCAATACACGGCCTCTCGACCGCCTGCTCCGCTCGGGCCCGTCGAGGTGAGGCGAGGCGGCGGGCCGCGCAGTGCGGCGGCGTACACCGGCTCAGGTGTGAACGACGAGCCGCGCGGGTAGTAGAGGGCGTGTACTCAGGCGAGGCACTCTCATGACGACGGGTCGTGAGGCTGTGCCGGGGCAGACGAGTGAGGGAATGCCGGCCGGCCCGCAACTTCCCGCCGGGCTGACCGAGCGGAACCTCGTGCTCGGACGGGACTGGCGGCGACGGCTCGTCCGGTACCTCCTCCTCGGAGTGCTCGCGGCCGTCATCCTGGCGGCCGTCGCCGACGGCACGGGTCAGCGGCCGTCGACGACCGTCGGTGAGAGCGATGCGGCTCGGCTGTCCGTTTACTCACCTAACAGAGTCCGGGGCGGCCTGCTCTTCACGACCCGGTTCGAGATCCGCGCGCGAAGGCCACTCCGAGACGCCACCCTCGTGCTCGATCCCGGCTGGTTCGAGGGGATGCAGGTAAACAGCATCGTCCCGCAGCCGCGGTCGGAGTCGAGCAACGAGGGCCGCGTCACGCTCGACCTCGGGCCCGTGGCGGCAGGCAACCACGTCGTCACGTTCGTTCAGTTCCAGGTGAACCCCACGAATGTCGGGCGCCGCTCGCAGGACGTGCGGCTCTACGACGGCTCGAGGCAGCTGGTGCTGATCCGGCGGACGGTCACCGTCTTCCCGTAGCGATGGACATCGTCTTTCGAGCGGCCGCAGCCTTCTTCTTCGTCTTCCTGCTGACGCGGATCGTGGGTCGTCGCGAGCTCAGCTCGCTCGAGCCGTTCGACCTCATCCTGCTCGTCGTCCTCGGCGACCTCGTGCAGCAAGGAGTCACCCAGAGCGACTACTCGGTCACCGGCCTCGTGATCGCGGGTACGACGTTCGCGCTCCTCGCCGTCGTCGTCTCCTACGCGAGCTTTCGCCTGCCGTGGCTCCGGCCCGTGCTCGAGGGCGAACCGATCGTCATCGTGCGCGACGGAAAGGTGCTGGAGCGGAACCTCCGGCGCGAGCGGCTGACGGTCGCCGAGGTGGAGGCGGCGGCGCGCCTCCAGCAGATCGCGGACCTCGAGGACATCCGCTGGGCGGTCCTGGAGACGGGCGGCCAGATCAGCTTCATCCGTCGAGAGGACGTCCCCGAGCCGGCGTAGCTGCGGTTTCGTGCCCGGAGGCAGTGGGTACTGAACGCACCGCGATGAGCATGACGGAAGCACGGCCGGACGAGGAGGAGCTCGCGGAGACGCCTCCCACCTCGATGAGAGCGAAAGTGCTGCCGTTCCTCACCGGGGAATGGATCATCTCGCTCACGAGCGCCAGCCAGCGCCGTGTCCTCCACTACTGGCTGACGATCCTCTGGTTCACCGCGGGCCTCGTTCTCTGGATCGTCCTGCGGCACGCGCTGTGGTTCGTCGGCTTCATGTCGCTCTACGCGATCTGGATCACGCACCTCGCGGGCTGGGCCGCCGAGACGCCGGTCGAGGAAGAAGACGACCCTGCGGAGTAGCGGGGTTGAAGCGCAGGTCCCGCGGGTAGGACACGCGCACGGCGACGGAGGAAGAGAACCCTCCCGCCCGACGTGATGCAAGGAGGAGGTGACCCCATGACCTGGCTCTGGATACTGATCGCGGTTCTCGTGATCTTGGCCCTTTTCGGCGGCTTCGGCTACTCGCGCCGCTAGGCGCTCTCTCAATCCGGTAACGAAAGGAGACCGATCGCAGATGGTCGAGATCACGACCCAACGGAAGCTCTTCGCCCACGAGCTCGGCGACATCCTCTACGTCGAGCGGAAGCTGGCCACGGAGGTGCTCCCGAAGCTCATCGACGAAGTGCGGGACGCGGAGCTCCGACGCGGCCTCCAGAAGCACCACCAGGAGACGAAGCGCCACGTCCGGAACGTGGAGAAGGCATTCCAGAAGCTCGGCGAGGAGCCCGAGGTCGAGCCCTGCCTCGGCTTCGAGGGCTTGAAGCGCGAGCACGACAAGCTCCTCTCGGAGGCGAGCCCGTCCCTCACGACGGCCGTGGACGCAGGTGCCGCAGCGCGGACGGAGCACTACGAGATCGCGGCGTACCAGGGGCTCATCGCAATGGCCCGTGGGCTCGGAGAGCGGGAGATCGTGCCGCTCCTCGACGCGAACCTGAAAGACGAGCGCGCTGCGCTCCGCGAGGTCGAGAAGGTCAGCCGGCGGCTGGCCAAGGAGAACGGCGGCCCCCGGTCGTCCAACGGGCGACGACGGTCGAGCCGGCGCCGGACCACGGCGGCGCGCGGCAAGCGCGCGACGACGCGTACGTAACGGCGGCGCAGACCGGGGCACGCGCCGTGCGTGCCCCGCTGCGGCGTTGCCGCTCGGTCCCCCGGCGCGACGATGCCGGGGGCCCGCCCGACGCCGGCAACGCGACGTTCGGGCGGAAACTCAAGATACGACGTAGGCGATCACGACCGCGACGAGCGCGATCGCGAAGACGACCGCGATCACGACGGCGACGGCGGCGAAGACGCCGACCGGCGTCCGTTCGGACCGGCCGCTCGCGATCGTGGCGACCTCTCCGCGCGGGTCGTCGGGCGGCGGCGGATCGAGCCTCTCGCGGACGGCCACGGTCAGCCTCTCGTGGGTACGCATGTCGCGGGTGTACCCGCGGCCTTCCGGCGCCGAAACCCCAGCCCAGTCGACGCGTTTCTTCCGCCACGTGCCCGGGTAGTCCCCGGTTCCACGACACCGGGAGGCGCGAATGGACATGTGGACCTACCAGGAGACGAACCAGCTCGGGACCGACCTGACGGGCGCGCACATGGTCGGCTACGACGTCGAGGCGGTGGACGGCTCGATCGGGAAGGGCGACGACGCGACGTACGAGCTCGGTGCGTGCTACGTCGTGGCCGACACCGGTCCGTGGATCTTCGGCAAGAAGGTGATGCTTCCGGCGTCGTCTCGAAGGTCGACCAGGTCGAAGAGACCGTGTTCGTGGACCGGACGAACGAAGAGATCAAGCACGCGCCCGAGCTCGACGACGACGCGCTGACCTCGAACGCGAGTTCCGGTCGCGGATCTGACCGACTAGCCGAGCTCGTCGAGCAGGTTTCGCGCGAGCGCGAGGTCGTCGAGAAGCCCGACGCGCTCGACCTCGCGCCTCTCCCCAGCTCGAAGCACGGCCGACGGAT
>DASSQE010000123.1:0-15283 GCA_035702645.1 Gaiellaceae bacterium
GCGACCCGGGTCAGCGACTCGCCGCGCAGGTATGCCGTGAGGAGCACGACGAGGCTCGCAGGTGCGCGTCCCGGAGGGCCATGCTCCTCCAGCTCGACCCGCGACGCTCCCTTCGGGAGCTTCAGCTGCCACATCCCGGCGCCGTCCTCGATCCGGTGGCGGAAGGTGACGCCGCTCCGCGCGAGCCGCAGGTCCTTCGTGTCGAGGTAGGTCGAGACGAACGCGCGATCGGGGAGCTCGACGCCCCCGAGCCCGGACGGGAGCCGGAACCCCGCCGGCGGGACGAGCTTCAGCTCTCGCTCGAGGTTGTCCCGCATCGACGCAGCGTAGTCCCGGCGTAACCGGGGGTCGCGCGCCGAAGGAAGACGTCGCCGTCAGGAGCCTTCGAGCTTTCGCCGCTTCCGTCCGGCGAAGAACTTGGCCAGCACGTTCAAGAGCAGCACGAAGACGATCAGGACGAGCGCCGCCGCCCAGCCGGCCGCCTGGGCATTCGGATCGGGCGACTCCGAGTTCTCGTAGATCAGGACCGGAAGCGTGGGGAGCGCGCCGTGCACGTCGAGCGAGACCGTGTTGGCGGCCACGGACGTCGTGAAGAGGAGCGGCGCCGTCTCGCCCGCGACTCGCGCGACGGCGATGACGACGCCGGTGAGGATCCCTCCGATCGCCGCCGGCAGCACGATGCTCAAGGTCGTGCGCCACTTCGTGACGCCGAGGGCGAGGCTCGCGTGGCGGAGGCTCTGCGGGACGACGTCGAGGATCTCCTGCGTCGCCCTGCTCACCATCGGGAGCATCAGGATGGCGAGGGCGAACGCGCCGTACACCGCGCTCTGTCCATGGCCGACGACGAGGATGCCGAAGACGAAAATGCCGACGACGATCGCCGGGACGCCGTTCAGGACGTCCAGCACGACACGGAGGGCACGCGAGACCCGCGGTCCGGCGTACTCGGACATGTAGATCGCGACGAGCACTGCGACGGGGATCGCCATGAGCATCGCCATCCCCACGATGAGCGCGCTCCCGACGAGCGCGTCCGCGATGCCGCCCTGCTCGCCGAAGAGCGGTCGCGGCTCGGTGAAGAAGCTGAGGCTGAGCTGGCTGAAGCCCTTGTAGATCACGGTCCCGAGAACGACGGCGAGAATCGCGCAGGCCATGAGCGCCGCGAGGATCGCGACGACGCCGAATCCCTTCTCGACGATCCGCCGACGCCGTAGACCGTTCGACCGCACGGTGATGTCGTGCGGATCGACGGGGGTGACGCTCACACCGCTCTCCGGGCGCGCTCGAAGCGGACGACGATGAGCTGCGCCGCGACGTTGGCGACGAGCGAGATGACCATCAGGATCGCGGCGAGGTAGAGGATCGAGCCCGCCTGGAGGACGCTCGTCGCACCGGTGTACTGCGCGGCGATCATGCTTCCCAGCGAGTTCCCCGGCTCGAACCACGAGGTCGGGATCACGTTCCGGTTGCCGATCGTCTGGTTCACGGCGATCGCCTCGCCGAACGCGCGGCCGAGGCCGAGGAGGACCGCGGCTGCGATGCCGGGCGCCGCGTACGCGAACATGACGCCGCGGATCGCCTCCCACCGCGTCGAGCCGAGAGCCAGCGAGCCGTCGACCAGGTCGCGGGGAACGCGGAGGAACAGTTCACGGCAGATCGCCGACGTGATGGGGACGATCATGATCGTGAGGACGAGCGCCGCCGGCAGGATTCCCACCTGGGAGGGATCGCCCGAGAAGATCGGGAGGAATCCGAGGACGCCTTGGAGCCACGGCTCGAGGTGGTCCCGCACCCAAGGCCCGAACACGATGATCCCCCACAGCCCGAGGACGACGCTCGGGATCGCGGCCAGCAGCTCCACCATCGTCGCGATCGGCGCTGCGATGCGCCGTGGCGCGATCTCGGTCAGGAAGAGGGCGATCGCGATCGACAGCGGCGTCGCGAGGACGAGCGCGATGACGGACGTCACGACCGTGCCGTAGATGAACGCGAGTGCTCCGAACTCCTCCTTCACCGGGTCCCAGACGTCGGTCCAGATGAAGCTGAGCCCGAAGTGGCTGATCGCCGGCCGCGCGAGATCGAGGATCTTCCAGGCGATGAACGCGAGCAGGACGACGGCGGCGAGCGCCGCCACGATCGCGATCCCCTTGAAGAGGACGTCGCCGAGCCGGATGCCGCGACGCCGGAGGTCGAGCTCCGGCGTCGCAGTCGGTTCGAAGGGCGCCGACGTCACGCGCGTCCTCGGATCACGTACCTGCCTGGATCTTCTTGAGCTCGCGGAACGCGAACGCCTGTACCGGCACCGGCAGCGGCTGGAACCAGAGCGGAGGGCCGAACTTCTGCCCCTGTGTGACATCCCAGTAGATGAACTTGCGGAGGTCGGCCGCCTTGCTGCCGGAGTTGGACGCGACGATCACGTACGTGAACGTGGCGATCGGATAGGCGAGCTTCCCGGCCGCCTTCGGCGGGTTCACGATCTCGAGCTGCGAGACCGACGTGATCTTCTTCGGCAGCGTCGAGACCGCAGCCTTGATCCCGCGCAGACCGGGCGTCGCGAACTTCCCGGAGCGGTTCTTGATGGTCGCGAACGTCAGCTTGTTAGTCGTTGCGTAGGCCGCGTCGACGTAGGTCAGCGCACCGGCAGTCGACTTGACGATGCCGGAGACACCCGAGCTGCCGCGGGCTCCGACCCCGGCCGGGAAGTTCACCGCGGTGTTGAAACCGACCTTGCTCTTCCACTGCGGGCTGACGGCCGACAGGTACTCCGTGAACGCATACGTCGAGCCGGAGCTGTCGGCCCGATACACAGGGGTGATCTTCGTGCCCGGCAGGTTCAGCTTCGGGTTCAGCGCCTTGATCGCGGCGTTGTTCCAGGTCGTGATCCTGCCGAGGTAGATGTTCGCGAGGACTGGACCCGAGAGCCGGATCCGCCCGTCCACGCCGGGGACGTTGTACGGCACCGACATCGCAGCGAGCGCCCACGGGATGACGAGGCACCCCTTGCACGCCGCGAGCTGGTCCGGCGAGAGCGGCGCATCCGAGGCGCCGAAGTCGACCGCGCGGGCCGTGATCTGGGCGATGCCCGTGCCGGAGCCGGTGCCCGTGTACGTGACCCTCGTCCCGTACGCCTGATCGATCGCTGGAATCCACTTCGAGACGAGCGGGAAGACGAACGTCGAACCGGTCCCGACGAGCGACCCCGCCTCCGGCTTGGCCGCTGCCCGGTCCGTGCGCCCGGCCGCCAGCGCGACGGCGACTGCGACGGCGAGCGCGAGTACGAGCGCGAGCACGCGTTTCATTCCGGTTCCCCTTTCTCCATGTCGTAGATGGCTGGCGACCGCCTGCCGTCGCCAGTGTCGTGTCCCGCCTCCAGCGGCTGGGCCGCGCGGCGGTGAAGATCTCGTCGCAAGGTGGTGAACCTCAATGCGACGCGTCCGTGAACTCTTCGAACTCCCCGGTGATGAGGAACGCGGTCTGCTCGCCGATGTCGACCGAGTTGTCCCCGATGCGCTCGATCGCGCGTGCGACGACGATCATGCGCATCCCCCACTCCTGCGTCCCGGGCGCGTCGGCCATCGCGAGCACCTGCCCGGTGACGCGGTGGTTCGTCCGGTTGATGAGCTCGTCGAGGTCGGGCAGCGACCTCGCTCGCGGGAGGTCGCGCGCGGCGAACGAGTCGAGTGCGATGCGAACCATCTCCTCGGCGCGGTCCCCCATCTCGCCGAGACCGTCGACGAGCTCGGCGCGCGGCTCGAGGTCCGCCGCGAGCTTCGTCAGCTTCGCGATCGTCACGCTCTGGTCGCCGATCCGCTCGAGATGGATCGAGTCGTGGAGGATGGCGAGCACCAGCCGCAAGTCGGTCGCCACCGGTCCCTGCTGGGCCAGGAGCTCGGCGACCCAGCGCTCGATCTGGTGGTAGCGGAGGTCGATCTCGTCGTCGAAGGCGATGACCTCGTCGCACAGCTCGACGTCCTGCGACTCGAGCGCGTTGAGCGCGCCTCGCAGCGCGCGGAGCACGATCGAGCCCATCTCCTGCAGGCTCGCCTCGAGTGCATCCAAGCTCTGCTGGTACTCGATCCGGGCGTTCATCCGAACCGCCCCGTGACGTAGTCCTCCGTGCGCTTGTCGGACGGGTTGGTGAAGATCTTCGTCGTCGCGTCGTACTCGACGAGGACGCCGTGCCGGCCCGAGCCGTCCTCGCGCACGTCGACGCTGAAGAACGCGGTCATGTCGGCGACGCGTGCCGCCTGCTGCATGTTGTGCGTGACGATCGCGATCGTGTATTCGCGCTTGAGCTCGTGGATCAGGTCCTCGATCCGGGCGGTCGAGATCGGGTCGAGCGCCGATGCGGGCTCGTCCATCAGGATCACGTCGGGCTCGACGGCGATCGCCCTTGCGATGCAGAGCCGCTGCTGCTGTCCTCCGGAGAGACCGAGCGCGTTCTCCTTCAGCCGGTCCTTCACCTCGTCCCACAGAGCGGCCGATCGGAGGACGCGCTCGACGCGCTCGTCGAGGCCCTTCTTCATGCCGAGGACGCGCGGGCCGAAGGCGATGTTGTCGTAAACCGACTTCGGGAACGGGTTGGGCTTCTGGAACACCATCCCGATCCGGCGCCGCACTTCCACCGGGTCGACGTTCGCCGCGTACAGGTCGCGCCCGTGGTACAAGACCGAGCCGCCGACCCGTGCACCTGGGATGAGGTCGTTCATACGGTTGAGGCAGCGGATGAACGTGCTCTTGCCGCAGCCCGACGGGCCGATGAACGCGGTCACCGCGTTCCTGTGCGCGTCGAGCGTCACGCCGTCCAGCGCGAGCGACCCGCCGTAGCTCACGGACAGGTTCTCGACCCGGAACACCGCCTCGCGCGAGCGGACGTCCTCCTCGTCGCTCGCCAGCGCCCCGATCTTCCGGCTGTCGATCCCTGCGGCCGAGACCTTCTCGTCCACGATCGTCATCGTCCGGAGCAGCGCGACGCGGTCACGACTCCAGTGTCTCCGCGGCGCCGAGCGAGCCGGGACTCCGGGCGGTGAAGAAGCGGTGAAGGGGTGGTGAACCGGCCCGCTACAGCGCAGGGAAGGTGCAGCGGATCTCGAGCCCGCTCCCGCGTGCGCCGCGTGCTTCGACGCTTCCACCCGCCTGCGTCACGACGTGCTTCACGATCGCGAGCCCCAGGCCGCTCCCCCGCGAGGCACGTGCGCGGTCACCCCGGTAGAAGCGCTCGAAGAGCCGTGACAGCGCCGCCTCCTCGACGCCGATGCCGTCGTCGACCGCGGAGAGGACGACTCCGTCTTCGGGGTCGCGCTCGACCGCGAGCGTGAACGTCGTCCCTGGGCCGGCGTAGCGGATCGCGTTCTCCGCGAGGTTGCGAGCGACGACGCCGAGCATGCGCGGCCTGATCGCGAGCGCTGTCTCGGGATCGCACACGAGCAGGAGCTCGACGCCCGCCCGCCCCGCGCGCTCTTTGAGCTCGTCCATCGTCTCCTCGAGAACGGGACGGACCGGCGCGGCCCCGAGCGCGACGACCCGTGCGCCCGACTCGAGCTCGCTCAGGAAGAGCACCTCGTCGATGAGCTCCGTGATCCGATCGACCTCGTCCGCGGCCTGCTCGACGAGAGCCGCGACGTCCTCGCCGGGAAGGGCGGCCGTCTCGAGCAGCGTCAGCAGCCGGGCGAGCGGCGTCCGCAGCTCGTGCGAGACCGCGGCCGTGAATCCCGAGCGCAGCTCCTCGTAGGCGGCGAGGTCGCCCTCCCGCGAGAGGTAGACGAGACGCTCGACCCGCCCGTCGACCCGATACGGCACGACGAGCGGGATGACGCCGCGGCCGCCCGCGAGGAGATCGGCGGGCAGCGGCTCGCCCTCGCGAAGATCCTCGATCGTCTGCCTGGCGCGCCGGCTCGCGAGGATGACCCGGTCCCGATCGTCGACGACGACGACCGCTTCGCGGCTCTCCTCGACGATCGCCCGCCCGCGCAGGGCATCCGCGTCCATGTCTCGCAGAAGGGTTGCACACCCCTCCCGCCTCCTCGGTGCGCCAACGATCAGGCGTTCACCACCCGCTAACCGGCCGGTAACCGCTAGGTGACGCCCGCGCCACCCGGGGGCCGCATTATTCGTCCGCATGGCGAAGGTCCTGATCATCGAGGACGACGACGTCATCGCGCGGGGCATGGCCCGTCATCTCGAGGAGGCGGGCTTCGACGCGGTCGGCGTCGCGAACGGCGAGACGGGGCTCGCGCGTCTGCGCTACGAGCGCCCCGACGTCTGCGTCCTCGATCTCATGCTTCCCGGCATCGACGGCTGGGGCGTCATCGAGCGCGCCAGAGGTGAGGGGATCGGAACGCCGATCGTGGTCGTCTCCGCGCGCGGGACCGAGCACGACCGCGTGCACGCCCTCGAGATCGGAGCGGACGACTACCTCGTCAAGCCGTTCTCGATGCGCGAGCTCGCGGCCCGAGTGAAGGCGGCTGCGCGCCGAGGTGTCAGCGAGGCCGAACCGAATCGAGGCGATTCGATCGTCGTCGAGGAGCTCCGCCTCGATCCCGACAACGTGCAGGCCTACGTCGACGGCGAGAGCGCCGACCTGACGCCGACCGAGTTCCGGCTCGTCTACACGCTTGCCCGCGAGCAAGGACGAGTGCTGACGCGCGACGAGCTCCTCCAGCGCGTCTGGGGCCGACGCGCGACGCATCGCGATCGCACGGTCGACGTCTTCGTGCGCAAGCTGCGAGAGAAGATCGACCAGCGCGCGTCACGGCACACCTTCATCCACACACGCTACGGCGTCGGGTACAAGCTCGAGGCGCAGGCGAAGGAGTAGCCGTCGCCGCTCTGGCTACGTCCGGGGCGCCGTCGTGAGCAGCGGATATGCGCCGCCCGATGCGCGAAGCGCCGCGCTCGCGTCGCTTCCGCGCTCGTCCCACGTCAGCGCGGACTCGGGCACGAGACGAAGGGCGACGTCGTCCGACTCGAGGAACGAACGTGCCGGCCCAGAAGCGTTCGCCGCGTCCACGTAGCGGTCGTGGACGGCGTCGACGAAGGCGCGTGCGTCGTCTCCGCGTACGACCTCCGCCCGTCCGGCAAACGACGCTCCGCACACCTCGAAGCCGGGCCGCGAGTCGTGGACGACGAGCGTCGCGCGACTGTCGCGCTCGAGGTTGGCGACCTTGCGGCTGCGAGAGCCGGTCGCAAGGACGATCGAGCGATCGAGCCGCGCGAACCACATCGGCACGGCGTGGATGACGCCGGCGAGGTCGTAGGTCGCGAGCACTCCGACGAGGCGCGCCTGAAGGAGCGCTTCCACCAACGGATCGGAGAACACCTCGGTGTTGGAAAGTCGCCTGCTCGGAACCGGATCGCTCATGGCCACACGATAGGGGGACGCAGGCCCGGCCGGTTCAGCTATCCTTCGCTACGTTAATGATTAGTGAGGTTACGCTTAGCCCCGAGACCGTTGCCGCCCAGCTCCGTCCGGTGCTCCTCCGGCTCGCCCGCGAACTGCGGAAGGAGACCGAGCAGCTCGGGGTGACCACGTCCCAGGTGACGCTGCTCTGGCTCGTCAAGCGCAACCCCGGCCTCTCGCTCGCCGAGCTCGCCGCGGAGGAGGGAATCTCGCCGCCTGCGCTGTCGGGCCACATCGACCGCCTCGAGCGAGCCGAGCTGATCGAACGAGTCCGCTCGAGCGAGGATCGCCGCCGGGTGGGTCTCCGACTCACCGAGGACGGCGAGCGCCTCTTGCGCCGCGTCCGCGCGCGGCGGACGACCTGGCTCGCGGAGAGGATCGGTACGCTCGAGCCGGCGGAGATCGAGGCGATCGAGACGGCCGTCCCGGCGCTCATGAGGCTCGTCGAGGACGACCGGTCGTGACGACGCTGACTCTCGCGCTCAGGACGCGCACCTTCCGCAGCCTGCGCCGTCACCACAACTACCGGCTCTTCTTCGGCGGTCAGCTCGTCTCGCTCGCGGGCTCGTGGATGCAGAACGTCGCACTCGCCTGGCTCGTCATCACGCTCTCGGGCTCACCACTCGCGATCGGCGTCCTTGCTTTCTGCCGCTTCCTCCCCACGACGGTTCTCGGCCTCTTCACCGGCGTCGTCGTCGACCGCGTCGAGACCCGCAAGCTCGTGATGATCACCCAGGGCTCGGCGATGGTCGTCTCAACGCTCCTCGCGGTGACCACCCTCACGGGGACCGCGACCCTGCCGCTCGTCTACCTGCTCGCGACGCTCGGCGGCATCGCTCTCGCCTTCGACGCGCCGGGACGCCAGGCGCTCACGTTCGAGATGGTCGGCCCGAGGGAGCTCCCGAACGCCGTCGCGCTCAACTCCGGCCTCTTCAACGCCTCCCGGATCATCGGGCCGGCGATCGCCGGGCTCGTGATCGCGGGGGTCGGCACCGGCCTCTGCTTCGCGCTGAATGCGGTCAGCTTCCTCGCCGTCCTCGCCGCGATCGCGCTGATGAGAACGGACGAGCTCCACCGCGTGGCGCGCGATTCGACGGCCCGGCTGATCAGCGGGCTGCGCGAGGCGTTCGCGTTCCTTCGCGGCGACCGCCGGCTGCGGATCGTCCTGATCGTGGTCACGATCGTGAGCACGGTCGGCTTCAACTTCAACGTCCTCGTGCCGCTGCTCGCGTCGCACACGCTGCACGTGGGCCCCGAGGGATTCGGGCTGCTGTCGGCCGCGTTCGGCGCGGGCGCGCTCGTCGGCGCCCTGACGACGGCGTCCGTCCGCGAGGCGAGCTGGCGTCTCTTCGTCGCCGGCGGCGGCGGGTTCGGCGTGCTCGTTCTGATCCTCGCCTTCGTCAGCGACGCGATCGTCGCCGGCGCATTGCTCGCGGGGATCGGCGTCTGCTTCACCCTCTTCACGGCGAATGCCAACGCGCTGATCCAGCTCGGCGCCCCCGACCACCTGCGCGGGAGGATGATCGGCCTCTACCTCTTCGCGTTCATCGGGCTCGCACCGCTCGGCGGCCTCCTGACCGGGTGGCTCGCGGAGCTCGGCGGGACGCAGCTCGCGTTCGCGGTCGCCGGCGCGACCTCACTGGGGACGATCCTGGTCGCGAGCGCTCGGCACGTGCGGACGCTTCGGGGCGCAGCGGTGGCTCCCACCCGCGCCTGAGCCGATCAGGACTCCCGCGCTGCGCGAGAACGGGTCTAGACTCGGCCGCCATGGACGACGATCGCAGCGCCGCGATCGCGCTCGAGGGCATCACGAAGCGGTTCGGCAAGGCCGAGGCCGTCCGAGACGTGTCACTCGCGATCGCTGAGGGCGAGTTCTTCTCGATGCTCGGCCCGAGCGGCTGCGGCAAGACGACGACGCTCCGCATGATCGCCGGCTTCGAGGTACCGGACGAGGGCCGAGTCCTGCTTCAGGGCAAAGACGTCACGAAGGTGTTCTCCAACAAGCGGCCTGTGAACATGGTGTTCCAGCAGTACGCCCTCTTTCCGCACATGTCGATCTACGACAACGTCGCCTTCGGGCTGAAGGTGAAGGGCGTCCCGCGGAAGGAGCACCGTGGGCGGATCGAGGAGATCCTCCGGGTCGTCGAGCTCGAGGGATTCGAGAACCGACGACCACGGCAGCTCTCCGGCGGCCAGCAGCAGCGCGTCGCACTCGCGCGCGCCCTCGTGAATCAACCGGCGGCCCTGCTCCTCGACGAGCCGCTCGGCGCGCTCGACGTGAAGCTCCGCAAGCAGATGCAGCTCGAGCTGAAGCGGATCCAGAGCGAGCTCGGCACCACGTTCGTCTACGTCACGCACGACCAGGAAGAGGCGCTCTCGATGTCGGATCGGATCGCGGTCATGAACCACGGCCAGGTCGAGCAGATCGGCGGCCCGCGGGAGATCTACGAGCACCCGAGGACGGCGTTCGTCGCGGACTTCATCGGCTCGCTCAACGCGCTCGACCTGACCGTCGCCGAGATCGTCGGCGGGTACGCCGTCATGCGCCCAGGCGAGCAGGACCGGGTCGTGGTCGCCGTCGGGGAAGACGTTCGCCCGGGCGATGCGCTGCGTGTGTCCGTACGCCCGGAGCGCGTCCGGATCGCGCCCGCCGGGAGCGGTGCGCCCGACGCCGGATCGTGGCTCGAAGGGACGGTCGTGGAGATCGTCTACCTCGGGATGTACACGCAGTTCCACGTCTCCACGACCGCCGGTCGGGTCGTGTCCAGCCGCCTCGCCGACGAGCTCACGGCCCCGATCGAGGAGCGCGCGAAGGTCGCGGTCAGCTGGGATCCGGAGCACGGCGCCGTGCTCGCGGACACGGCGCTCCTTCCGGTCGCGTCCTAGCTTTCGACCGCGCCCAGCCTCCGCTCGGCCACGCGCCGGCCGACCTCGGCAGCAATCACGACGACGAGAGAGACCGAGATCACGACGACGGCGACGGCGATGACCTGCGGCAGATTGCTCGGGAAGCGAATCGCCGAGTAGAGGTAGATCGGGAAGGTCGGCTGCGTGCCGACGGTGAACGACGCGACGGCGTACTCGTCGAACGACGTCGTGAAGGCGATCAGGTAGGCGGAGACGACCGCCGGCAGGAGGAGCGGGAGCGTCACCGATCGGAAGGTCCGCAAACGACTGGCGCCGAGGTCGTATGCAGCCTCCTCGAGCGAGACGTCGATCTGCTGGAGCCGCGGCATGAGCACGAGAATGGTGTAGGGGAGCGTGATCACGATGTGCCCGATCACGACCGTGAAGATCGAGCGCGGGATCCCCGCTGTGTGGAAGAGGAGGAGCAACGCAAGTCCGAAGACCACGTAGGGGATGACGAGCGGGCTCAGCAGGAGCGCAGCCACGGGCCCCGTCCCTCGGAAGCGATGCCGGACGAGCGCGATCGCGGAGAGGATCCCGAGCAGTACCGCCCCCGTGCTCGAGAGAGCCGCGACGATCGCACTCGTCTTCAGCGAGCTCTTGAGGTCGGAGTTCGTGAGGAACTGGTGGTACCAGTGGAACGTGAACCCGCTCAGCGGGAACGCCGGAATGTTCGCGTTGTTGAACGAGAAGACGAGCAGGATCACGATCGGCGCGTACAGGAAGACGACGACGAGTACGAAGAACGCCCGCAGCGCCCACGCCCCGTACCTCGAGAGAGCGACGTCCATCAGCTCGCCGAGACCTGCCTCGGCTGCAGGAAGCGCGAGAACACGAGGGTCAGGAGCACGACGACCGCGAGCAGGAAGATCGCGAGGACCGATCCCGTCTCCCAGTCCGGGAAGCCCGTCTGGAACAGGTCGACGATCTGGTTTCCGTACATGTAGCCGCTGGTCCCACCGACGAGCGACGGGGTCACGAACTCCCCGATCGTCGGGATGAACACGAACAGGAACGCGGCCATGACGCCCGGCAGCGAAAGAGGCAGCGTCACACGTCGAAAGGCGGTGAAACGGCTCGCCCCGAGGTCGGTGGCAGCCTCGAGCAGCCGGCGGTCGAGGCTCTCCAGCGACACGAAGATGGGGAGCGCGACGAACGGGAGCCAGATGTAGCCCAGGACGAGCATGACCGCGAACCGTGTGTCGATGAGCGTGAGCGGGTGATCATGCGGACGGAGCCCCGTCCAGGAGAGGAACGAGTTGATCGGCCCTTCGTCGCCGAGAAGGACCGTCCACGCGAGGACGCGCAAGAGGTAGCTGGTGAGAAACGGCGCGATCAGGAGCAGGAGCAGGACGTACTTCCGCTTCGTCCCCGAGAGCGCGAGGTAGTACGCGAGGGGATACGCGAGGACGACGATGACGACCGAAACGATCAGCGACATCTTCACCGACTTCCAGAAGAGCCGGAGGTAGATGCCGCTGTGGACGAAGTCGTGCCAGGCGGCGAGCGTGAATCCGTGGGTCTCCGAGCCGAACGAGAGGACGTCGACGCTGTACGCCGCGACGATCCCGATCGGGACGAGGAAGAAGACGGCGAGCCAGGCGATGGGCAGGCCGAGCAGGCCGGGGGCGGTCAGGCTCGGTCGTGAGACCCGACGGCGCGGCTGCCGCTCGCCGAGCTTCTCGGTTCCGACCTCGACCGCCACCGGCTCGCTCGTCAGGTCCCTAGGACGCCTTCACCTCTTGCCACGCCTTCTCGTACTCCGCCCGCCGCGGGATGTCACGGTCGAGGTTCGCGTTCGCCGGACCAAGCGCCCTCGGGTTACCTATCTGGAGCGACTTCGCGAGGGCGGTCGACGACGGCTTCGCGAGGACGTTCGCGTGCCCGTAGAAGTAGTTGTCCTCGAGCCACTTCCCTGACTTGGCCGAGCTCCACGCATCGACGTAGGCGTGGGCGAGGTGCGGACGCGGCGTGTCCTTCATGAGCATGAAGTTCCCGACCCACGCGATCGGCTTCTCTCGCGGCCGCATGTAAGCGACCGGCAGGCCCTTCGCCTTCATCGCTGCGTAGTCCGCAGGCCACGCGTACGAGATCCATATGTCACCGCCCGCGAAGAGCTGCTGCATGTCCGTCTCCGAGGACCAGATCTTGCGGACGAGGTGCTTCTTCGAGATCAGGAAGTCTTTCGACTTCTTCAGCTGGGCATCCGTCTGGTTCCACGTGTCCTTGTAGCCGTGTAGCAAGCCAGCGATCTCGGGCATCTCGATGTCGTCGAACCAGGCGATCTTCCCCTTGTAGCGTTCGTCGAAGAGGAGGCTGTACGAGTTCGCCTTCGGCTTCACCTTGTCCGTCCGGTAGAGAATCTCGTCGAAGCCCCAGTCGTCCGGGATGCCGTACTGCTTGCCCTGGTACTGGCCGGCCTTGACCATGTACGGGTTCAGGTGCTTGAGGTTCGGGATCAGCTTCGGATCCCACGGCTGGACTAGGCCGCTCTGGGCGAAGTACTTGACCCAGCCGATGTACGGGCGGAAGAGGTCGACCTTCAGGCCACCGTTGAACTGGTTGAGCGCGTTCGCCTCGTTCGTCATAACGTGGATCTGCGCCTTGTTCTTCGGGTAGCGCTTGTTGTAGGCGGCGAACATGGCCTGCCCGCCGTCATAGCCGTAACCGACCCAGTCGAGCACCTGCAGCCGCCCGCTCTCCGCGGTCATCGCTTCGATCGCGGCCGCCGCACCGGACACGCGCCCCGCAAGGAGGCCCGCTCCGCCGGCTGCGGCGGCGATCTTGAGCAGCTCCTGGCGGCTGATGCGCCGCTCGATCCGATCTCCGTCCCCGCTCATTCCGCTCTCCCTTCGTTCGACCTGCCTGCCCTGCCGATGTCCTCGAAGCGCGCTAGTAGCTCGGTGGGCTGATGATCCACATCACCTCCGCAGTGCCTTCTCCAGCGTTCGTCAGCCGGTGAGGCGTCGAGCTCCGGTAGTCGATCGAGTCCCCCGTGTCGAGCTCGAAGACCTCGGTCCCGAGCTGCAGGTGGACGACGCCCTCGAGGACGACCAGGAGCTCCTCGGAGTCGCCGTGCGTGTACGGCTCGTCGCCGGTCGAGCCGCCGGGCTCGAACTCGCCGACCATCACCTGGAGATGCTCGAGCGGCCGGGGCGTGAGCATGAACTTCCGCCCGAGCGTCCCGAACGTGAGCGAAGGCCTGCTCTCCTGCGGGAGGACCCGCGGCCGAGTCGTCCGGCCGTTCGGCTCGAAGAGATCGGCGACGCTGACGCCGAGCGCGCCCGCGATCCGCTTGAGCGAAGCGACGCTCGCATTTGCACGACCTCGTTCGACCTGGCTGAGGAAGCTTTCCGAGAGCTCCGCGCGCTCCGCCACGGTTCGAAGCGTGACCCGCCGGAGCTTCCGGATCGCCCGCAGCCGCTCGCCGACGTCGACTCGGGTGTCGTCTGAAGTGATCTGCGAGCTCGTCACAGAAAACTGAAGCGACACTACTTCGCCGTACACCCCGATGCAAGGTGCGCGCCGATGCCGCCCGTGAGAGGGTTGCGGCCGTGGCTCGGAGCACGATCGTCTTCTTTCCCGAGGGCGCGTACGGCCCGACGAACAACTGCGCGGGCATCGGCCAGGTCCTGCGCGAGCGGGGCCATCGTGTCGTGTTCGTGATCGAGGAGTCGTTCGCCGGCACGCTCGAGGCCCAGGGCTTCGAGGAGCGGCTGATGCGGCTCGGGCCGCCGCCGGAGGAGGACGAGGAGCCCGGGCAGTTCTGGAAGGACTTCATCCGCGAGACGGCGCCCGTCTTCCGGAAGCCGACGATCGAGCAGCTCGGCGAGTTCATCGAGCCGACGTTCAGGGCGCTGTGCGACGGCGCCCGCTACGTCGACGACCGTCTGCGCGAGATCTTCGACGAGCTGCGCCCGGACGTCATCGTCGAGGACAACGTCGTCGGCTTCCCCGCGATCCAGCACTCTGCGCGGCCGTGGGTCCGGATCGTCTCCTGCAACCCGCTCGAGCTGAAGGACCAGGCGATCCCGCCCGTGTTCTCCGGGTATCCCGCTGCTGACGAATCCGATTGGGACGACTTCCGCACCGAGTACGCGAGGGTCATCCGCGATCTCCACCGCGACTTCTCCGAGACCTTCGTCGAGCGCGGCGCACCGCCGCTTCCTGCGGGCGAGCTCATCCACGCGTCCGAGTGGCTCAATCTCTACGTCTATCCCGAGGAGCTCGACTACGTACGCGCGCGTCCTCTCGGCGACACCTGGCATCGGCTGGACACGTGCGTGCGGCGCACATCCGTGTCCGCCGAGCTGCCGGAGCACGTCGCATCGGGCGACGGCGCGCTCGTCTACGTCTCGCTCGGCAGCCTCGGCTCGGCCGACGTCGAGCTCATGCGGCGGCTCGTGGAGATGCTCTCGGGGCTCGGCCATCGCTTCGTCGTGTCGAAGGGGCCGCAGCACGCCGAGTACGAGCTCGCGGACAACATGTGGGGCGCCGAGCTCCTCCCCCAGCCCGCGTTGCTGCCGCTCGTCGACCTCGTGATCACCCACGCGGGCAACAACACGACGACCGAATGCGTCCACTTCGGAAAACCGATGATCGCGCTCCCACTCTTCTGGGACCAGTACGACAACGCCCAGCGAATCGACGAGACAGGAGTCGGCATCCGCCTCGACACGTACCGCGTCGAGCGCGACGAGCTCGCAGGCGCGATCGAGCGCCTGCTGGGAGACGCAGCGCTCACCGATCGGCTCGGCCGCATGGCGGCGCGCGTCCAAGCTGCGCCCGGAACGGTGCGAGCGGCCGACCTGATCGAGCAGCTCGCCCGTACGGGCGAGCCGGTCCTCCGCCCGGGTTAGGAGCTCTTGTCCGGTCCGCCGAGCGTTGCGATCATGATCTCCCCGTGGAGGTCTACCGGACGCCCGATGAACGGTTCGAGGGTCTCCCGGGTTACTCGTTCGCGCCGACCTACCTGGA